>JBEVLT010000279.1:0-9871 GCA_040509055.1 Chitinophagaceae bacterium
TGGAGATATTATTAAACCCGCAATTGTATGCCACTTCGGCCACCGACTGCGTGGTATCGATCAGCAGGCGGGACGCATGGCCGAGCCGCATTTCCAGCAGGCTGTCCATGAAGGTGATGCCGGTGCGGTGGCGAAAGAAGCGGCTGAATGATACCTCGGTCATATTGGCCAGTTTGGCCACTTCGCCCAACATGATGGGCTTTTGAAAATTCTGGTTCATGTATTCGATCGCCCGCTCGATACGGCGGCTGCCATAGGAAAGCTCTGCATTGCTGAATGTAGCATCGGACAGGGTATGCATGTTGGGAGAGATGGACAGGGTATGCAGGATCGAAAGCAGCTCCAGCACCGAATCGAATCCCTGCTTCTGGTTCAGCAGTATCAGCCGGGGTTTGATCTGCTCGATGGTTTGTACAGAGAACCGGATACCCCGGGCCGAGCGTTCCAGCATGGTGCGGATAAAGCTGAGCTGGTTGCGCCGCAGGAGTTTATCATCGAACAGGTCTTTGTGAAACTGGATGGTGATCTCCATGATCTCTTCGCTTTTACACTTATGCGTCTGCCATACATGCGGCAGGTTGGAGCCTACCAGCACCAGCTCCAGGTCGCCGATCTCGTCGATATGATCGCCGACGATCCTTTTGGCGCCTTTTGCATTCATGATAAAGTTCAGCTCCAGCTCTTCGTGGCTATGCATGGGAAAATCAAATTCGGATTTTACCCGGGATAAAATGGTGAAGCAATCGCTCTGGGTAAGCGGGGTGATCTCCCGCAGGATGTTGTTGCTCATGAAGTGGTATATGCAATAAAATAGAGATAAAATAGTATTGAATTTGCAATCGGTTGAATTGTAACGCAACTGTCAAAATATGGGAAAAGTAATACTTTTTTAGCGGATGCGGGATTTGGCCGTCTGAAATAAAGCATCGGGATAGGATAAAATTGTATTAGTGAGATTTCATGTAAAAAAGATAACTTTGGTTCAAACATTCTTGCTATATGAGAAATAAACGTCCCCTGTGGGCAGGCGTACTGCTATGTGCGTTGCTCTTGATCACCTCTTCTCTTCTCGCACAGAACCGAACCATTACAGGTACCATCACCGATCAGAACGGCGCTCCGCTTTCCGGGGCTACGATTGCCGTAAAAGGACAACCAAGGCTCAGCACTTCCACGCAGGTCAATGGTACATTCCGGCTGGACGTACCTGCCAATGCTTCGGCGCTGATCGTATCCTATGTCGGCATGGTCGACCAGGAATTGCCTATCGGCGGCCGGACCACTGTATCTGCTTCGCTCCTGCAGGCTGAAAACAACATGAACGAAGTAGTGGTGATCGGCTATGGCCGGGCACGACGGGCCAACCTGACAAGTGCGCAAACCACCGTCACTGCCAAAGACATTGAAAAAACAGTGAATACCACGATCGAGCAGGCCTTCCAGGGCCGTGCGGCTGGTGTGTACGTGACGCAAAACTCGGGGCAACCGGGTGGCAGCATCTCGGTGACCATACGTGGTATCAGCACGATTAACGGAAACACCGAACCACTGTACGTGATCGATGGCGTGCAGATGCAGGGCGGCGGTACCACCAACTCTTCCAATCCGCTCTCTGCTTTGAACCCCGCGGATATCGAAGATATACAGGTGCTGCAGGGCCCTTCTGCCACAGCGATCTATGGTTCGCGCGGGACCAACGGAGTGGTGCTGATCACCACCAAACGCGGCAAGGCCGGTGAACCCCGCATCAATTACAATGCACAATACAATATTCAAACCCCGCCCAAATCGGTAGACGTGATGAACCTGCAGCAATATGCGCAGATGTCGAACGAGTTTCATGCCCTGGCCGGCGGCACTTCGCCGGAAGAGTGGGCCGATCCTGCTATTTTGGGAAAAGGAACGGACTGGCAAAAAGAAATGTTCAACAATGCAGACATGCATAAGCACCAGCTGAGCCTGAGCGGGGGCAACGCTACCACCACCTACTACCTGTCAGGCGAATACCTGAAGCAGCAGGGAGTAGCCCTGGGCTCCGGCTTTGACCGTTATGGCTTCCGGGTAAACCTGGACAACAAACCGCGGGAATGGATCACCCTGGGTGCAAACCTCAGCTTTAACCAAACCGATGAAAAGCTGACCACGAGCTCAGAAAGCGTGATCACCGATGCACTACAGATCACCCCGCAGATACCGGTAAAGAACCTGGACGGCGGCTGGGGCGGCGGCGATGATGTGAACGGGGCCAACCAGTTCAGCCCGGTCAACCCGATCGCTATTGCCAACCTGCGCACAAATACAAACCAGAGAAGACAGTTCTGGGGCGGCCTGAACCTGGGGTTGAACATCACAAAAAATCTTACGTTCAGGACTTCCTTCAATACCGATATCAGCCAGAGCAATGCGGTTTTTTTCAATCCTACCTATCGCATCGGCTGGGCAGTGAATACCAATGCCACACTGAACGAATTTGTCGGCATGAGCACTTATTGGAACTGGGGCCAGTTTGTCGATTACAATAAGCAGTTCGGCAAGCATAATGTCGGCGTGATGATCGGGCATGAATCGCAGCAGTCCAAATGGAAGAACGTGAGCGGTAGCCGCCCCGGTTTCCTGACCAATGACATTCTCGACCTCAATGCCGGCGCAGCACCCGGCACAGCTTCCGGTGGTTCCGGGCAATGGGCCATGGAATCTTACCTGGGACGGATCAACTATAATTATGACAACCGTTACCTGCTGACGGGTACGTACAGGAGAGACGGATCTGCCAATTTCGGCTCGGGCAACAAGTGGGGTTCTTTCCCTTCGGTGTCTGCCGCCTGGAGAATATCGCAGGAAAAGTTTTTCAATATCGATTTTATCAGCGAGCTCAAGCTCCGGTTTGAGACCGGTCTCACCGGCAGCCAGGGCAACGGGGCCGGCATTTATTCACCGCTGGCCTCCGGCACTTCCGACCTGGGCAGCGGCTTCCTGCCTTCGCGGTACGGCAATGCCAATACGCAATGGGAAGAAACACAAACCAACAACATTGGGTTCAATGTTGGCCTGCTGAAAAACAGGATCAGCATCGAGTTTGATTATTATATCAAGAATACCAACAACCTGCTGATGGATAACCCGCTGCCGTACTACATGGGTACAGACGGTCAGGGTTCCGTAGGCAATCCCCGGGTGAATATCGGGGAAATGCGTACCAAAGGATGGGGCTTTACCATCAATACGGTCAACGTCAACAACAAGAATTTCAGGTGGGAGTCTAACCTGAACCTCTCTGCCTTTAATTCAAAAGTCACCAAGTTCTACAACGAGGCAGCCGTGGTAGACCGCACCTCCGGCTGGTATGACAACTGGTCGCAGACCTGGACGCAACGGTCAGCCGTAGGCGCAGCGCCCTGGTTGTTCCGCGGCTATATCGCCGAAGGATTGTTCCAGTCTGTAGACGAGATCAACAAAAGCGCCGTGCGCGTGGATGGAAACGGTGACAGGTACGCTACAGATCCGACCGGCGTATGGGTGGGCGATGTGAAATACAAGGATATCAACGGAGACGGCATCATCGATGCCAACGACATCACAACGATCGGCAACCCCTGGCCCAAACTGTTTGGCGGGTTCTCCAACACCTTTGCCTACAAATCCTTTGAGCTGAGCGTACTCATCACCGGGTCATTCGGCAACGATATTTACAACATGCTGGGCGCGATCAACAGCAAGGCTACCCGGTTCTATACCAGCCGCAACCTGATGACGGATGTGATGAACTATGCGCGGCTGGTCGATAACGGCGGCGTGGTGAGCATTGCCAACCCGGAGACCAATGTGCCCCGGATCACCGGTTCGCAGATACCGCTTGACAACAACTACAATGTAATAAGCAGCCGTTGGGTGGAAGATGGTTCTTTTGTACGCCTCAAGAATATTTCACTTTCCTATACACTGCCCGCGTCCCTGCTGTCGAGGCAGAAAATCGTAAAAGGAATAAAAGCGACGGTCGGTGCTCAAAACCTCTTTACCATCACCAATTACAGTGGGTACGATCCGGAAGTAGGTGCTTCAGTGGGTGCTAACGTGAACGCGAACAACCAGGCGATCGGACTCGATTACGGCCGTTACCCGCTGACCGCCATTTATACGTTCACCTTAGGCGTAAATTTTTAAATCAAGGCAAATGAAAAAGATTACTATAAAAGGATTTTACCGGTTATCCGTTGCGGTACTGGCCATTGCTTCGCTGGCAGGCTGTAAAAAAGATTTCCTGGAGCGGCCTCCTACGGATGCCATTACCGACGTGAATTTCTATAAGAACGACGAGCAGCTGGCAGCCGCCACCGCGCTTTTATACAACAAGGTGTGGTTCGATTTCAACGACAACCCTGCTTTCAGCTTTGGCGATATCCGCGCCGGCATTGCTTTCAGGGGCTATAATGAAAGGGGTAACGTGGAGTTCAATACCACCGACCTCACCCCGGAAAACGTGAAAGCCTGGAAGGCCCTGTTTATCGTAGTAGGGCAGTCCAACCTGCTTATAGCCAACGTGAACAGGTATGCAGGAGAAGCTACCACCGACCTGGGCAGGCGTACTGCCATCGCAGAAGCCCGGTTCATGCGGGCGCTGGCCTACCGCTACCTGGTGATGAACTGGGGTGAAGTGCCTATTATTGAAAGCAACCTGGACCTGCTCAGCGATCCCAAAGTGACAAAAAATACGGTGCCCAGCATCTGGCGCTTCCTGACCAGGGAAATGCGGGCTGCTGCCGAAAACCTGCCCCTGACGGCCCAGGCCGGGCGGCTTACCAAATGGTCGGCCGAAGGAATGCTGGCTCGTTTCTACCTGAGCAGGGCCGGCGTGGAATCTGCCGGTGGCGCCAGGAACCAGAGCTTCCTGGATAGCGCCAAGTATTATGCAAAGAGAGTGATCGACCTTAGCGGCAGATCATTAAGGCAGCGTTACGAGCAGCTGTTTATCTATCCGTATGATAACAACTCCGAATCGCTGTTCGAATTGCAATGGGTGTTCCTGCCCGGCAATCCCGGTTACGGATTTGGCAACAGCGCACCTTCCAACCTGAACTACGACAATCGTGTAAGCGGTTCAGGTGGCGATGGCTGGGGCGGCGATAAAGCGGCAACCTGGTGGATGCTCAGCCGGTATGAAGGGTTTACCGTTACCGGTCCTACGACCATGTCCGGCCGCACGCTCGATCAGCGGCTGAAAGCGACCTTTATGCTTCCGGGATTCAGCTATGGCGAGATATCCAGCAAGGTCGGCAGCGTGGTGACTAAGCCGTTCATCTTCCCTTATACCAACGATGCGCAGCGCAACTTTGCCAATATCAAAAAGTATTGCATCGGCCGCGGCGACGATATCGGCATCCCGACGCTCGAGCAGCAACGCTATCCCAACAACACGTACATGATGCGGCTGGCGGAAATGTACCTGATCTATACCGAAGCGGCACTTGGCAACAGCGCGTCCACTACCGACCCGCTGGCCATACAGTATTTCAATGCCATACGCAACCGGGCCGGACTACCGAACTATGAAGATCAGTTTGGCAACCCGATCCCCATTACCATCGACGCTGTGCTGAATGAGCGGTTCAAGGAGTTTGCGATGGAAGCAATGGCCTGGTACGACCTGGTGGCCCTTCACTACTGGAACCCCCAGAAAGCTTACGACATCCTGAACTCGCAGGACAGGGGATTTTACTGGATAACGCCGGATAACATTAATAACCCGACCAACTGGGTGATTGAAAAAACACCCTGGGCCAACCCGCCTGATAACCCGAGAATGATCAATGCCAATTCAGGCAACTTCAGGATACCCATCCCGTCGGTGGAAGTAGGACAGGCTCCCTGGCTGGCCGATGCAGCCGTGGACTATCCATAACCTGTAATCCTTTAAACAAACGAAATGCAATCGAATATGAAATCAATAAAGATCTTGCTGGCGCTGCTGATAACAGTGAGTGCCGTGAGCCTGTTTACCGCCTGTAAAAAGGAAGAATCCACCGCTACACCTGTCATTTATTATGTGCGGGTAACTACGCCGGAATCGTCAGACTCTTTGCTGGTCGGCGCCAGCCAGGGCCAGCTGATCGCCATCATGGGCGATAACCTGAAGAATGCGGTGGAGGTATGGTTCAACGATCAGAAAGCCGTGCTGACGCCCACCTATATTACCAACACCTCTATCCTGGTGCGGATTCCCACGCAGATCCCGATCGAGATCACCAATACGCTGAGGATCATTTTCAAAAACGGGTACGAGCTGGTTTACACCTTCGAGGTGCAGATCAGCAAACCCGAGATCAGCAGCATGGATTGCGAATATGTAAAACAGGGCGAGGTGGCCACCATCAACGGCAATTATTTTTACGAGCCACTGACAGTGACCTTTACCGGCGGAGTTACCGGAACGCTGGTCAGCGTAGACGACCAGAAGATCGAGGTCAGGGTGCCGGCCGGCGCGCTGCCGGGCCCGGTTACGGTAACTACCAATTTCGGTACCACCGAATCGGACTTCTGGTTCAGGGACAACCGGAATATGCTGATCACCAACGATCCCTGGTCGGGCTGGTGGGGATCGGATAAAGTAGTCAGTGGCACTGATCCCCTGGCCATTAACGGCAACTTTACCCGGATGACGCAAAGCATCGGCTCCTGGGGCTGGACGGAATGGATCGGCGGCAAGGAAGATGCCCTGACTACCAGCCACAACCTGCCGGATGAGGCTGTATTGAGCCCCGAAAAATACGTGATGAAGTTTGAGATCAATACGCTGAAACCTTACAATGGCAACCGGATCAAATTCATGATCGGCCAGGTCAATGGGCCTGATCCCAGCTGGGACAACGAGCCTTATTTCTGGGAGCCTCCTTTTGATACCAAAGGCAAATGGCAAACGGTATCCGTTCCCTTTGACATCGTAGTGGATAAATATACCACCAACTGGGGCGTGCGTCCGCAGGGTTATGGCGTAAAAATATGGTTCCACGGCCCCGGCGCATTGGAAGCCGATATTGCTTTTGACAATTTAAGGGTAGTTCCCCGGGAACTTTAATTTCTATTACAGAACTGTAATAAACAAGAAATAATGATACAGCTACTTAACAAACGACTGCTTGCACTGCTCTGCATGATGATACCGGTCCTGCTGTTTACCTCGTGCGAAAAGGACGAGGATGGTGCAGGTGCAGACAAAATACAATTGCTCAGCTTTGGACCTACAGGGGCCCAGCACGGAGACACGCTCCGTTTTATCGGCATCCACCTGGACAAGGTCACTGCCATCGAGTTTACAGGCGGAGCGGCCGCTGCGGTGGATAAGGCGGCTTTTAAATCCCAATCATCAGGGCTGATCAAGGTACTGGTGCCCGAGGCTGCCGAAAAGGGATATGTGACACTCAAAACACCGGAAGGCGATATTGTAACCAAAACGCAGCTGAACCTTGGTGTGACCATACAGGTGACTACCATTACTGCACAGGCGCGGCCGGGATCGAATATTACCATCGCGGGTAATTATCTCAACTGGGTAGACAGGGTAACTTTTGCCAATAACAAACCTGTGGAGACCTTTGTCAGCCAAACGATCAACGAGCTGGTAGTAAAAGTGCCGGATGATGCGCAAAGCGGTACGCTGCTCATTTCATACCAGGGAACCGACCCTGCCGAGATGGAGACCACACAAACCGTGAATGTGACCCTGCCGCTGATCACTGCCATGGCTCCCCTGCCGGTAAAACCATTGACCAACCTGACGATTACCGGCACGGATCTCGACCTGGCAAAAAAGGTCCTGTTCAATGGCGTTACCAACCCGGTAACAACATTTGTCAGCCAGTCTGCCACGCAGCTGGTGGTGGCAGTGCCGGAAACAGCAAAAACCGGCAAGCTGACCCTGGAGGCTGCGTCGGGCGTACAGACCGTTTCCACGCCTGATTTGACCATTGTTGTACCTGCTATTACCAATTTTTCGCCTGCTTCCATCAACATAGGGTCCAATCTTACGATCACCGGAACCAACCTGGACCTGGTAAAGAAGGTGATTTTTACGGGGGTAGCCCCGGCGGTCACCACCTTTGTCAGCCAGTCGGCTACACAGCTGGTCGTGGCGGTACCTGCAGGAAGCAGGGACGGAACGATCAGGGTAGAGGCGGCCTCGGGAGTGCAGGCGGCTTCCACTGGTTCCCTGGATGTAATACTGCCATCCGTTACCACTATGTCGCCTAACCCGGTTTTCCCGTCAACCAATCTTACCATCACGGGCACCCTGCTGAATATGGTGAATGCTATTACATTTGAGAATGCGCCTGCGGTTACGTCCTTTGTGAGCCAATCGGCCACCCAGATCGTTGTAACCGTTCCGAATGGCGTATTGAGAGGAAAGATCATACTGCGTACACAGGCGCCGTCAGATACTGTTCAGTCGAGAGATATCCTGGAGATAGCGGGCGGTGTGCCGCCGCCGACCATTGCACTTCCGATTTACGATGATGCCGTTACGGCCAACTGGAACGGCTGGACCGGCGGAGGATGGGGCGGTACTGCCGATTATAATAACGCTTCGCCTGTAAGAGCTGGAACAAAATCCATCAAAGTCGATTACACCGGCCAATGGGGTGCACCGATACAGCTGGGAGCCGGCACTGTTAACGTATCGGCCTATACGACTTTCAAAATTTCTATTTTCGGAGCCCCCGGCAGTGCAGGAAAGAAAGTCAGCATAGCCATTAACGGGGTAGATGCATATACGATCAACGTTACGGAAGGGGCATGGACCGACTACTCGATTCCCATTTCCACGCTTACCAGCTCGTCTACTATTACTGAGATCCTCGTGAAAGAATATTCAGGAGGAACCTTCAGCAATTTCACCGTTTATGTAGATGCGATGGGATTCAATTGATCGCTGACGTAATTGCCTGACATCAGAAACCTGGTTGCTGTAAACAGATCGTGCGGGAACCAGGTTTTTTTTAAAACCTGTATTGACATTCTTCCATGTCGGTATGACCAGATTTTTTCTCATATTTTTTGGGGTATGGACAGCTTCTCTTGCCTGCTCCGTGGGTATTTCGCAGCATCGTCCTGCTGATGCAGCGGCAACGGCTGAAACGGCGAACCTGTATCATAATCTGGGAAAGACACTTGCCAAAGGAATCCTGTTTGGTCACCAGGACGACCTGGCCTATGGCGTGGGATGGAAGTACCTGAGTGGAAGAAGCGATATCAAAGACGTGACCGGTGATTACCCGGCCGTGTACGGCTGGGAACTGGGCGGGTTGGAACTGGACCAGCCGGTGAACCTGGACAGTGTGCCCTTCGATAAAATGCAGGCATTCATCCGGACAGGATACCGCAGGGGCGGGGTGGTCACGATCAGCTGGCACCTGCACAATCCGCTGACCGGCAAATCCGCCTGGGACCCTGCAGACAGCACCGTAGCCGCTATACTGCCGGGAGGAAGCAAACATGCGCTTTTCAAAAGCTGGCTGGATAAAGTAGCTGCGTTCATGAAAGGACTGAAAGGCGATAACGGCGAATTCATTCCCGTCATCTTCCGGCCTTTTCATGAGCTTAATGGTGACTGGTTCTGGTGGGGAGGGCGGCATTGCACGCCGGAAGAGTTCAAAAAGCTTTGGCGATTCACGGTTTCTTATCTCCGGAATGAACGACAGCTGCATCACTTATTGTATGCTTACAATACCGACCGGTTTGCTTCGCGGGAAGCGTATTTGCAAAAGTATCCCGGCGATGAATGGGTGGATGTGGTCGGGTTTGATATCTACCAGCGCAACAGTTCCAATGATCAGTTCATTACGGATATCGACAACATGCTTGGGATGCTGGAAGGAATTGC
>JBEVLT010000280.1:0-3743 GCA_040509055.1 Chitinophagaceae bacterium
TAACAGCATTTATCAAACCGAATCCTTTCTTGCTACGTATGCCTGTGTCTTCAACGGCGTTTACGTAGCTGAAGCAGCCACTTCCAATACGGTGATCAGGAATAATTTTATAGGTGGCTCGGCCCCGGAATGCGGTGGCGGTCCTTATACGGTAGGCGGCCAGGGAGTTAAGTTTAACGGGGTCGTTTTTTGGGCCGGCTCTTCAACCGGTACCAATAACACTGTGGAAAATAATACGATCCGCAATATTGATATCACGTCCGATGTGCTATCTAACAGTGCTGTGCCTTTTACCGGCATACAGATCGGTGTTACGCGGGTAAATGTCATCAACAATGCAATAGGCAGTACCGGCGGCAATGATGATATAAAGATTACGACACATGGGAGCTCAGGGTTTGTGTGCTACGGCATCAACTTTTCTTCTGCTTCCGGCGGAAGTATTACGGGCAACAAAGCTGGAGGTATTACTATCGATGGCGATGTAACGGCGAACAACAGCCAGTTTTACGGCATCTATGCCAACCCGGCTGCTGCAAATTTTGAAGTCAGCAACAATGTAATCGGAAGCGAAACGGTTGCCAACAGCATCCGGGCTGTTTCTGCCACACAAGCGCTTAGCTTTAATGGTATTGTAGGAATTGTTCCGGACAATGGATCGGCCACGTATAAAGACAATACGATTGCCGGTGTGGCATGGGGCTATTCGGGAACGACCATTACTACTAATCTTACAGGGATCAGGGTATCCGGGTACTATAGCCATGCGATCATCGATCACAATACGATCTCCGATATGAGTTCTGCGTCCCTGGCCCCGGCTGTTGTTCCTACTGCCACTTTTCAGGGTATATGGACCAACAATAAAAGATCGGTTGTAAGCAATAACATCGTGAGGAGGCTGCGGCTGACCGGAACGGCCCCGATGAACGGTACGGCCACGAATACCAGTATCGTGACCGGCATTCATGTTAATAGCTGGGACACAAGCGCGGTTAAAAACAACAGGATTTATGAGCTTAGCTCGGCCAATGATCTGGGAGCAGCCTCGGTCACTACACTGAACGGGGTGATTGTCAGCGGGGCATATACCATTTATAACAATCTGATATCCCTGGATAATCATTCCTTAGCCAATAACTGTGAAATCACGGGGATCAAAACCACCCAGTTTACCGGTTCGATCAAGGTATTTCATAATACGGTTTACATCGGAGGAAGCAATGGCGCCTCGTCGCACACAGCTCCCAGCTCTGCCCTGTCCAGAAAAGGGTCGTCCAGTACTTATGGTGCTATTAAGAACAACCTGTTCGTGAATACGCGTACAGGAGGCAACGGAGACCATTTTATTTACTATAATGATCCGAATGTGGCCAGTGTTTACCCGGTTCTCGGGTGGTTGCCAGCTGCAGCCGCCAATAATATGGTAGTTACAGCTACGATCGGCAAAATTGCACAGTGGGATGCCAATAGCCGGGATTCCACGCAATGGAAAGCGGATGGCGGCGATGCGAACAGCTCCTTTTATACGGCAGCCCAGCTGGCGCCTTCCGATCTGTTTGCCGATCTGGCCGGCTTAAAGATCAGGGACGATGCCTGGAGGTTTGTAAAGGGAAAGGGGGCAGCAGGCACAGGTATTGCGACCGACTATGCCGGGCGGACCCGGAGCACGATCGCTCCGACAAATGGCGCTTATGAATATCCTGCTGCTGCTTTAACAGGCCTGGTAGTCAGCGAAGGCGCTTTGTCGCCGGTTTTCGACCAGCTGGTAACCGCTTATACCGATTCTGTAGATGAAAGTGTGACCGGTATAACGGTAAGCCCGTCTGCGCTGGACCCTGCCGCTACAATCAAAGTAAACGGCATAGCTGTTATTTCCGGTCATTCATCGGATCTTATTGCACTGGCCCCGGGTCCCAATACGATTACCGTGGTTATAACAGGCCCCGATGCAATTAGTGAAACATATACCATTACTGTTGTACGCGGTTTGGAGATCAACACAGCACCGGCGCTTACATCCTATGATGGAGCGGAGGTAGTAACCCTGAGGATGCCGGAAAATACGACGCTGGCTGCCACGGTCGCCGCTACCGATACAGATGCAGGCGATGTACTTGTTTACAGCCTGGCTGGGGGTGATGACGCCGGTAAATTCTTCATCGACCCGGTAAGCGGCGAGCTGAGCTTTACCACGGCGCCTGATTTTGAACAGCCCGGCGATGCCGATGGGGATAATGCCTATATCGTCATCGTGCAGGTATCCGATGGTGATACAAGCGTGACGCAGCGGTTCAAGATCAAGATCACCGATGCCAATGATCACGCACCCGTGATCACCTCGTATGGAGGAGAATTTTCAGTGACCTTGCGGATGGAAGAAAATACAACGGCTGCGGTGGGAACGGTGGCTGCTACGGATGTGGACAAGAATACCGCGATCACTTACAGCCTTGTTGACGAGGAGGACGCCGGCAGGTTTTTCGTGAGCGCTTCTGCCGGCGAGCTGAAATTCATCACCCCTCCGGACTTTGACCAGCCCGGTGATGTGGACGGCGATAATGTATACATTGTAACGGTGAAGGCATCCGACGGCGATTCGTCTGCCACCCAGCGGTTCAAGATCAAGATCACGAATGTGAATGATAACGCGCCCGCATTCGGCTCCTACGGCGGGGAAGCTATTGTAAACCTGCAGGTGCCGGAAAATGAACAGCTGGTGACCATCGTGGCAGCAGCAGATGCCGACAGCAGCCCGGTGACCTACAGCATTCTGAACGATAACGATGGAGCCATCTTCTCGGTAAGCTCCACCGGCCAGCTGAGCTTTCTTACGCCCCCGGACTTTGACCACCCTGCGGATGGCAATGGAGATAATACCTATACTGTATCGGTAAAAGCCTCCGATGGCAGCCTGTCGGCCGTGCAGCAGTTCGTAATTACCGTCACTGATCTCAACGATAACCCGCCTGTGGTGACCATGACCGTGAAAATACCGGAGAATACGGTGGAAGTAACGACGCTGGAAGGCGCTGATGATGATGCAGGCAGCAGCCCCGTCCTGTTTACGATGGTGGACAAGGAAGATGGTGCCCTGTTCCGGATCAACCCGGTCAACGGAACGCTGGAGTTCAGGATAGCGCCTGCGTTTGCAAATCCTGTCGATACGGACCAGGATAATACCTACCTGGTATCGGTGAAAATGACGGCAGGAGACATCATTACGATACTGCGCTTCCAGGTAAAAGTGACCGGAGCGGGTACAGGCACCAACCGGTCCACCGGCCGCAGCGCAACCCAACCGGAGCTGCAGCCAACCGTGGTACTGCAAACCGGGGCAGCGCCTGCTGCAATGCCCGGTAAACGGATACAGGCGTATCCCAACCCCATTACGGGTAGGCGATTTACCCTGCGGTTGGATGATGTTGTTGCCGGCCGGTATACGCTGGAATTATACTCCGGGACGGGACAGCTGGTATGCAAACAGCAGCTCGGTCATACCGGTAAATCTGCCCTGTACCCGGTGCAGCTGCCTGGCAGCCTTGCGCCTGGTACCTATGTGCTGAAGCTGACAGGAACAGACCTCCGCTATACGGAAAAGCTGATCGTGGAATAAAATATTTGAAAGCCACCCCACCTATGGCCGCTGCGAAAGAAGCGGCCTTTCTTTTTGATACGGGTTAAAGTTCCCGTTCCGGCCGGGGCGATAAAACCGAAAGTTTACCGGTTTATAGCCGGAAATA
>JBEVLT010000281.1:0-3894 GCA_040509055.1 Chitinophagaceae bacterium
TTTTGAATAATAACAGGTCGTCTACCGAACTGATGCCACTTTCAGCGATCCTCACCTTGCCGGCAGGAATTCTTTCTGCCATGCGCAGGCTCCGTTCCATATCTACCGAAAAGGTTTTCAGGTCGCGGTTATTGATCCCTACCAGTTCCGTTCCTGCACATACATGGTCCAGCTCGCTTTCCGCATGAAGTTCCAACAAAACTTCCAATCCCAGGCTGCCGGCCAGACCGGAAAATGTTTTTACTTCCGCAGGCGTCAGGCAGGCGGCGATCAGCAGGATAGCATCGGCGCCGATACTCTTTGCCTCCACGATCTGGTATTCATCCACGATAAATTCCTTTCGCAGCAGCGGGATGGAATTATCTCTTGCCCGCAGCAGGTCCTCGTCGCTGCCACCAAAAAACCGTTCGTCCGTCAATACCGACAGGCCGGCAGCGCCCGCTTCGGCATACGCCCGTGTTACCACTGCCACATCGGCTGTCCCGTTGATCAGGCCTTTGGAGGGCGACCGGCGTTTGAATTCCGCAATGATGCCTGTTCGGGAAGCATCCAGCAGTGATTGCCTGAGCGAAAACGTTTCCCGCAGGAACCAACTGCTCTTTTCCAGTTCGCTCACGCTCCGGGCAGCCTTTCGCCGGCTCACTTCGGCTCTTTTATAATCAGTTATCTCGTCGAGTATGTTCTTGTTCATTGCAGGCTGATTAGTTTTTGCAGCGACTGCCAGGCTTTGCCGCTTTCCAGGCTCTCCACGGCGGCCTGGTAGGCTGCCTCGTAATGCTCGTATTTACCGGTACAGGATAAGGCCATGGCCGCATTGGCCAGTACTACGGCATGCTGTGCCCAGCTACCTTTTCCCCTGATGATTTGCTGAAAGATCCCGGCCGCTTCTTCCACGCTATCGCCGCCACGGATATCCTGCGGCGCCACACTGCGCTTGCCCAGCTGCTCCGGGGTCATCACGCGTTCACCTTCGGCCGTAATCACTTTGGTATCGTTTGTCAGCGATATCTCATCGTACCCGTCCAGGCTATGAATGATCGTAAACGCCTTTCCTGTCTGCTGCAGCAGGTAATTGTAGATCCGCGCCATTTCCAGGCTGTACACGCCCACCAGCTGAAAGGCCGGGTTAGCCGGGTTCACCATCGGGCCCAGCATGTTGAAGAACGTGCGCATCGCCAGGTTTTTCCGGATCGGGCCGACGGTCTTCAGCGCCGGGTGAAACAACGGTGCATGCAGGAAGCAGATACCAGCCTCCTCCACCTCCCGCTGCAACGAGGCTGTATCATTCTTGAACCGGTATCCCAGTTGTTCCATCACATTCGATGCCCCGCTGACAGAGGAAGCCCCGTAATTACCGTGCTTCACTACACGCTGTCCCGTACCGGCCACGATAAAGCAGCTGAGGGTTGAAATATTAAAGGTATTCTTCCCGTCGCCGCCCGTGCCAACAATATCGATCGTCTCATAACCATCCAACTTCACCGGCACACATAGTTCCAGCAATGCATCACGAAATCCCTGCAGTTCTTCGATGGTAATGCTGCGCATCAGGTACACCGTCATAAAAGCCGTCACCTCGTGCTCGTTATACAGCCCCTTGCCTATATTCACCAGTACCTCCCGCGCCTGTTCCCGGTTCAGGGTCTTGTGTTCAAATAAATATTGAAGTGTCTTCTTCATTGGTCGGTTCAGTCTTTTAACCAGTTACGCAAAATATCTTCTCCTTTTGGCGTGAGTACACTTTCCGGGTGAAACTGCACGCCCTGTACGTCATACGTCTTATGCTGCAGCGCCATGATATAATCGTTCTCATCCCGGGCAGTCACTTCCAGTTCGCCGGGAAAATGATCGTCAGATATGATCCAGGAATGATAGCGGCCTACCTCTATCTCTTCCGGCAGATCGTCGAACAGCCGGCTTACAGGTCCGGACTTTCCCTCACCCTGCTTGTTTCCGATAGCGATCTTTGTTGCCACGCCATGATACACCGTGCTGAGATTGATCAGCTGCCCGCCAAAAGCTTCCCCGATCGCCTGGTGCCCGAGACAGACACCGAGCATGGATTTGGTTGGCGCATATTCCCGTATCAAAGGCAGCAGCAATCCGGCTTCGGATGGAATGCCCGGCCCGGGAGATAAAATGATCTTATCATACTCTTTTACCTTCTCCAGCGGCAGCTGGTCGTTCCGGTATACATCCACGCGCTGGTGCAATATCTTCTCTACCAGGTGCACCAGGTTATAGGTAAACGAATCATAGTTATCGAACACAAGTATTCTCATCGCTCCAACGGATTTATTTCGTTATTTCTTCTGCCAGGACAATGGCTTTTTTAAGCGCCCCCAACTTATTGTTCACTTCCTGCAGTTCATTTTCCGGCACCGATGCAGCCACGATGCCCGCACCGGCCTGGCAGGTCAGGGTATTGTTGCGGCTCAGGAATGTACGGATCATGATGGCATGATTACAGCTGCCGTCAAACCCGGTAAACCCGATGGCGCCGCCATAATAACTTCTCGCAGTGGGCTCGTATTGATCGATCAGCTCCATGGCCCGGAACTTCGGGGCGCCGCTCAGTGTGCCGGCCGGAAAGGTTTTGGCAACCAGATCAAAGGGATTAGCAGCTTCCTTTACCCTACCCGTCACTTCACTCACCAGGTGGATCACGTGCGAATAATATTGCACCTGTTTATACTGTGCCACCACCACGTCATCGCATACGCGGCTCAGGTCGTTTCTCGCCAGGTCCACCAGCATCACGTGTTCTGCATTTTCCTTGGCATCGGCCAGCAGGCGTTCGGTTTCACGTGCATCCACGGCATCGTCGCCGGTGCGTTTAAACGTGCCTGCAATGGGATGCACGATCGCTTTGCCGTCTTTGATGATCAGTTGCGATTCGGGCGATGAACCCATCAGCCGGTAATCGCCGTAATCGAAAAAGAAAAGATAAGGCGAAGGATTGATGCTGCGCAGCGCCCGGTATACGTTGAACTCATCGCCGCTGAACGGCTGCTGAAACCTGCGGCTGAGCACGATCTGGAACACATCGCCGCGCAGGCAGCTCTGTATTCCCTTTCTTACCATTGCCATGTATTCTTCCGGCCCCATGTTCGCTACCTCGTCCCCTTTCCGCTGAAAAGGGTAAGCCGGCACGTCCTTGCTGCGGATCAGCGATTCGATGGCTGCCGGGTCCGAGTCGATACCGCTGACAAGATTTTCGCAGATGAACAGCTCGTCCTTGAAATGATTGAAGGCGATCACGTATTGATACAGGCGGTACCGGAGATCGGCTATGCCGGGCGAAGGCTTCTGCGCCAGCTGCAGGGTATCGAAGAATTTAACGGCGTCGTAAGTAGTATAGCCGTACAGGCCCTGGGCAAAACGGGCCTCTTTGACTTCCGGGGTGGCCACATCAAACCGTTGCATGAAAGCCCATAGCAAATCCGGCATTTCCTGCGGTGAACCAATAGTTGATCGCTGCGCAGGCTGCCCGGGCAGTTTGTACTCGAGGGTTTTTGTATCGATGACTTCGATACCGGCCATGGCATTGACACAGATAAAAGACCAGCTGTTCTCAGCAGCGTGGTGATCGGTGCTTTCCAGCAAAATGGTGTCCCGGAACCGGTCGCGCAGCCGCAAATAGATGCCTACCGGGGTATACACATCGGCCAGTATTTTTTTTACCGTGGTCTGGATTGCTGTTTTCTTCATTCTTTTTTCGTTGTACAGGTCATTTATACCTGGATGGTCCGGAACTGGTCAAACAAAAAGCCCCGAAACAATTCGGGGCCTTCGTTATATCATATTACCATGGTAATAGCGCTACAGAACCCCGGAAGATTTTGTATGCCACCACCACTGGATATTTTTTACTGTTTGATTCATTCTTATGCA
>JBEVLT010000282.1:0-6381 GCA_040509055.1 Chitinophagaceae bacterium
CAGGAACGTCGGGAACAAACCTGTTCCTGGAAACACTTTCGGAAGAGCTGAACAAGCGATTAGACCAAAAGAAGATCGCGACCGTCTACCATCACCTTGGCAACAACCAGGCCGCGGCAAATACCACATTTAATGAAATTATAGCGAAGACCCGGTTCGATGCAGTGCTTCAGTTTGCCCAATTGGACGAAACGCACAACCCGATATTTGTGGGCGCAGGGTACGGCAGCGTACCGATGAGCAATGGATCTTCTATGGGGTATTCCTATTCCTACCGGGAGATCCGCTTCCAACAAAAGTTCCTGATGCGTTATTTTGAATTCTCAGACCTGCTTCATTCCAGGATCGACGTGGATCTTGGGGTAAGAATGGACTTCCTGAATCCGCGTGACTATTCCACCTTATCGGATTACGTTATCCGCAGTTTAAAGATCAGGTGACCGGGCCGGCTGCAAAGGCTTTGTAAATAGCCCGGCTTAGGGATAAACCCGTGTGTATTTCACCACCGTGCTTCCTTCAAACCGGTCGATCGGCGGGTTCAGCTTCTCCACGGATACAATGAGTTGCTTTATCTGTGGAAACCGCTGGTGTGCTGCCTGCGCCATCGACTGCACCAGCGTCTCCAGCAGGTCTACCGGCTGCTGCATGATCCCGTTGACCAGCTCAAAGAGTACCACATAATCGATCGTATCCTCCAGCGAGATGATCATCCCGGATGCCGGCGGATAACTTACCTCCATATTCACCACGAAATCGTTTCCCTTCTGTCTTTCTTCAGGATACAGGCCATGGTAAGCTCTGAACCGGACGTTATTTAAGACTATGGTAAGCAGTTCTGACACGGAGAAGAAGTTTAAAATTGGAATGTTTAAAGTTTAGGGGTCTTATACCAGTATGCGAACTACAGGTGTGTATCTTGCCGACAGCAGGACGTCAAGGTTAATTTGCTGGGGTAGTTCTATCCGGGAATAAACGCTGTGCGTAAGAACTTTAGACCTTAAACTTTAAACTCTACCGAAGACAGGCCCCAACCTTTTAACTTTTTAAACCTGTTAAACCCTTGAAACTTTTTAGTGCAACCCCTTCTCTCCCAGGTATCGCTCCGCATCCAGCGCGGCCATACAGCCGCTGCCGGCAGCCGTTACAGCCTGGCGGTAGGTTTTGTCCTGCACGTCACCGGCCGCAAATACGCCTTCGACATTCGTTTTGGTAGTACCGGGAATGGTTTTCAGGTAGCCGGCTTCGTCCATATCCAGCCAGCCTTTGAAAATATCGGAGTTGGGCTGGTGGCCGATCGCCACAAAAAAGCCGTTAACAGGAATGGTTGTCGTCTCGCCGGTCTGGTTGTTGCGTACGCGCACACCATTGACGGTCCGGTCGCCTAATATCTCGTCGGTCTCGGTATTCCAGTATACTTTGATGTTGGGCGCGTTCAGCACGCGGTCCTGCATCACTTTGCTGGCCCGCATCTCGCCTTTGCGCACAAACATGTGCACGGTGGTACAGAGCTTGGACAGGTACAGGGCCTCTTCTGCCGCCGTATCCCCTGCGCCTACGATAGCCACTTCCTTGCCGCGGAAGAAAAAGCCGTCGCACACGGCGCAGGCACTGACGCCAAACCCGTTAAGCCGCTGCTCACTTTCCAGGCCCAGCCATTTGGCAGAGGCGCCGGTGGCAATGATCACGGCATCGGCCTCGATCCACTTCTCTTCATCGATCTGCACTTTATAAGGCTGTGCCGAAAAATCCACCTTCGTAGCCAGCCCGAAGCGGATATCCGCTCCCATGCGCTTGGCCTGTTTTTCAAAATCGATCATCATTTCCGGGCCCTGTATCCCTTCCGGGTAGCCGGGATAGTTCTCTACTTCGGTGGTAATGGTGAGCTGGCCGCCCGGCTGAATGCCCTGGTACAATACAGGTTTCAGGTTGGCCCTGGAAGCGTAGATCGCTGCGGTATAACCCGCAGGTCCGCTGCCAATGATCAATACGTGTACTTTTTCTGTTGTTTCGTCTGGCATAATGCTGTCGTTCCGCTTTAAAAAACAAATAACTGCAAAAGAAAGTTTATTTGACCAAAATGCCAAACAACACCCGCCGCGCCTGTTACCATCTTATCCCAGCCGTTCGTCTACGATGCGCTGGTCGATCTCTTCCTGCTTTTTCTGTTCTTCCTGCAGGCGCTTCAGTTTTTTGCGGTAAGAAAGTTTAGTGATCAGCACGAACAGCACCGGCACCACGAAGATGGCCAGCGTGGTGGCCGCGATCATGCCGCCAAATACCGTCCAGCCGATGGTCTTGCGGCTTTCGGCTGCAGCGCCGCTGGCAAACATCAGCGGCAGCACCCCGAGGATAAAGGCCAGGGAGGTCATCACGATCGGGCGCAGCCGCAGGCTTACGGCCTGGAGCGTGGCATGCACCACGTCTACGCCTTTGTCCACCCGCTCCTTGGCAAACTCCACGATCAGGATGGCATTTTTGGCTGCCAGCCCGATCAGGGTGATCAGCCCGATCTGTGCATAGATATTATTGTTCAGGTCCGGGAACAAGGTGAGCGTAAGGATGGAGCCAAAGGCCCCGATCGGCACGGCAAACAACACCGAGAACGGTACGGACCAGCTTTCGTACAGGGCGGCCAGGAACAGGAACACGAAGATGATCGAGATGGCAAAAATGGTGGTCTGCTGGCCGCCGGCCGTTATCTCCTCGCGGCTCATGCCGGAGAATTCGAAACCATAACCGGCCGGTAGTGTTTTAGCCACTTCGCGCAGCGCCTCGATGGCCTGCCCGCTGCTGTAGCCGGGCTTGGAGTTGCCGTTTATTTCCACCGAACGGTAGATATTGTAATGCGAGATCACGGCAGGCGCTTCGATAACGCGGGTGGTGATCAGCGAGCCCAGCGGCACCATGCCCCCCTGGCTGTTGCGCACATAGTATTTTTCGATGGACGACAATCCTCCCCTGAACGTACTGTCTGCCTGCGACATCACGCGGAAGTTGCGCCCGTACAGGTTGAAATCGTTTACATAACTGCTGCCCAGGTAGGTGGAAAGCGTGCTGAATACATCCGACACAAGCACGCCCTGTTTCTTCGCCTGCTCCTTGTCCACATCTACCTGGTAGCTGGGTGTGCGGGCGTTGAAGAAAGTATAAGCGGCGCCGATCTCCGGCCGCTGGTTCAGCTTGCCGAGAAAGTCGCGGGCCACGCTTTCAAACTGCTGTATATTGTCTGTGGTACCGGTCTGCTGCAGCTGGAAGCTGAAGCCGGCGGTAGACCCCAGGCCCGGGATAGCCGGCGGGGCAATGGGTAATACCCGTGCTTCTTTGATATCGGCCGTAGCAGCCCTGATCCTGGCGATCACGGACTGCACATGGTGCTCTTTCCCTTTCCGGTCATCCCAGGATTTCAGGTTCACGAACAGGGTGCCCACGTTGGATTTGTTGGAAAAACTGATGATGTTCAGCCCGGCTAGCCCACCTACCACTTTGATCTCCGGCATTTTTTGGATGCGGCCCATGATCTCTTTCAGCATGGCGATGCTGCGCGTGGTAGAGCTGGCTTCCGGCATCTCGTAGGTCACGAACATGCGGCCTTCGTCTTCGGTAGGGATAAAGCCGGTAGGCTTGCTCTTGAACAGGAAGAACAGGCCGACAAACAACGCGACCAGCATCACCAGCACATAGGGTGTGCCTTTGATCCATTTGGCCACACCGTTGGTATAGCTGTTGGTCATGCGGCCAAATCCTCTGTTGAACCAGCCAAAGAACTTTTCAAATATGTTTTTCCGCGCCGCTTCATCCCCGGATGGTTTGAGCATAAGCGTACACAGGGCCGGTGTGAGCGACAAGGCTACGAAGGCGGAAATGATCACCGAAGCAGCAATGGTAATGGCAAACTGCTGGAACAGCCGGCCCACGATACCGGGAATGAACCCGACCGGTACAAACACCGCAGCCAGGATCAGCGCAATGGCGATCACAGGGCCGGATATATCCTTCATCGCCTTGCGCGTGGCTTCCAGCGGCGACATTTTTTCATGATCGATATTGTGCTGCACCGCTTCCACCACCACGATGGCATCATCCACCACGATGCCGATAGCCAGCACGAAGGCGAACAACGTAAGCGTATTGATGGTAAAGCCCAAAGAGCTGAACAGGATAAACGTACCGATCAGCGATACGGGAATGGCCAGCACCGGTATCAGCGTAGCCCTCCAGTTTTGCAGGAACAGGAACACCACCAGTATCACGAGCACCAGGGCGATCACCAGCGTTTCCACCACTTCATGGATGGATACCTGCACCACCGAGGCCGTTTCCAGCGGCACCAGGAAGTCGATATCACGGGGAAAGCTTTTCCTGAGCTCTTCGAGTGCATTGTTCACGCCTTTATATGTGTCCAGCGCATTGGCGCCCGGAGCCTGGTACACCAGTACAAAGGCTGCCGGCTTTCCGTTTACAAAGGCATTGGCCGTATAGTCAAACTTACCCAGCTCCACACGGGCCACATCTTTCAGGTACACGATGCTGCCGTCGGCCGGGCGGGTACGTACAATGATATTTTCAAACTGCTCGCGCGTATTGATGCGGCTGTTGGTAAGAATGCTGTATTCAAAGGTCTGTGCACCGGGTTGCGGGTTGCCGCCGACGGTACCCCCGGCCACCTGCAGGTTCTGCTCCTGCAATGCGGCATTCACTTCAGCCGGCGTCATGCCCAGGGCGGCCAGCTTTTCCGGGTTCAGCCAGATACGCATGCTGAAATCATCGGCACGGGAAAAGATATCACCCACGCCCTTTACCCGCAGCAGTGCGTCTTTTACATACAGGTTCACATAGTTGCCGATAAAGTTGATGTCGTGCGAACCGTTGGGCGAATAAAACGCCAGCGCCATCATGATGGCAGGGTTCCGCTTGCGCACCGTCAGGCCCAGGCGCTTTACGGCGTCCGGCAGCGATGGCTCGGCCACGCTTACCCGGTTTTGTACATCGAGCGTGGCAATATTGATATCCGTGCCCACCGCAAAGTTCACCGTGATGCTGCTTTGCCCGCTGCTGGTACTGTTGCTCGTCATATAGGTCATGCCGGGCGTACCGTTCACCTGGGTTTCAATAGCGGTGGTAGTGGTTTGCTCCACCGTTTGCGCGTCGGCGCCGGTGAAGTTGCCCGATATGGATACCGTGGGCGGCGAAATATCAGGGTATTGCGCCACCGGCAGGTTGATCAGCGAAATGAGACCTACCAGTACGAGTACGATGGAAATAACGATGGCGGTAACCGGCCGTTTGATAAAAGTTTCTGCTATCATGGTAAATACTGACTGGTGAATGGTGAATGACCGCCATTACACGCTTCGGATAAATTTGTTATCGTATCAGCCAACCAGCCGGATCGTCGTAAACGATATATCCCGACCAGACCGGTCGCTCAATTTTGCTCCTTACTTCTTCGGGGCCTGCGCACCCGGAGCCGCCGTCGTGATCACGGCGCCTTCGCGCAGGCTCTGCACGCCCTGCACCACGATGGTCTCCCCTTCCCTCAGCCCGTCTTTGACGATGATGTTCGGACCGACCGGTTTACCCAGTGCCAGCTTGCGCTGCGATACCTTGCTGCTGTCGCCCACCACGTATACGAAAAACTCACCGAGCTGCTCTGTCACGGCTTTATAAGGAATAATGACCGAACGGGCAGAGGCATTGTTCAGCACCCTTACGGTGGCGCTCATACCGGGCCTGAGCTGGTTTTTGTCGTTGGGAAACTGCAGCCGCGCCCGGATAGTACCGGTTTGCGGGTCTACGGCGCGATCGATCAGCTGTATGTGGCCGGTGAACGGGTATACATCGGTACCAAAGGCAATGGTAAAAGTAGAGTCACCCGGTTTGCCGCCCTGGCCCTGCAGCTGGCTGAAACGGTATACTTCTTTCTGGTCTACGGCAAAATCCACGGCGATCGGGTTATCGGTGGAGATGGTGTTCAGTATGGTTTGCCCGGCCACTACAGAAGTACCGCTTCTTACCTGGGAGATGCCGATCGTGCCGCTGAAAGGCGCGGTGATCGTGGCAAAATTGACGTTAGCCCTTACGGCATTCACGTTGGCCCGGGCGGCTGCTACCTGCTTTTTGGCTGCTTCCAGCGCCGCATCGGCATAGTCCACCTGCTGTTTGGCAATGGCGTCCTTTTTATCCAGCTCATGGTAGCGGTCCGCATCTTTTTGCGCCTTCAGCATATTGGTCTCCTGCACCTGCAGGTTGGCCACGGCCTGCTGGTAATTAGCATTGTACAACTGCTGGTCGATCGAGTACAGGCGCTGGCCCTTGCTCACCTTATCGCCGTCTTTGAAATAAATGCCGGTGATATAGCCGGTCACCTGCGCCCTCAGTTCC
>JBEVLT010000283.1:0-11354 GCA_040509055.1 Chitinophagaceae bacterium
TAAGGATCATTATCTGGTAAGGAACAACTTTCTGTCTTCCGGACTTCCCGCCTGGCTGTAGACTGACGATGCTGTTAATGCGATGGCGAGTTTTGCCGGGAAGACGTGAAGACGATAAGGATCATTATCTGGTAAGGAACAACTTTCTGTCTTCCGGACTTCGGTCTTCGGACTTCCGACTTCCGACTTTGCGTCTTGCGGACTTCCGGTCCTCCTTTCTGAACATAAAAAAACCGCCTCGTTTTGTACGAGACGGCTTTGCTTTAGCAGGAGTTAACTGCTTAACCGAATAAACCACCTTTTTTAAGGGTTCTTACACCTTCTCCGATCTTGAACCCGTTATGATAAACTTCAATTCTGTAATTACCGGTCTGGAAATCCGACTGGCGGATAGAAAACGATACCGGCTGGCGGGTGCCCTGTGAATAATCTACAGGAACCCTTGTCGTAAATGATTTGTCGCCATCGGTGCGTGTGCTGAGGGTAGAAGAGCCCAGCGAAGCATCAGACACCACCTGGCCGTTGGGACCTGTTACAATAATATACATATCGGCAGGGCCTGAGCGGGCGATGCGGTTTTCAACATCGAACGATACCACCAGCTTATCCACTCTCTTTGCGGTCGTTGTTGTTTTTTCCTTGCCGTTGCTTTTTTCATTCACCGGGGTGATCTGGATGTTCGAAGCGCTGAAGGTAGAACCTACGTCAATGGTTTGCGACAGCTCTTCTTTTTCCAGGGTTGAGGTTTGCAGGTTTTGCTCCAACACCTGTTTTTCAGTGCTAAGCTGGGTATTGTTGGCGGTAAGTACCTGGTTCTCGCCGTTCAGCCTTGCATTCTCCGCCTGCAGCGTCGATATCTGGCTGTTGAGGTTCGTGATCATGGTCCGGGCTTTTTGAAGATCGTTTGCCGTAGCGTTCCGGTCGTTCAAAATGCGGGCGATCTCTTTTTTATCGGCCTCCATTTGCCGCTGCTTATCGCTTTGCAGGTTGTTGTTGGCGCCGGTCAGTGAGTCCAGCCGTACCACTGCATCATCATAGAGCAGCTTCAGGGAGTCCCGCTGTGACAAATAGCCGACAGACTCTGTTTTTGCAACCTGCCGCTCATCTTCTGTTTTACTGTTATGCCATAATACATAGCCCCAGCTACCAAGCAGGCAAGCCGCAAGAATTCCGATCAATAGGTTTTTACTGTTACGGTTCCTGGGCGCAGGAGGCTGGCTGGAAGGCGTAGCGGATGGATAGTTCGTGTTAGTCATACAGATGATTTTAAATGAGTTATAGGGTACGGATTAACATGGATCCCAGTGTTTTTCCGGTTAGCAATCGGCCTTAACTTTCTTTGAAATCCATTTCGGCAAGGGATTTTCGAAAACCATGCCAGAAAGCCGGTTGCATCCGCAAAAAGTTAATTTTCTTTCCACAGCAACGGGTAAACAAAGGCCTGTATCTTAGCGTTCGTATGACCATTGACTCCGTTATTGCAGCATGGCAGCAGGGATCTTTTAAACCCATATACTGGCTGGAAGGCGATGAAGAGTATTTTATCGATAAGGCCGTCAGCTACGCCGAGCACCGGATATTGAATGAAAGCGAAGCCTCTTTCAACCTGACTGTTTTTTACGGCCGTGATGTATCCTGGCCGGACGTGGTGAATGCCTGCCGGCGTTACCCCATGTTTGCCGAGCGGCAGGTGGTGATCTTAAAAGAAGCGCAGCAGATGCGGGACATAGAGAAGCTGGAAGGCTATATCGAAAACCCGCTGGGCTCCACCGTCTTCGTGGTGTCGTACAAGGATAAGAAAGTGGACGGGCGTACCAAATTTGCCAAACTGCTGAAGGAAAAAGGCGTTTTCATCACTACCAAAAAGATCTACGACAACCAACTGCCGGACTGGACGCAGGAATTGCTGCATTCCAAAGGGCTGTCGATTTCGCCCAAGGGGCTGGCCCTGTTCGTGGACCATATCGGCAACGACCTGACCCGGATCGAAAACGAGATACAGAAGATATCGGTGAACCTGGGGAAGCGCAAAACGATCAGCGAAGAGGATATCGAAACGTTTGTCGGCGTGAGCAAGGATTTCAATGTATTCGAGCTGCAGTCGGCGCTGGCGCGGAAGGACCTGGCCAAGGCCATCCGCATCATCCAGTATTTCGAAGCCAATCCCAAAGCGGCGCCGATACAGCTGGTGCTTCCATCGCTATACGGTTTTTTCAGCAAGGTATTCATGGTATTCGGGGCCGGCACCTTTGAAGAAAAGGCCGTGGCCGCGGTGATCGGTGTGAATGCCTTTTTTGTAAAGGACTATCTACAGGCGGCAAAAACCTATGACTTCCAGGGCGTGGAGCGCGTACTGCTGCTGCTGCACCGGTACAACCTGAAAAGCATCGGCATCAACAGCATCAACACCGGCGATGGTTCGCTGCTGAAAGAAATGGTTTATAAAATGATCGCCTGACCGTTTCTGGGCGAAATAGTTTTTCTTTGCGCAACTTTGGCGGTTGATCATACATCTACTTAAAAAACTAAAAAAAGCGATGAAAAAATTAATGCTGTTGATGGTGGGCGGAATGTTGTTGTTCCTGGCCGGTTGTGAGGTTACCCGTGATATATCGATTGGTGCCGATGGCAGCGGAACGGTGGTGACGGTGACGGACATGAGCAGCATGATCGCGCTGGCCAAGATGTCCGGGAAAGCGAATGACCTGGACAAGCTGGGCGACAAAGCCCTCGATACAACGATATCGCTGTCGCTGTTTGCCGACAGCATCCCGGACCTTACGGCCGACGAAAAAGCATTCATCAGGAATGGTACGCTTGGGCTTACCATCGATCCGAAAAGCGAAAAATTTGTTTTCCGGCTGCAATTCCCGTTTACTGACCCTTCGCAGATCAGCCATTTTGATAAACTGTCTTCCCGGGTGATGCAGGAAGCAATGAAGGAAAAGGTAGGAGAAGCTGCCGGCGAAGCAGAAGGCGGTGGCATGCCGGATGCTTCTACCGATAACTATTACAAGATTACCTATGCCAAAGGGCTGATCGAAAAGAAGCTGGACAAGGATAAGTACGCTCATGTTGCCGACGACGAAGAAATGCAGGCCCTGAAGCAAATGGCCGGCATGGGCATGGGCAACAGTACGATCATCATTCACCTGCCTGCGCCGGTAAAAAAAGCCGAAGGCCAGAATGTAAGCGTGTCCGACGACAAAAGAACGGTGACCATCAAAAGCAACGCAGAAGACTTCTTCGAGGATGGCGCCAGCCAGGAGTTCCGTATCGAGTATTGATGGGTTGGCCTGCCTGCAGGCCGTTCCATCAGCGGGTCGGGCCATGGCCATTCCGGTAAACAATACCGATCAGGCATTTTACTATCAACGCCAGATTGGTTTACCTGCTATAATACTTTCAGGCTTTCGATCTTGTCCTGGTCTATCTGCCTGACCAGGTCTTCGAGCGAATCGAATTTGACCTCTTCGCGCAGGTATTGTTTTACATACACACGCAGGGTTTGCCCGTAGATGTCCTGGCTGAAGTCGAACAGATTGACCTCGATCACCCGCCTGGTACCGCCTACCGTGGGCCGGAACCCGATGCTCATCATGCCTTTGTACAGCGGAGTAGCTGCAGCTTCGGCATCTTCATTGGCTTCGCCGGCATCAGCCATTTCGGCATACACGGCATAGATGCCGTTGCCGGGAATGATCTTTTCTTCCTCCTGTATTTTCAGGTTGGCCGTAGGGTAGCCCAGCTGCCGGCCCAGTTTGTCGCCGTGTACCACTTCGCCCGAAAAGAAGAAGTCGTAACCCAGCAGCTTATTGGCGGTTTCCGTGTCGCTGTGGATGATAGCTTCGCGGATATTGGTAGAGCTGATGGAAATATTGTCGAGGATATGCTTGGGTATCTCCTTTAGCTTGTACCCGTAAGCGGCTGCTTTCTTTTCCAGCATCAGGTAGTTGCCCTGGCGGTCGCGGCCAAACCGGTGGTCGTAGCCGATAATGATAGTATGTGGCTGAAACCTGGCCACCAGGAAATTGCTGATGTATTCTTCGGCAGGCTGGTTGGCAAACGCTTCGGTAAACGGTACGATCACCAGGTGGTCCACTTCCAGCTGTTCCAGCAGCCTGATCTTTTCGTCGAGGGTATTGATGAGCCGGATACCGAGAATGGCGGAAGAAACGACCTTGCGCGGATGCGGGTGAAAGGTGATGATCACCGTTTCGCCGCCGATGGCACGGGCCTCTTTGCTCAGTTCCTGTATCACCTGCCGGTGCCCCCTGTGCACGCCGTCAAAAGTGCCGATCGTGATCACTGCATTCCTAAAAGCAGGTAACTGGCCGATGTCGCGATGTACTTGCATAAACTTGCCTCAAAATTAGCCCATAATTGTCCAAATGAACACCGGGACGCGGGATAATTGGCTGCCGGGCGTTAGTTTTGCGGCACAAATTACATCATGAGCCTGTATTCCAAAAGAGGGGTGTCTGCCCAGAAGGAAGAAGTGCATGCCGCTACCCGTGATCTTGACAAAGGACTTTATCCCAAAGCATTTTGCAAGATATACCCGGATGTACTGTCCGGCGACGACAACTGGGTAAACGTCATGCATGCCGACGGCGCCGGTACCAAGAGCATCCTGGCTTACCTGTACTGGAAGGAAACCGGCGATATTTCCATATGGAAGGGCATTGCGCAGGATGCCATCGTGATGAACCTGGACGACCTGCTGTGCACCGGTATTTACGACCGGATCATCTTCTCCTCCACCATCGACAGGAACAAACAAGTGATCCCCGGCGACGTGCTGCAGGCCCTAATCAGCGGCAGCCAGGCGTTTTTCGATACCATGAAGGAACACGGGATCGGCATCACGTATATGGGGGGCGAAACGGCCGATGTAGGCGATGTGGTCAGGACCATTGCCGTGAATGGCACCATGACCGCCCGCTGGCCCAAACAGCAGCTGATCACCAACGAAAACATACGTCCGGGCCAGGTGATCGTAGGGCTGGCCTCATTTGGCAAAGCCACTTACGAAGAGGCCTACAACAGCGGGCTGGGCAGCAACGGGCTTACCAGCGCGCGCCATGATGTGCTGCACAAACTATACGGCCAGCGTTTTCCGGAATCGTTTGATCCTTCGCTCAGCGAAGAGGTGGTATACATCGGGCCGCACCGCATGACGGATGAAGTGCATACCGGGGAAGGCCTTACCGATATCGGCCACCTGCTGCTGAGCCCCACACGTACCTTTGCGCCGGTGATGAAGGTATTGCTGCAGGAACACTTCGATACCCTGCAGGGACTGGTGCATTGCAGCGGCGGCGGGCAGACCAAGTGCCTGAAATATGTGCCGGACGATGTGCACATCGTGAAAGACAACCTGTTTGCACCGCCGCAGATCTTCCAGCTGATACAAAAGGCCAGCAAGGCCGACAACCGGGAAATGTACCAGGTATTCAACATGGGCACCCGGCTGGAGATCTATACCGAAGAAAAAGATGCCGACACGATCATCGGCGTGGCGCGGCAATTCGGTGTGGACGCACAGGTGATCGGCAGGGTGGAGCCACGCGACAGCGCTTCGCTTTCGATCATAACCGGCAGCGAAACGATAAGCTGGTAACTGTTTGCCGGTATAATTGCGTTGGTTGCTTTGTTAAAAGCAGCCCGGTTACAGGCAGCCGGGGTTAAAATTTTTCATTGCTTACCATTCTTGTTTTAATTTGCAGCAAACGAGCAGGGATATGTCAGAGCCAATCATCGAGATCAATCAAGCCAATATATACCAGGGAAACAGTATCGTGCTGCAGGATGTAAATCTGCGGGTGAACAAGGGCGAATTCGTTTACCTGGTCGGCAAAACCGGCACCGGCAAATCGAGCCTGCTGAAAACGCTGTACGGCGAACTGCCGCTGACCGAAGGCGATGCCACGGTGGCCGGTTTCCCGCTGAAGGGGCTTACCTGGAAGAAAGTGCCGTACCTGCGCCGCAATCTTGGCGTGGTATTCCAGGACTTTCAGCTGCTTACCGACCGCAATGTGAACAACAATCTGAAATTCGTGCTGAAAGCCATCGGCTGGAAGGATGAAAAGCTGATGGACGAAAAAATACAGGACGTGCTCGATAAGGTAGGGCTGAAAGCAAAAGGATTCAAAATGCCTTTTGAGCTCAGTGGCGGCGAGCAGCAACGGGTGGACATTGCCAGGGCGCTGCTCAATTCACCCAAACTGATCCTGGCCGACGAGCCTACCGGCAACCTGGACCCCGAAACCTCGGACGAGATCATGAACCTGCTCATCCACATCTCCAGGGATTACAATACCGCTATTGTGATGGCCACGCATGATTATATCGTTGTACAAAAATTCCCGGCCCGGATGATCCGCACCGAAGGCGGCAAGGTGCTGGACAATGCGTCGATCAGCTACCAGCCCTGATTACCATAACCACTGGCTCAACCGCCTTGTATTGGCTTCATTGTCATACTGCGCCAGCAGTTCGCTGCGGAGCACGACCTCTTCGCGGGTGAAGGGATGGTGATACAACTGCAGGATGATGGACGCAAACGCGTTCGCATTGCTCCCGATATGACAGGCTTCTTCCAGCCCGGTGCCGGCTACCATGGCTTCGTTGGCTACGCAATGGCGCCCTTCGAACAGGGCATGCAGCAGCTTCATACGGTTGCCTGCCAGGTTCCTGTTGAAGCAGGGCAGGGTATGGATATGCGCTTTTCGCACCAGGTCGTTCATCTCTTTTTCCGACGGATCAGCCACCAGGCAGGTGTTCTGGCAGAGCCCGGCGATGCGCTGCAGCTTTTTAGACGGCTTTTTACCGGCTACGATAAAGGGCACCCTCGCTTTGGTAAATACCTGGCAGATCAGCCAGGCCACCGCCGCTTCGTTTTCCGGTACGGCCAGGTTGCCATGGTACAGGCAGAAATGGCCCTGGCCTTCCTCGCCGTGCACCTGCTGCCAGGCGGGAAACGAAGGCAGCAGCTCCACCTGGCTGAGGTGGTAGTCCCGCTGCAGGATGGCGCGGTCCTGTTCGGTAACGCAGGCATACACACAGTCGTCCGGCAGGTGATGGCTGTACTTGCGCAGCAGCCGGCTTTCGTTGTAGAGGTATATTTTTTTCAGGAAACCGTGCCCGGTGCGGGCCAGCTCTTTGTAGTACAGGCTTTCTTCGTTGCGCATCCGCACCACGATCCGGCGATTGCGCCGGTCAAGCTCGGGCAGGATCCCGGTGCAGTGGATGCCTTCCAGCAGGATCGGGTGACTGTCCTGCTGCAGCCGGGCTACCAGCTGCTTATTCAGCCGGGAAGAAACAATGCAGGGCAGGGATAGTTTTTTGATCCCCTTCTCGCGTTCGTATTCATGCACGGTGTGGCAAAACCCGCTGAGCTCGCCGGGTGGGGGGGCTGCCGGGCCGAAATAGTGGAGGTGAATGCAAACGCCCGCTTTTTTCAGGGCTGCGATGCGGCTCATCATATCGATGGCATGGCCGTGGTCAGCGGGCCAGGGCGCATCCAGGCATACGATATGGAGATGACGGCTCACGCTCACGCTGGCCTCCGGGCAGTACCATAAAAGGGCTGCCGATTTTTTTCTTCCTCTTGCCTGTTCTGTATTGATCGTCGCATAATGAATTGCCAGTTTACAACACCCGCCGCCGGCCATTTGTTGGGCGCAAAGATCATTATTTTGGTGTATTGGCCATCGGTGAGCGCGGTTCAGCAGAAGATGGGCAAAAAAATAAGGCCTTGCTATCGCAAAGCCTTACCGGGAAAAATAGTGTGTCGATTACTGTCCGCCGCCCATAACGCCCGGGTCGACCGACTGGCCTTCGCTCCGCATGTTCTTCCGTTTGAACAGGTTGGGATCGAATTTGCCAAAGCGCCAGTTAAAGTTGATCCGCAGGATCTGCGGGTCGCGCCGGCGAAAGACATCCTGCACCAGGAACGAGGTTTCGGAATGGATGTCCGAACGGCGGGTGCGGAAAATATCGTTCATGTTGACGGAGACGGAAGCGGTCCTGTTCTTCAAAAATTCGTACCGCACGGCTACGTCTACGCCGTAGTTGGGCCGCACATAGCCCTGGGAGGCGGAAGCTGCACCGCCCCCGAAGCCAAACCCGCCACCGCCCCCGCCCCGGCCGCCGCCGCCGCTGCCACCGGGAGGCAGGATGGTCTTGGACTGGTAATCGCCGGACAATTGAACGGAAATGTTTTTCGGCAGCTTAAACGTATTGTTGACCTTGAGGAAATAGCTGGTCAGCCGTTCCTGCTCGGGTTCGCCGGGTATATTGATCTTTACATCGGAAGTATACAGGTTGAAGTTGGGCGTCAGTTCCCACCACTTGGCCGGGTTGCTGCGCATGGTCAGCTCCAGGCCGGTTACGTAGCTGGAGTTGGCATTGATATACGTGGTCAGCACCACATCTTCGCCGCCCGAGCCAACACCCTGCTCCTGGAAGCGCGTGATCAGGTCGGTGGTATGTTTGTAATACAGCGAAGCAAGGAAGCTGCCCCTGTTCTTAAATGTCTTTTCGTAGGAAAGCTCGAACGAATTGGTAAACTCGGGCTGCAGGGCCGGGTTGCCCTTGCTGGGGTTCAGGCGATCGGACGAATCGGTAAAGGGCGTCAGCTGCCAGAAATTGGGCCGGTTGATGCGCCGGCTGTAGTTGAGCTGCAGGCTTTGCGTTTCGCCCAGCTTTTGCGACAGGAACACGCTGGGGAACAGGCTGATCGGGAAATCGATGTTGAACACCTGGCCCGATGTCAGCAGCTCGCCTTCGTACTGCGAGCTTTCGGCACGCAGGCCCAGCTGGTAGCCAAACGATTTCAGCTGACGGGAATAAGTGACATAGGCGGCATACACCTGGTCGTTGCTCCGGTAGTTGATCTGCGAGGCCTGCTGCAGGGTCCATTTGCCGTTATCATCCAGGTAAAAAGCATTGTTGCTGCTGTTTTTCCGAAGCTGTGCCCGCAATCCTGCTTCGAACTTCGACTTGTCGTTGATCGGGTTGACGAAATCGGTCTGGATCACCACGTTATCGTTGTCGCCGCGGATCAGCTGCTGCTGGCGGTAGGTGCCGGTGAGCTGGTACTGCGGTACGGAGAACGAATCGGTCTGGATGATATTGGAATTGGAGTTTTTGCTTTTGTTATACGTCAGGTCTGCGGTCCATTCGCGGCCGGCCTTGGGAAAATTGTGCTTGAAGCTGAGCGTGGTACCCAGGTTGCGGAAATTGCCTTTGGTGTCGCTGGCCCGCTCGGCAAACGAAGATTTGGTGCCGCCGGAATACAGGGTATCGGTAAGGATATTGCTCTTCATAAACGGCTCAAAGCTGCCTTTGGCATAGTTGGCACTCAGCGAGAGCGTATTGCGGTTGCTGATAAAGTAGTCCATGCCCGCGCGGCCAAAGCCAAACTCACCCAGCTGCACGGAGCGGTCGTTCTGCAGGAAATAAATATCGGGAGTGGTAAACAGGTTCAGCCGCTCGGTAGTGCCGGTGCTGATGGACTTGCGCTGGTTGTACATACCGCTGACAAAGAAGTTTACCTTCTGCTGGCGCAGGTTGATATCGCCGCCAAGCCCCACACGGCCGCGTGAATCGAGGTTGGCCCGCAGGTTACCGTTGTAGCCTACTTTCTTTTCTTTTTTCAATACGATGTTCAGGATGCCGGCAGTGCCGCCCGAAGCATCGAACTTGGCCGAAGGATTGGTGATCAGCTCCACGCTCTGGATGGCATCGGCAGGTATCTGCTCCAGCGTCAGGTTGGTCGGCCGGCCGTCTACAAACAGCTGCGGCGTATTGTTGCGCAGGGTTACGTTGCCATCGATGTCTACGTTCAGCGAGGGCACGTTGCGCATGATATCCACTGCTGTACCGCCGGCGGAAACAATATTCTTATCTACATTGAACACTTTGCGGTCGATGCCCAGCTGCAGACCGGGTCTTGACGATTCTACCGTCACGTTCCCCAGCATTTTTTCTTCTATTTCGATCTTGATATTACCCAGGTCCTTGTCCAGGGCGTTCAGGGCCGCACTCATATCGCCGCCCGGTTTTATATCAAACGATACGGTTTGTACCAGCTCTTTGAACCCGATGGCGGTGATCTTTAATTTCAGCGGACCGAAGACCGGCACGTTTTCCAGGCTGAAATCGCCGTTGCTCTGGGTCAGCATCCCGTTGATCACGGTTTCTTTCCGCTGTTTGGTCACGGTATCCATCTTGTTTTGCAGCAGCTGCACGGAAGCATATTCAACCGGTTTGCCGGAGGCCGCCTCCACGATTTTGCCGTATAAACGACCGGATACCTGTTGCCCGTTGCCGCGTCCGGGGCCGCCGGGCCGGTTTTGTGCATACAGACCGGATACCATACTCACTAAGAAAAGAACAGAGAAAACTAACCTCATGAAATGAATTTTGTATTTGACGCGCAAAGGTGATGCAACTTGTTGACCTTTATATGACAATTTGATAAAAGGTAATGTTAAACTGATCATAGGTATAAGTTTTTAGATCAACCGGCCAGCAGGGTTACTGCAATTTGAATGCCCCCGGTCAAAAAACCTGTTACGGCACCGGCCAGCGCGGCCTGCTGCCTGGGTTTGGTTAAAATAACACGCAGGTTATCAGGCGGAATAGCGGCTACCTTCTCCCGCACAATCTTTTCAATGTCCAGCTCTGCTGTCAGGTTGCCGGCCACCTGCTCCATCACCCGGGGAAAAAGGTCCCTGATCTCGTCCATAAAAATGACTTTCATCGTTTGGATGGTTTTATCGCCGATAAACATGGCGAGCATCGGCATTTTGACCTGCAGGCGGTTGCGCAGGAAATCGTCCATCTGCTCTTCGATCAGCGGCATCACGCTGGTCAGCCGTGCAGGATCGCTGATGGATTGCCCCATCGCGGCGCCCGGCCATTCTGCCCTGGCCACACGGCCCAGTTGTCCGGCCAGCTGCTGCTGGTACCGGGAAATGGCCTGCGGCCGCAGTGCAGCAGCCCACAGCAACCGGCTGATGCACCAGCCAGCCAGGGCAGAGAGAAGCGGGAGTGTAAAAAGCCAGTTATTCATGATGATCAGGTAAAAAAAATGCCCCGGCTGATACCGGAATGGATCCGGGATCAGGCCGGGGATTGGTTGGGTGGCTAACCGGGTTCGAACCGGCGACCCTCAGAACCACAATCTGATGCTCTAACCAACTGAGCTATAACCACCGTTTGTACTGCCAGTGCGCAGGGACGCAAAAATAGTCAAATTGCTGATTTTGAAAAAATAAGTCAGCTTGTTTTTATCCGGGGCCATTGCCGCAGGCCGTTTAAAGGCCTTTGGCCCGGAGTGTTTG
>JBEVLT010000284.1:0-10142 GCA_040509055.1 Chitinophagaceae bacterium
AAATATTCGGCCCGGTGATGTTTATCTGGTTTACCATGCTGGCCTGCCTGGGCGCCTACCATGTTTTTGACGACCTGACTATTTTCAAGGCAATCAGCCCACACTATGCTTTTGAATTTCTGAGAACTTACCCGGGAGGGTTCTGGCTGCTGGGCGCCGTATTCCTTTGTACCACCGGGGCCGAGGCCCTCTACAGCGACCTGGGGCATTGCGGCAGGAGCAATATCCGCGTTACCTGGATGTATGTAAAAGTATGCCTGCTGATCAATTATTTCGGACAGGGTGCGTCTTTATTATCGCACCATGAAGGACTTGAGATCACGGATAAGGTGGAACAAACACTGGGTATCAATGCTTTCTACGACCTGATGCCGGAATGGTTCATTATACCCGGCGTAGTCATCGCTACTACCGCCGCTATTGTTGCCAGCCAGGCGATGGTATCCGGCGCCTTCACGCTGATCAGCGAGGCCATGCGGCTGAACCTGTGGCCCAAAGTCAAGATCCGCTATCCATCGGAAGAAAAAGGACAGCTGTTCGTTCCGGCCATCAACCTGCTCATGTTTATCGGTTGTACTGCCGTTGTGCTGTATTTCCGTGAATCTTCCAAAATGGGCGCCGCCTATGGCCTTGCCATCGTGGTGACCATGCTCATGACCACCATCCTGTATGCCAATTACCTGGTATTGCAGCGCGTCAAATCCACCTGGGTATGGATCTTCCTGATCGGTTATTTCGTGGTGGAAGGCGGCTATTGCGTAGCGCTGATGGACAAATTCATCCACGGCGGTTACACCACGCTGATCGTGGGCGGCATCATGTTCCTCGTGATGTATGTATGGTACCGGGCCCGCAAGATCAAGAACCGCTACGTGGAATTTGTAAGGTTGGAGCATTATATCCCCAAGATACAGGAGCTGAGCAACGACAGGGCCGTACCCAAATATGCCACGCACCTGGTATACCTGACCAGCGCCAATAATCCCAAGGAGATCGAGCACAAGATCATTTACTCCATCCTGAACAAAAAGCCCAAGCGGGCCGACATTTACTGGTTTGTGCACGTGGATACGCTGGACGACCCTTATACCTGCGAGTACAAGGTAGACCATATCATTCCCAACGATATTATCCGTGTCGATTTCCGGCTGGGCTTCCGCATGGAGCCCCGCATCAACCTGATGTTCCGCAAGGTGGTGGAAGACCTGGTGGCCAACAAGGAGGTGAACATCATCAGCCGCTACGAGAGCCTGGCCAGCAGCAATACGGTCGGCGACTTCCAGTTTATGGTGATGGAAAAATACCTGAGCCAGGATAATGAGCTGCCTTTCATCGAGCGGGTGATCATGAAGCTGCACTTCTGGCTCAAAGAGCATAGCCTGTCCGAAGAGCGCGGTTTCGGGCTGGACCTGGCCAATGTGACGGTGGAAAAATTCCCGCTGATCGTAGCGCCTGTCACCAACCTGAAGCTGAAGCGGGTGGAAGATTAATGCACGGGATTGCGCTCAGCGTTTCTTTTCCAGGTATCGAACACCTTCAGCTCTTCTGCAGTCAGCTGACCGGTAACAAATTCTACCTGCTGCGATAAGGGTAACAGGTCTGCTGATTCGGTCACATAATCGATCCTGGTGCAGGGGCAGCCAAGCTTTTCAGCAAAATACTTGACCATGCTGAATATCATCCAGTCTTTTTTATCGCAACGGAAATAAGCGATAAAGCGGCTTTCTGACGGAGAGGGCGATGATGGATCAGTATAACCTATCATCATTCGCTGGTAGGATATACCACTGATAGTGGTATCGCTCATTTTTACCGGCGGCGCATAACCCGGAAATTCCTTTGAAGGATTATAGAATGTCCAGCCGCCCGGAACAGGTATTGAATCAGGATGAGTATATTTCCTGATCAGCCTGGCCGTATCAGAGAAGGAAGAATAATCATATAAAGACCGCGTGGGGATATCGATAAAGGTAAAATGACTCACCGACACAAACCTCGTTTCATTACCAGAGGAGTCTTCGCTTATCCATACTCCTTTTATTTCCTCGACAGCGAGGCTGTCTTTGTACCAGATGCGCGGGTTTTGCCAGAAACCTTCATCAATGATATAGTCGTTGCTTTGCCGGTCGAATTTCTTCAGTGCATATTTTATCATTCCCGATACATGGCTGGCCTGGTTATGCTGGGCACTGCCGGAAAAGGCAATGGCACAAAAACCAAATACATATGATAAACACCCACTATAAAGTTTCCACGGGAAGCTTTTCATACACCGATGGCTAATGCCAGTTTAAATTATTAAAGAAGAATGTTTTATCTCTTCCGGGAACGAAGTATGCCCATGATTCTTCCGGACGAGACTCGCAGATAACCCAACCGGATATAAGACAAACTGCCTTATATCCTTCGGCATTGGTAATCACACCAGTTTCGTCCCATTTCATTTTAGCGCCTGTCACTCCAGCCGCTTGCATAGCCGAGCTGTTATGCGTCATTCCAGTAAAATGCCCGCCCCGTTCTTCCTTTTCATTTTTTATCCCGGTAAAACTCTCTGTTGATATCACCTTCCATGATCCTGCAGCCTCCACGACCCAGCTTTCCTGGGCAATGACAGAGGTTGATAATCCTCCTGCTCCTTCCCCACCCAACTCATCGCACAACTCATTCGGCTGGCAGCCACTACAGGAGGTGTAGAGATATTCCCAATCTGTCTCTGCAGTTCCGTCCGGGTAATAGCTGGTGGTTACAAGATACCAGGCTGTACACTGATTTCCCGTTGAGGTTACGGCAAAAGGATCAGTCTCTCTTTTTCTCCTGGTCATATGCGTTACCTGTACACCATCCCTAAACCCTACCTCGTAGAAGAACCGGTCAAAAATGCTTAAAATGGCAAAATGACCATCGGCTTTTACCATGCGGTCGTTAAATACAGCGAAGACTGCATTAACCGGTATCTGGCTAACATCTTCACCTTCCCGCGAAACGTATTGGATAATATTCGCATGATAGATCTTTCCATTTTTCAGAAAGAGCAGTAAATGATTGGAGACATTTTTCTCCCTGTTTACATTGCTCAGGAAGTCCGGCTTAAGCGGGATATTGACCAGCTCTTCTTCAGCATTTATTATGTTACATTCGGCTGCAGTAAAATCCAGGTTGCTTTTGATCGTAGAAATACGTTCGGCTCTGGCTGTATTTTTCAGAAGCTTGTTTATCCAGCCATTCGTGAACCCGGTTGATCGCCTGGCTATCCAAAGCCTGAACAGGAGAAATTTCTTTCCTGCAGGAAATAAGAAGTAAAAAAATGAACAGGCAGGGGATTGCCTTCGTAAAAGGTGCTGCCTTTTTCATAGAATAAGTTTAGGTAAGGTTATGATTCTATCCGAACAAATACGTCTTCGAATCAGCACTTAGAACTATGAGGCACACTGAAGCAATACCTGGCATCACCTGCTATACAACTATGCTTCACCGGTCAGCCAGCCGATGCTGTATGAGCTATCGCAACCGGCGTCGGGCTTCTGCCCACCGTTGTCCTGCTCCACGTGATCGCCATATATCACTACGGTGCCGTCTGCATTGTATATCGTCGTGATCAATAGCCGGGGTGCTCTTCTGCCGGCACCAGGATCCATAACAGGGTAGTTGAATACATGCGGAGCCGTGATGGGATGCGAAACTTTCTGAAACAGGTTTGAATGGGTCATGTGCTGCGCTTTAAGATCGTCAACAGGATGTGATAAATTTACCGGCTTTATCATCCACCGGCAATAAGGGTTAATCATTAGCCACCCCTAACATCTTGTCTGTCAGCCACTTTGAGGAATGAAGGTTTATAGCTAACTTACCTGCTACTTTAAAAACAACCCCATTTGCCTGCTTTTATCTGGTATATTCTCGCCGGTATCGCCGCCCTGTCGGTCATCGCTTATTTTTTCCAGGAGCGGTTTATCTTCAAACCGGAGAAACTGAAGCAGGATTTCCGCTTCCGGTACGACATCCCGTTCAAAGAATATTTTTTCGACGTGGAGCCGGGCGTGCGGATCAACGGGCTTCATTTTTTTCGCGAAAACCCGGCCGGTCTCATCCTGTATTTTCACGGCAATACCCGCAGCATAAAAGGCTGGGCCAAATATGCCCGCGATTTTTACCGCTATAATTACGACGTGCTGCTGGTGGACTACCGCGGCTTTGGCAAAAGCACCGGCAAGCGCAGCGAAAAGGATATGCTGCAGGATATGCAGTTTGTATACGATACGCTGCTGCTCACTTATCCTGAGCACCATATCATCGTATACGGCCGCAGCATGGGCAGCGGGTTTGCCAGCAAGATCGCATCGGACAATAAACCCCGCTACCTGATCCTCGATGCGCCTTATTATAATTTTGTACGGGTGGTGGAGCGCTTCCTGCCCATCCTGCCGGTCCGCATCGTGCTGCGGTTTCACCTGCGTACCGACCGGTGGATCCGCCATGTGAACTGCCATACCTACATCATCCACGGCACCAAGGACTGGCTGATCCCCATCCGCCACAGCCAACAGCTGCAGCAGCTCAACCCGAACAAAATCACCCTGATCCGCATCCATGGCGGCGGGCACAACAACCTGCCGCGGTTTGACGAGTACCACAACTTTGTACGGGATATCCTGAAATACTGAGCCCCGGATCACGAAACCACACAAGGCATTCCGGCAGCTTGTTAAGAATATTATAATTCAACCTGCTGCTGCTAACAAAACAATATATACCTGCGTCCAACGGTCAAATGGCGTGTTATGAAACTAAAACTTTACACTGTTATCCTTATTTTCTCCGGCACCTTTTTCCTGTCGTGCAAGACAGCCCAGAAGCTGTATGAAAAAGGGCAATACGATGAAGCCGTAGAGCTGGCTGCCAAAAAGCTGGCGAAGAAACCCAATGATGCCTCCCTGCTCGACATTTTGCAAAACGCTTACCGCTTTGCCGTGGAGGACCATGAAACCCGCATCCGGAATTACTCCGGCAGCAGCTCCGATCTGCGGTGGGAAAGCATTTACCGTGAATACCTGGACCTGCAGCGGCTGTACACGGCCATCCGCAAATCGCCTGCCGTATACGACATCGTTCAACCTGCAGACTACTCGTCCTACATCACTACTTATAAAGAAGAGGCAGCCAATGCACGTTTTGAACGGGGGCTGTCGCTCATGAACGACCAAACGAAGAACAGCTATAAGGCCGCCTATGCCGAGTTTCAGAAGGCGCTGGCGCTAAAACCCGGCGATCTCTCCATCCGGCAAAAAATGGATGAAGCTTATGCCAGCGCCGTCACGAACGTGGTCATTATGCCGCTCACCCGGCAGGGCTTCCAGTATACGTCGTACGACTTTGACCAGGACAACTTCAACCGCGACATCGTACGCTACCTGGGCAATAACACCAGCAATCAATTTATCCGCTATTATTCGCCTGCTGAAGCAGCCGGTTACAACCTGCGTACCGACAACATCGTGGACATGCGTTTCAGCGATGTGAACATCGGCCGCTACCGCGATCAGCGTACCGTACGGGAAGTATCCAAACAGATCGTAACAAAGGAAACGGTATACAAGCCCGACTCCATTGTAAAGGAATATACGACGGTGAAGGCAAAGATCACGGTGACCACCCGCACGCTCCGTGCCGACGGGCTGCTGCAGGCCACCGTCAGGAACTACAACGACCAGTGGGTATGGAGCGATACGTACAGGGGCGACTACAACTGGTCGGCCACCTTTGCCAGCTTTACAGGCGATCAGCGTGCTTTGAGCGACGAGGATAAAAAACTGGTAAGCGGCAAGGAACAATGGCCTCCTTCCAACAGCGAGATCATCCGCATCATCATGAACGAGATCAGGGGCAAAACCGAGTGCGGGCTCAGCAGTTATTTCAACAGGGTCAATTAAGTGCAGGTTGCAGTGCCTGCCCCGGCGGGCAACAGTTCAACAGGTTTAGAGAGCAATCTTTAAACCTGCTTTGCTTTATACATACTCCTCATGCATTGCAGCTCACTTACCGGTACACTATCTTTGCGCCCATGCAGAAAACAACAGCCCGGAAACTGCGTCGCTGGTTCGGCCTTCTGCTCATCGTTTACATCGCCGGTGGGCTGGTCCTGTATTTTTTCCAGGACAATATCCTGTTTCATCCCAAAGCCCTGCCCGCCGATCATGTTTTTCGCTTCGATGTGCCGTTCCGGGAGATCAATCTCCCCGTTGCCCCTGAAAAAAACCTGAACATCGTACAGTTTACCGTTCCGGACTCCCTGTGCCGGGGCGTGGTATTGTACTTTCATGGCAACCGGAGAAACATCGAGCGGTATGCGCGCTTTGCGCCTTACTTTACCAGGCACGGCTACGAAGTATGGATGATGGACTACCCGGGTTTTGGCAAAAGCACCGGCAAATGCACGGAAGCGATCATGCAGGCCGATGCGCTGGAACTGTATAAAATGGCAGCCGCCCGGTTTGCTGCTGACAGCATTATTCTTTACGGCAAATCGCTGGGCACCGGCATGGCGGCCAAAGTAGCTTCGATGAGGGATTGCCGGCGGCTGATCCTCGAAACGCCTTATTACGACCTGCCGTCGGTGGTCCGGCACTATGCGCCCGTGTATCCCGTCAGCCGGCTGCTGCATTATGAATTTCCCATACACGACTACCTGCAGCGGGCCCATGTGCCTATCACCATCTTCCACGGCACAAAGGATAAAACCATCACCATGGCCAATGCAAAAAAATTGCTGCCCCTGTTGCAGCAGGACGATGAGTTCATCACGATCGAAGGCGGCCGGCACAACGACCTCTACCAGTTCCCGGTCACCATCCACAAGCTGGATTCCCTGCTGGCCCGGTAAGGTTACACCGGTACGATGTTGTGCGTTTTATTTTTCCTGATCTTTTCCGGTACGGCCTGCAGTATCTCCTGCCGCAGCATATCGATCAGCCGTTTCTTTATCTGGTTGCGGTGCACCACCAGGCTCACTTCGCGCATGGGAGCAGGTTTGCGAAAATGGCGCAACAGCTGCATCTGCCGCAGCGGCATATCCAGCGTGGCCAGCTCGGGTATGATGGTAATACCATCGTTGAGCTCCACCATCCGGCGCAGCGTCTCGATGCTGCCGGCCTCGTAGTCGAAATGGCTGCCTTCCCTGCTGATCTTTTGCAGCTCGCACAGGTTCACGATCTGCGAGCGGAAGCAATGCCCCTCTTCCAGCAACCATAATTTGTTGGGGTCTATATCCTGCGGCAGCAGGTAGGTTTTTTCGTATACGGCATTCTTCTTCGACACATAAGCCATCATCTCTTCGTAAAACAGGATATGTTCGCGCATCCCGGCTTCCTGCAGCGGGGTGACCAGGATGCCGGCATCGATCTTTCCTTCGCGCAGGCGGGCAATGATGAGCCCGGTCATCATCTCGTTGATGACCAGCCTGACCTCCGGGTACCTGCGGGTGAACGATTGGATGAACAGGGGCAGCAGGTAGGGCGCCAGCGTAGGGATGATACCGATCCGCAGCTCGCCGGTGAGCCGGCCTTTCCGGCTTTGCACGGTTTCCAGGAGCAGGTCTCTTTCGGCAATGATCTTGCGCGCCTGCCCGATCACTTCGACACCGGCCCCGGTAGGCACTACCGGCTGCTTGCTCCGGTCAAACAATTGCATATCCAGCTCTTCTTCCAGCTTCCGGATCTGCATGCTCAGCGTGGGCTGGGTGACAAAACAATGCGCTGCGGCGGTGGCAAAATGCCGCCAGGTATCCACCGCGATAATATATTCAAGCTGGACCAGCGTCATATAGATTTATTCTATGAGATTATAAAGTTAATCAATTTGGACAATGACATTAATTGTCACACTTTTGTCAACCCTTCATAGCAACAACCTCTTTTGATAAAAAATTAAACCGAATGGATACCTCTCAAGACATCAGCAAGTGCCCTTTTCACAACGGCACCTTAAAAAAAAGCAATACCGGCGGTGGCGGCACCCGCAACCGTGACTGGTGGCCCAACCAGCTTAAACTGAATATTCTCCGCCAGCACTCTTCGCTGTCGGACCCCATGGGAGACAATTTCGATTATGCATCGGAGTTCAAAACCCTCGACCTCGAAGCTGTAAAAAAAGATTTGCATGCGCTGATGACCGACTCCCAGCCCTGGTGGCCTGCAGATTTCGGTCATTACGGCCCCTTGTTTATCCGCATGGCCTGGCATAGTGCCGGCACCTACCGCATCGGCGATGGCCGTGGCGGCGCAGGGGCCGGGCAGCAGCGTTTTGCACCCCTGAACAGCTGGCCGGATAACGTGAGCCTCGATAAAGCCCGCCGCCTGCTGTGGCCGATCAAACAGAAATACGGCCGCAAACTTTCCTGGGCCGACCTGATGATCCTGACCGGCAACGTAGCCCTGGAGTCGATGGGCTTTAAAACATTTGGCTTTGCCGGTGGCCGCGCCGATGTATGGGAGCCGCAGGAAGACGTATACTGGGGATCGGAAACGACCTGGCTGGGCGGCGACGTCCGCTATGCTCATGGTTCCGAAGGCGTGGAGAAAAAAGGCGGTGTACTCGTATCCGACGACGATGCCGATGGCGATGTCCATTCCCGCAAGCTGGAAAAACCGCTGGCTGCCGTGCAGATGGGACTGATCTATGTAAACCCCGAAGGACCGGATGGCAACCCCGACCCGATCAAAGCGGCGGCGGATATCCGCGACACATTCGGCCGCATGGCGATGAACGACGAAGAAACGGTGGCCCTGATCGCAGGCGGACATAGCTTTGGTAAAACGCATGGCGCCGCCCCCTCCACGCACGTCGGCCCTGAGCCGGAAGCCACCGGCATCGAAGCGCAGGGATTCGGCTGGCACAACAGCTATGGATCCGGCGTTGGCGCCGATACCATTACCAGCGGCCTGGAAGTGACCTGGACCAAAACGCCCACGCAATGGAGCAATAATTTTTTCGAGATCCTGTTTGGCTTTGAATGGGAACTGACCAAAAGCCCGGGCGGTGCCCAGCAATGGACAGCCAAAAATGCGCCTGCTGTTATTCCCCATGCACATGACGCTTCCAAAAAGCTGGTGCCGACCATGCTGACGACAGACCTGTCGCTTCGCTTCGACCCGGCTTATGAAAAGATATCCCGCCGCTTCCTCGAAAATCCCGACCAGTTTGCAGATGCGTTTGCCCGTGCCTGGTTTAAGCTGACGCACCGCGACATGGGCCCCCGCGCCCGTTACCTTGGCGCCGACGTGCCTGAAGAAGTACTGATCTGGCAAGACCCGATCCCGGCCGTTGATCATGCCCTGGTGGAAGCAGCAGATATCGAAGCCCTGAAAGAAAAGATACTGGCCTCCGGTCTTACCATCGGGCAACTGGTGGGCACAGCCTGGGCTTCGGCGTCCACGTTCCGCGGTTCAGATAAGCGCGGCGGCGCCAACGGGGCCCGTATTCGCCTGGCGCCCCAGAAATTCTGGGCGGTGAACAATCCTGCGCAGCTGGGGAAAGTGCTGGATACGCTGGAGTCCATCCAAAAAGAATTCAACGCAGCGCAACAGAACGGCAAAAAGATATCGCTGGCCGACCTGATCGTACTGGCGGGCGCCGCCGGCATAGAAAAAGCGGCAAAAGAAGCGGGACAGAACATTACCGTACCCTTCGCACCCGGCCGTATGGACGCCTCACAGGAACAAACGGACGTAGAATCGTTTACCCCCCTGGAGCCGGGTGCCGATGGTTTCCGCAATTACCTGAAAACGAAATTCACCGTTTCCACGGAAGAGCTGCTGATCGACAAGGCCCAGCTGCTGACCCTGACCGCGCCGGAACTGACCGTGCTGATCGGCGGCATGCGCGTGCTGAACACCAACTACGATGGATCGAAGCTGGGCGTATTTACAAAGCGCCCCGAAGTGCTGACCAATGATTTCTTTGTGAACCTGCTGGACATGAATACGGCCTGGAAGGCAGTGGACGATCACAAGGAGGTATTCCAGGGCACCGACCGCAGCACCGGCGAATCAAAATGGACGGCCACCCGTGCCGATCTCGTATTTGGCTCCAATTCAGAGCTGCGCGCCATTGCTGAAGTATATGGAAGCGCCGATGCACAGGAAAAATTC
>JBEVLT010000285.1:0-14614 GCA_040509055.1 Chitinophagaceae bacterium
TACGGTTTGGCTTTCGCCAGCTTTCAGAAATATCTTTTTGAATGCCCGCAGGCGTTTGATGCTGGGGGTGATGCTCGCATACTGGTCGCGGGTATACAATTCCACCGCATGTCCGCCATCACGCTGACCGGTATTTTTTACCGTAACGGTTACGGTTAGTTTTGCATCGGCTTTCAATGAGGTGGAACTTAGTTTCAGATCGCTGTAAGCAAACGTGGTGTAGCTCAGCCCATGCCCGAAGGCAAACAGCGGATCATACCCGTTCGTATTTACATTTTCATTGAAGATCTCGCGAACCTCTTCTGTTGGTTTCCGGTCGTACAGTACCAGTTCTCCCATACTTTTCGGGTAGCTGAAGGGAAGCCGGCCGGAAGGATTGTAATCGCCGAATAATACGTCGCTAATGGCTTCTGCCGTTTTCTTACCGCTCCAGTAGGCCATCAGGATGGCCTTTATGCCCGGCTCGATACCGGTGATAAACCGGGGCCGGCCTTCGGTCAATACGAGGATCACGGGCTTGCCCGTCGCGATAGCCGCTTTGGCCAGCGCTTCCTGCTCCTGCGGCAGCGCCAGGTCGCGGATATTGCCGGGGCTTTCGGCATGGGCATTCTCTCCCAGGCAGAGCAGGATCACATCAGCCGCAGCGGCGGCGGTCTTCAATTTTTCTGCATCATAGTTTGCCGGGTTGTCAAATCCTTTTTCTGTCGTTGTGATCACGTTGGCTGCTCCTGCTTTGTCGGTAATCGCCTGCAGGATGGTTTTGCTGTCTGCGGGATACCACTGGTCCTGGTTGCCCTGCCAGGTATAGCTCCAGCAACCGTTTAATGCCGACAGGCTTTGGGCAGCCGGGCCGGCCACGAGTATTTTGGTGCTACGCGACAGCGGTAGCCGGTTCTGTTCGTTTTTCAGCAGGGTCATGGCTTCGCGGGCTGCATCCAGCGCCAGCTGCTGGTATTCCGGTTTGCCGAAGTTGACAAGGGTGTTTTGTTCCGGGTATGGATTGTCAAACAAACCCAGCTTCATTTTCAGGATAAGGATCCGCGTCACGGCATCATCGATCCGGCTCAGCGGCACTTCGCCTTTCTTCACGGCTTCGATCAGCAGGTCATAAAACGAAAAATCACCGGGCACCATGCTCATGTCGATGCCTGCATTCACGGCCATGGCCACGGCCTGCCGCGGGGTAGCCGCCACGAAATGCCGCTCGTGCAGGCGCTTGATATCTTCCCAGTCGGTAACGATCACGCCCTGGAAACCGAGCTCCCTGCGCAGCACATTGGTCAATAAATATTTATCGGCATGCACCGGGATGCCATTGATTTCACCGGAGTTGATCATGATGGTGGACGAGCCGGCCTGTACCGCTGCACGAAACTGCGGCAGGTAATACTCCCTCATCTCGATCTCGGGCAAATAAATCGGGGTACGATCCTTACCCGTACGTGAAGCAGAATAACCGAGGTAATGCTTCATACAGCTGGCCACGGCTGTAGCATTCTTCAACCCGTCTTCTTCATAAGCCCTGATGGCCGCTACACCCATGGTAGTGCCCATGTACACATCTTCACCATATGTTTCCGGGAAGCGCGACCACAAGGGCTGTCGGCCGCAATCGAGCACGGGGGCAAAGTTCCACCGTACGCCGGAGGCACGAAGCTCATTGGCCGTTACTTTAGCTGCCGCAGCCACCAGGCCGGGATTGCGGGTAGCTGCCATGGCCAGGTTTTGGGGAAACAGGGTTGCATTTAATGTATACGTCTGGCCATGGATCGCATCCAGCCCGTAGATCACGGGAACTTTCAGCCTTGTATTTTTTGTTTCGTCCTGGATCAGCGTCATCACCTCCCGCCACTTGTCCACCGGCAGGGCATGCGCCGTTGTGTTCAGGATAGAACCAACATGATGATTCACCACTGCATTTTTCAACGCTGCCGGGTCCACCGTTCCGTCTTCGTTTCCCCACCCCCCTTTGGCAATCACGGCAAAAGTGACCTGCGTCATCTGGCCCACTTTTTCTTCCAGTGTCATTTTGGCTACGATAGCCGCCACCTGGTTGTTTTTCGGAGTTGGCTGTGCAGTAGCAGCCAGGCTGCCGGCACAGGCAAGGAGAAGCAGGTATTTATACATAAAACAGTTTTAGTAATGATTATTATTTTGCTGAGATATTGATTGAGGCACCCTGCAGCCCATCTGCTGCGGCATGCAGAGTAATAAGACCAGGGCGACCGGCTGATTGTACCAAAGCCATGCATAAACCGTTAAAGGCTTTCCGCTGTGGCGATTTGAACGATTCCAGACTGGTCTGGCTGCCATTGTCCGTACCGGCAATGAATCCTGGCCCGCTAACCGAGAAGCGGACCAGGTGATCCGCATTCGGTACGATGTTTCCATTTTTATCGGTCACTTTTACAGTGATAAAAGAAAGATCGGCTCCACCGGCTTTAATGGCCGATCGATCCGCCTGCAGAATGATCTTTGCCGGCTTGCCCGCTGTACGGATATCTTTGGTCAATACCGTTTTCCCGTTTTTGCGGGTCACAACTTTGACAACCCCGGGTTCAAATACCATACGCCACATCACATGCAGGTCGCCACCCTGTTTTTTTCGTACGCCCAGCGACCGGCCGTTGAGAAACAATTCCGCCTCATCGGCCTGGTTGTAGTAGGCCCATACATCAATCGTTTGTCCCGGCGTCCAGGTCCAGTGTGGCAGGATATGCAATACCGGTTTATTTGTCCATACGCTCTGGTACAGGTAATAAGCATCTTTCGGAAAACCAGCCAGGTCCACAATACCAAAGTAAGAACTGCGGGCGGGCCATGGATAAGGTGTCGGCTCACCGATATAGTCAAAGCCGGTCCAGATATACATACCGCTGATATGATCGTATTTTTCAAACACCTTCAGCGTTTCTTCGTGCGTGGATCCCCAGGGCGTGGAGCAGTTCTCGTAAGCCGAGCAGGTCAGGTCATTATTGGCATCGGTCAATGGTTTGTCCCAGGCAACCGGCCAGCGGCGGATGCTGTCCGAGGGCATATCGTAATGTCCCCGGGTTTGCAGCGCCGAAACGGATTCAGTCACGATAAAAGGCTTCTTCCCCCAGCGGTATTGCACACTGTCCCAGTGCCGGTGGTTATAGTTATACCCGATCATATCGGTGGCATTGGCCTGCAGCAGGTTGTTCCATGCATTGATCTCGTTGTTGGCTGTTACGGTCAGCCGGGTGGTGTCCAGCGACTTTACCAGGCCCACCAGTTCACGCAATATTTTCCGGCCTGTGGTATCATCACCCCATTGCTCCATGATCTCGTTGCCCACGCTCCACATGAAAACGGAAGGGTGATTGCGATCGCGCAGGACAAGGTCTGTCAGATCGCGTGCATGCCACTGGTCCCAGGCCAGGTGATAATCGTATTTGTTCTTTTCCTTCTTCCACATGTCAAAAGCCTCATCCATCACGATGAACCCCATCTTATCGCACAGCTCCAGCAGCTCCGGGGCCGGCGGATTGTGCGAGGTACGGATGCTGTTGCAGCCCATCGCCTTCAGTATTTCCAGTTGCCGTTCCAGTGCGCGGGTATTGATCGCAGTGCCCAGGCATCCCAGGTCGTGGTGCATACATACGCCACGGATCTTTACATGCTGATCGTTCAGGAAAAACCCTTTGTCCACATCGAACCGGAAATACCGGATACCGAAGGGCGTGGTATAGGTATCGGTGGTCCGGCCATTGACCTGCACGATGGTTACTGCCCTGTACATCGCCGCATTGCTGAGGGACCATAACGAAGGGTTTTGTATAACCAGCTCCTGATCGAATAAAACCGTGTTGCCGGCGGCAGTGCTCTTTCCCGCCGCTACCTGTTTTACCATCTTCCCGTTTTGATCATACAGGGTGGTCAGCAGCCGGATGGTTTGCAGCGTAGTTGTTTCATTTCTTACATGGGTCTGTACCCGCACTGCAGCAGTCTGCCGGTTTACCTGCGGCGTGGTCACGCTGACGCCCCACTGCGGCACATACACCGGGTTGACGGTAGTCAGCCATACGTTGCGATAGATGCCCGATCCGCTGTACCAGCGGGAATTGGGCTGCTGTGAATTATCAACTTTCACCACGATTACGTTCCCCGTATCGCCGTACCGCAGGTAAGGTGTCAGGTCGTACCGGAAAGAAATATAGCCGTTCGGACGGACGCCTAATGAATGGCCGTTGATGAACACTTCGCTGTTCATGTACACGCCATCGAAATCGATGAATAGCTTTTTGCCCCGGGCGCTGGCAGGAACGGTAAACGTTTTCCGGTACCAGCCCAGGCCGCCCCGCAGGGCGCCACCGCCGGTGCCGGTGGGACTGTCCTTATCAAATGGCAATCCGATGCTCCAGTCATGCGGCAGCCGCAGTGAACCCCAGGTGTGATCATCAAAAGTTGCATCCGTTACACCCGGGCCTGCCCCGCCTAATTGAAATTTCCAATCTTCATTGAAGCTGGCCCGGCTGGCATTATGCTGGGCAGCAACCCCGCTGGCCAAGGCCAAAGCAAGGACGGCAAATACAATACGACTTACGTTCATGACCAAACAGTGATCAGAGTTTTACGGTGATCTTTTTACCGGAGTACTTTATTTTTTTTCCTTGTGTCCCGCTGAAATCGATTCCGCCCGGAGCAGCCTTGCTGATGACACGGATGTAAAAGGTGCGTTGTTTCAGCATACCCGGAAACGTTCCTTCCCGGTCATCAATGGTCAGCGTGCGGGACGCTTCATCATAGCGGAAATGAATGCGGCTGAAGGCTCCCTTTTCATAGTTGTAATTCAGGTCTTCGTCTTCGTACAGGGCAAATGCAGCATCCCTGCCGGCATACACATACAGGGTAATGGGATCGGCCGGCTTTTCCGCCGTGTATTGCAGTTCCGGCCCGGCAGGAAGAATGGAACCTTCTTTTACAAATACAGGCACCCGCTCATATGGTGCAGTGGCTGTGATAGCCGTACCGCCATTGTAATATGCTCCGGTATACAGGTCGTACCAGCCCTGGCCGGCCGGCAGGTATACGGAACGATCCGTGGCTTTGTAAGTATACACCGGGTTAATCAATAAAGAAGGGCCCAGCATAAACTGGTCGCCGGTATTCCGTACCGCCGTATCGGCTGCAAAATCCATTACCAGTCCACGCATGATCGTATAGTCATCATGGTACGCATTGCCGGCCAGTGTATAGATATACGGCAGCAGGCGATACCGAAGCCTGTTGTAATAAAGCATGCTCCGGTAAGCCGGATGATCGTCCGGGGCGGTATTGAATATCTCGCGGTACGGGAATTGGCCATGCACGCGGAACAGCGGTACAAAAGCGCCGAACTGGTACCAGCGGGTCATCAGTTCGCGCCACTCCGCCAGGTCAGCTGCATTGGGCTGTTCATATCTTCTTTCCACCGAGAAGCCACCGATATCCATGGTCCAGTAGGGCAATCCTGACAACGAAAAGTTAAGCCCGGCACTGATCTGCGCTTTCATATCTTCCCAGCGCGAGGCGATATCGCCGCTCCAGATGGATGCTGCATAACGTTGTGAACCGGCAAATCCCGAACGGGTCAGCAGGAACACGCGTTTGTCCGGGTCCACACCCCGTTGTCCTTCATAGATCCCTTTGGCATTTTGCAGGGGATACGCATTTAGAAATTCGGCCGCCGTACCCAATGCCGTCGGCGACATTTGCTCCTTTCTTCGCTCCGGCGACACGTTGGACAGGATATCCGGTTCGCTGGCATCCATCCACCAGGCGTCGATGCCTTTTACATACAGCTTGTCATGGATCAGGTTCCAGAAGCCTTTGCGTGCATCGGCATTGAATGCATCGTAAAACGTGGACATATACCCCTGTGCAATCCAGTCACGCTGCCGGTCGGCGATATTGCGTTTGTACAGCCAGCCGTTTTTATCAAAATGGTTGTAAGCCGGAATGCCTTCATAAAATTTCGGCCATACGGAGATCATCAGCCGCGTGTGGTATTGTTTGTGCAGCACATCGATCATGCTGTCCGGGTTGGAAAAACGTGCAGCATCAAATTCCTGGCTGCCCCAGTCGTTTTGTTTCCAGTAGCTCCAGTCCAGCACGATATTGTCCAGCGGTATTTTTTTAGTGCGGAATGTTTTTACCGTTTGCAGTATTTCATCCTGTGTCTTGTACCGTTCGCGGCTTTGCCAGAATCCCATGGCCCATTTGGGTACGATCGGCGCTTTGCCGGTGAGCCTTCGGTAGCCGGCAATCACCTCATCCATACTCCGGCCATGGATAAAATAATAATCCAGCTGTTTACCTGCTTCGGAGTCGAAGCTGAACGCATGTTCATCTTGTACCGGCGCTGGCCCCAGCCATTTGCAGGTAAGATAGGACTCACCGCCGTCCGGTATCCACTGAATTTTGATGAACTGCTTTTTCCCTGCCTGCAAAGTGAGCGGAACGATAGCCGCGCCCGGGTTCCAGGCCTGCCGCCATTTATCCAGCAATAACTTGCCATCCACCCATACTTTCAGGTAGCCAGCCGAAGTAAAGCGTAATGTATGAACGCCGGTCCTGTCGCTGGCTACCGCACCTTCCCAGGTGATCATTCCCTTTTCTACGGCAAATTCCTTAGGCAGCTTCAGCTTTGAATCGTTCACATACGGGTAATCGATCACCGACTCTGCTTTTTCAAAAGCGATCTCATCCGGTTTGTTGCGATCGTTGCTGTACGAAGCAGTGAGCCAGCCGGGCACTCCTTTTTTATCAAACAGGGCCAGGGAAGACAACGGCAGGAACGGCCGCGTATCGCCTGCCGTAGAGAGCGAATAATTGTCCCACAGGATACCATAGTTCTTCACGGATACCACGAAAGGAACGGCCACTTCCGTATTGTTCTGGAACAGGAAAACCTGTTTGCCCTTGTAGTTAAATGCATCTTCCTGGTGTTGCCCAAGCCCGTAAAACGCGTCGTCGGCAGTGGTTTCAAATGTTTGGCGAACGCCATAGAGAGATTTTCCTTCGAATACGGCTGGTGTCAGCGACCGCCCGCCAATCGTACGTTCTGCCAGGATGGGATGGCCATCCTTGCCGGTAAACGATACGGCACCGGTATGCTGATCCACTTTGGCTGTGATGAAGGATGTAGTAAGAAGAATGTTGTCCCCTTCCGGCCGCGCATTCCATTCCGGAACTCCGCTTTGCGGAACCACAGACAGGCTTTGCTGCGTGGAGAATTCTTTGGCAGGCGATGCCATCACCCGGATGATCTGGTCGGTTATTACCTGCAGCTTTACCGCCCGCACATTGCCCGGGAGGCGGGGATCGGGATACACGATCACGCCGTCAGCCGCCAGCTGGTAAGGTTGCTGCGCAACAGAACAGATGGTTGCCAGCAGGAAAAAAAACGGTAGTAACCGATGCAGCCCCTTTACGGGCAACGATGCAATCATAGTGTTTTATTGAATGGAGAGTCCTTTGATCATTTCATCGGCTACCAGCTGGTTACCGGCAGCCGTCAGGTGAACACGGTCGGTGGTCAGCAATCCCGACTCTTTATTGTCCGTGTTATGCGCCGCTTCATAATCTGCAAATGCCTGGCGCAGGTCGATCAGCGTACAACCGTAAGCAGTGGCAAGCTTACGCACCACACCGGCATACTTATCCAGGTCGGCATCCTGCGGGTTGGCCCCGTTCTTCAGCTCGCCGATCACCGAAGGCGTACAGACCGCCACTTTGATATTTTTAGCCTGCAGCTTTTTGATAATGGCCGCATAGAACTTTTCATACTTGGGCAGGTCGGTGCCGGTGCCTGCCGTACTCTTGTGCCATACATCGTTGATGCCCACATAGATCACCACCACATCCGGGTTTTTGTCCAGCACATCTTCTTCCATGCGCAGGTACAGGTCGTACACTTTGTTGCCACCGATACCGGCTCCTGCCAGTGCATAGTTATCCTGCAGGTGCTTATCATTGATCAATGTCTGCACCCGGTCGATATAACCACCCTTGTTTACGCCTGCCTGGGTAATGGAATCACCGAAGAAAATGATCGTTGTTTTTTTCACAGGTGTCATGGCAATGGATAACAGCAAAAACGGGAGAAGACAGATCCTTTTCATAACAAGGTTATTGTTTATCGATCACTAAAAATACAGCTGCCCGTGCCGGCACCGTTACCTTTACACCGTTGGCGGTAAGCGCCGAACTGGCGCTGAGGGATGCATAATTGGACGGGCCACCGGCCACCCCCGAAGGACCGGCACCGTTTACAAACACCTTGCGGGAAAACTCGCCGTTATCCGTGCCGCCGGTCAGCGTGTACCAGTAATACCGGGCGCCTTTGTTGAAGTTCTTTACATCGATCGATATGCCGCGGCTGCTGGTGCCTTTATTGACCAGCGCGATAGCCGTCTCTCCTGACGTAAACGAAGAAGCATAGGTCTCCATGTCGGGCACGCTGTGCGAAGAGGAGACCATGCGGTCACCCAAAAATTTCTGGAAGAAGTACATGTGGTAAAAGGCCGGTCGTGGCTGCCATTTTGTTTCTCCTGAAGCTGCTTCGCCCTGGCTGAACATACCGTGGTCATTGCCATTTTCCCAGGCATTGGCCATGTCCCAGCGGGACGACATACCAAACTGGTTCTCCAGCAATTCACCCAGGATGAGGTCTGCGTGCAGCCCGTTGACATGCGATACCTGCTGCATGGAGCCGGTGGAAAAGATATTCCATTCATCCAGCGCCACGGGTCTGATGGCAGCGCCCAGTCCCGGCAATGTCTGTTTGATATAGTCCATCATCTTTTTGGTCTCCGTGGCCGCCGTAGCCAGTATCTCGGCAGCACCTGCATTGGTCTGGTAGGCAGTGTAATAATTGTGCACTACGTAATAGTCGGGTGAACTGCCCACCTCGCCGAACAGGCCGGTGTTCCAGGTCTTATGTGTATTCGTGGCATAAGAAGGGCTCACGCCTTCTACCATCACGGCGCCGATCTTAATGGTTGTCCCGATCTCCTGTGCCGCTTTGCGCATGGAATCGGCAAATACTTTGAAATGTTTGCCATACAGTTGCCCGGTCAGTATCTCGGGCTGACCATCCTGGTTATCTGCGGTGCGGATGCGGTAACCGGCTTCCCAGTCACCGAAATTCTCATTGCCGATCTCCCAGTATTTTGTCCGGCCATTGTCGTAGCGCACCCAGTCTGCTGCCAGGTGTGCGGCTACCGATACGGGATTGGGGCCCTTGCCATACCGGGCATATCCATAGTTGATCGTGATCAGCCCTTTGTTGCCGGTTTGCTGCAGCAGGTTGTAATAATTGTCTACCGACAGCGTCCAGCTATCGTTGTTCTTTCCGTACCAGAACCCGGTAGTGGAAGTAGTGCCATCCGCATTCAACAGCGTTGACGGCGCATTGGCCGGCGGGGTATTATTGGGTGCGTTCCAGAAAAACACATCGCTGATGCTGCCGCCGGGAAACCGGATCAGGTGGGGGTGAATATTGGTGGTATGTGTAAGCAGGGCAGGTTCCGTCACGATCTGTGTCATCCAGAGGTTGGCATTGTTGCCAAACAGGGAGCGCGGCACTTTGGTGATCACCACGCTGCGGTCCACCGTAACGGTGTAGGCAACCGTACCTGGTGTAGCGGCCGAATAAGGTGGCGGCGTAAATGTTTTGGGTTGCCAGTCATCCATAAAAAAACCGATGGTATTGGCCAGCGGCGGGTCTACGGCCGGCTGGATGACCGGGGGATCCACAGGATTAACCGGCTGTTCCGGCGCATCACTACCCCCTTTTTTCTTGCACGATACAACAGCGCCCGCAATGATAATGACGGCCATCCAGTTCAGTACACTCGTTTTCATGTTTTCCCTGTTTCGTTATGTGAATGAAGCAATTCTTTTGATCAGTTCCAGGCAGGCCCGGCTGTTGTGGTAAGGACATTTCCAGAAGCCGGCTTTTTCTTTATCCATGACGGAATAATCACCGTATACGCCCCAGTACCATTCCCCACACCGGTTATCCTTCAGGTGGTGCTTTACAAACTCCCAGCTTTGCAGCGAACGGTGCAGGTAATCGTTGTCTGCTGTAAGCTGCCATGCATTGAAAAAACCGACCATGGCTTCGGCCTGCGGCCAGGAATGTTTTTCCCGGATCCAATGACCGGGCATCGGCTCGTATTCGTACCATAGCCCGCCATCTGCATCCAATCCTTCTGCCGCCGCATCGGCCAGCCGGATGGCCAGCTGCCTGAAGCGCTGCATCGCATCAGCTGCGTTAATGACCTCTGCACATTCCTGCAGCAACCAGGCGGCCTCAATATCGTGTCCAAAGGAACGCAGCGTGGACTTGCTCACCCAGTCGTCGTCCATAAAAAGCCGAAGGTGACCATGATCGTGATCGATGATATGCCGGTCAAACAGATCCAGCAGGACTGCGATCTTTTCTTGGAGCACCGCATCCGGCCATACCTGGTACAGGTTGGCATAGGCCTCGATGATGTGGAGGTGCGTGTTCATGGTCTTCCGTTCGTTGTCGTCTTTCTCACTTAGCCGCAGGTCGCCGATCGTTTGCCATTCCCGGGTAAAAGCTTCGATATACCCACCCTTTTCCCGGTCATAACTATGCTGTTCTATCAAATAAAATAACTGCTGGGCTGTGGTCAGCGCCGTTTCATCTGCCGTGAGCTTCACGTATTCAGACAAACCATAGATGCAAAAAGCAAGCCCGTATACCTGCTTCCTGCCATCCTGCATATTACCCTGCGCATCGACCGACCAGAACACACCTCCGTGTTCCCGGTCCAGGAAATGATGGAGAATATATTCATACGCACGGGTGGCCAGTTCTGCATGTGCCTGGTCGCCGGTAAACCGGCCGGCGGCAGAAAATGCCCAGAGGATGCGGCTGTTCAGCACGATCCCCTTGGGAGCAGTAGGGTCCGGTGTATTGTCATTGCTGACACTGCCATAAAAACCGCCTGCCGGGTCAATGGTATGTGCCGTCCAGAACGCGAGTAGCTGCTGCAGCTCTTCCTGCATTTCCTGCCGGTAATGCAGCAGCAGCGGATGGACTACCTCTCCTGTTGGTGCGGCCGGCTCATTCATCCTTTTCTTTTTTTATGCAAAGGTTGCATGTTCATCACGGCGCCGGCCAGGTTCCGGTCGATCAGTTCCGTCAGGCGCCGGGTGGTTTCAAAAGAAGTATAGCCATCTGCCGGGGTATTCATCACATAGTCCAGCAACCTGTCGATGGAGGAAGTGGCCACATGCAGGCGTGTATCGGAGGAAGCATAATAAATATAAACCGTTCCGTCATCATCAGCGATCCAGCCGTTGCTGAACAGTACGTTGGATACATCGCCTACCCGCTCCTCGCCTTCCGGCGCCATGAAGTAACCGGCAGGTTTATAAATCACTTTGGTAAGGTCGCGCAGATCGGTCATGAACAGGTACAATACATATCGAAGACCCGCAGCCGTATTGCGCACCCCATGGGCCAGGTGCAGCCAGCCATAGGCCGTTTTGATCGGGGCCGGCCCCAGACCGTTCTTGGTCTCATACACCGTATGGTACTTCCGGTTATCGATCACGATCTCTTTTTCCACCTCTGCCCTTTCGATACAGTTGCTGAGGCCAAAGCCAATTCCGCCGCCGTTGCCTGCATCGATAAATCCATCCTGCGGGCGGGTATAAAACGCATACCGGCCATTGACAAATTCAGGATGCAGCACCACGTTGCGCTGCTGCGGCGAAGGAGTGACCAGATCCGGAAGCCGCTCCCAGTTGATCATGTCCTTTGTCCGGACAATGCCGCATTGGGCCACAGCCGCGCCCTGGTCGGCCGGCGATGCTGCCGGATCGCGCCGCTCGGTGCAGAACAAACCGTACACCCAGCCATCTTCGTGCTGCACCAGGCGTATATCATAGATATTGGTATCCGGGTCCCGGGTCTCAGGTATTTGCACCGGGTAGTCCCAAAACCGGAACCGGTCGATCCCGTTGGGACTTTCGGCTATGGCGAAAAACGATTTACGGTCAATTGCTTCCACCCTGGCGGCCACGAGGTATTTATCGTTCCATTTGATTGCGCCTGCATTCATCACCGCATTGATGCCCATCCGCTCCATCAGGTAAGGATTGGCTTCCGGGTCCAGGTCGTACTTCCAGAACAGCGGGATATGCTGTGCCGTCAATACGGGATGTTTATAACGATCAATGATGCCATTGCCCGGGTCCGCCTTCTCATTCGGCTGCTCCAGCAACGTCTCCTGCTTCGTTTCCAACGCTGTGAGCCGGTTCAAAAAATCAGTGTTTATCATTGTTGTATCTATTTACCCGGCTCTTACCACCGGTCGTTAACTACTTAGTTTTCCAGTTTATTCCACCATGTTCGTTTCAGGATCACGATGATGACAACCAGGATGGCTACCGTGATCAGGAGTGGCAGCTTCAGCCACAGCACGACGTACATCGGCAGGATGGTGAGGCAGCACTGGCCGATGATACCGAGCACCACGTTGAACATATCCAGCCTGAACCGCCTGTTGGGTTCGAAGGCCGGGTTTTCCGCCATCACGGCATTGTGCACCGGTTTCCAGACCCCCCATGGCCTTACCGTTTTGTAAAAAGTCTTCAGCACTTCCGGATCGGTAGCCGGTACGGTATAGGTGCCGGCAAAGCAACCGATCAGCGACAGGAGGAACAGCAAGGGCCAGTAATACAGGTCGAGGCCGCTGATCACCCCGAAATGCTTCAATACAGCCAGCGCAATGGCGGGTAATATACCGCACATCATGCCCCAGAAAAACCCATTGGCGTTGAACCGCCACCAATACCATTTAAACATGTTGGCCGCGATATAACCGCCATACAAACCCGAGACGATCCATTGCAAAACAGTATTTACGTCCTGCACCATCAACCCGATAAGCACACCGAGCGTGACGATGGTAATGCCTGCCAGGTAATTCATGGACATGATCCGTTTCGTAGACGCCTGGGGGTTCACATATTTCAGGTAAATATCATTGACGATATAAGCCTGCGCTGCATTCAGCGTACCTGAAAACGTGCCCATGAAGGCGCCCAATAACCCGGTCAGCACCAGCCCGAGAATACCTACGGGCAAAAAGTTGTTGATGGCGGCAGGCAATATCTTTTCAAAATCGGTGACCCCGCCCGTTTGCAGGTTCATCTGGTTATAATACAAAAGTGCCAGCACGGTCACGCCGATGATCAGGGAATACCGGATCGGCAATAAAATGATGGAAACGAATCCACTCATTTTGGAGGCATCCTTTGGCGACCGGGTAGAGAGTATCTTCTGCATATCGTAGTTCGGGGCAGGCCCGGCCAGGCTGGCGAAGATGCCTTTGAACAACATCATCATGAAGAAGATGCCAAACAGGCCGAAGCCGTCGCCGGCTATCTTTTTGTTGGCATCCGGGACAATCGGGGCCCAGTCAAGATTCAGCTTCCAGTCAAAAAAAGGATTGGCCCATCCGTCCGGCACGTTCAGCGATTGGCCTTTCAGGTGGATCATGGCAATGGCGGCAATGGAGATACAGGCCACCGTCATGATCATGTACTTGATAAAATCGCCCAGTACGATGCTGTGCATGCCGCCGAGAATGGAATAGAACATGGCAAACAAGGTGAATACGATGCCATAGAAATGCGGGACGAACGCGGGCGATACCGCAAACGGCACATAGCCTTTTACCATATCCCAGGGAACGAATATTTCAATAAACTTTCCCAGCCCTACGAAACCATAGGCCAGGAAACCCAGGCAGCTTAGTAACGCAAAAGCCACCACCACGTTGTGCGAGCTTTTGATGCCCGGCCCTGTTTTTCCAAACCGGCTGGCCAGCCATTCCGCCCCCGTAGTGGCATTGGAGCGGCGCAGCCATTTGGACAGGAACATCATCAGGAATACCTGGTTGAATACCGGCCACAGCCAGGGTATCCAGATACTTTTCAGGCCATATACGAAGCACAGGGCCACCATCCACATCGTGCCGCTGATATCGAACATATCGGAAGCATCGCTCATCCCCAGCATGTACCAGGGCAGTTTTTTACCCCCCAGCAGGTAGCTTTCCTTGTTTTGCCGGGCTTTCTTACGAAGTACCCACCCGATAACAACCATGGTGACGAGGTACATAAGGATGATGGCGATATCGAGTAGCTGTAATTTCATTTAGCTTTTTTAAAATCTTCCGGCGGTTGTTTTGTAAATACGCGCTGCGGGTATTAAATGTCAATCCTACATTTATAAAAATGTCCCCGGGATCATGAACCATCACACCAAACCCGGTCTTTGCAGTGAAACTCTATTGGTATATTTTTTCTTCCCCGATTTCCTGTTGAAACAGAGTTCTCCTTTCACTGTAAAATTTTACAAAATCGGCAGCCGAAGTTTGCCCCCGGTAGGGTACATAAAACTCAACCCCGCCACCGGGTTTGCTGCCTGCATTCCGCCAGCCGAGCACCCACGATATCCTGTGCCGGGCCAATACCGGCCATAAAACTTTTGTCCACCAATCCGGATCAGCCAGGTTGCCGCCAAACTCGGTCAATGCCGGTATTTTCTTTTTTTCTTCGG
>JBEVLT010000286.1:0-4818 GCA_040509055.1 Chitinophagaceae bacterium
ACAGCCAATTCATCACCATTTGCACCACCTAATATTTCTACGAAATAACGCAATGCAAAGCGGCCGGAATCCGGCTTGTTCAAGCCGGTAACGGTTGCTTCATATTTTGTCCAGACTGTAGGAAAATCGCCGGGACCCGTCACTTTATAAACAGGATTGATATCGACCAGCGGTTTGGTGAAATTACCCACATCCGTAGAATTTTCGCCGATGCTGTCAGAAGTATTAAAGGTATTCAGCCTTAATTGCAGCCTGTCGGCGTATCCGTCGTGCGAACCGCTGGACAAAGCATAAAAACTGATTTTATCCCCATTCTGGATGATCCTGGCGGGAGAAATAGCCCAGTCGCTGATGTTGCCATCGAAACCGCCACTGGCTTCGTAGTTGCTATATAGCAGGCCGGCACCTTCAAACGGAACATCTTCATAAAAAATGGTTTTGGCCCTTACCCGCCATCCGGTTGCTGCTTCATCGCTGCGGTTCTTGAATATCCATCCCTGGTTTACAGCTTCAGCCGTGGTGTTGAACCCCTGGGTAAAAGACTGGTCAGGTACGGGTTCCGGAGCCGGAACCGGATCATCGTCTTTCTTACAAGACTGGAACACAGCCAACACCGCCAGGCCATATATTAGTTTTTTTACAGAAAATATTTTATTCATAGTTGTATGCTTATTGTTTAATGAAACGGGTTGTCGCTTTTATCTCGGTCTCAGGTAAGTCATCGTATCTATTGCCAGGCGTTGGGTTGGGCCAGCGCCCCAGGTAAAGGAAATATAAAACGTCCTTGTTGGTGCGTGATACCGGGTGTCGTAGCCCGGGGCATTGATAGCGCCCCCAGGGCTGGTAATCGTTACCGGGTTGGAGCCATCCGGCAGAGTAACACCTGTATTGATCTGAAGATTGGGGTTACCTACCGAAATATAGCTGTTTCCATCGCCCCAAAGAGGCAGTGTTCCAAAGCGGACAGAAGTGGCTCCGCTGGTTATAAGCGGCATTTCGCGATCAGTGAAATTACCCGTCAAAGCAGCATCCCCGGCACGCAAAGCATATCCTTTGATGGAGTAAATTCCATCATACTGATTTTTGATGCCGATGGCTACAATACCTGTCCCCAGGTTGGAGCTAACCAGGTAACCGGCTGGCTCTACTTTGGATATCTGGAATCCGAGCGCATAATCATTTCCGAGGAAGTTGCTGGGATTGATCTTGATCTGGAGATATGCAGTATTGGTGCCTTTCGGAATGGTAACCACATAACCCGGACCGCCGGTTACTGCAGGATTAATAATGGTATAAAGACTAGCCGGAGCTACCTCATGCGCGGTACCATGATCGGCATTGTAGTTACCAAGCAAGGCTGCATTGGGCACCACGGTTACCCTGATGTCCTCAGGGGCCGGCTTACCATCTGCCAGTGTAATGGGAATCAGGTTAAACGTAGTGTCCCGATTGAAGTTATCCACCGCTATATTCAGGTAGTTGTCAGTAGAAGTAGTCGTCAGCGACATTTCGATCACCTTCTGCGATCCCTGGGAACGAAGCGACTGAATTTCGCCGTCTTCAAACTCATCGTCTTTCAGGCAACCTGTTGCCCCGAAAGCCAGTACAGACAGGGAAAGAAGAACTATTTTAATATATGATTTCATAGTATCTGTTTTAATTTATTAAGGTTAGGGTTGCCAGAAAATTTTGGAAGTGAATATATTGATCGTTCCTTCCGCATTTACATTAGGCCCGTTGGTCGTATACTCGGTTTGCGGGTAAGGCAACCTCACCGGAAGCGTATTGGAAACGCGTGCCGGATTAACGGAGATATAACCGGTACCCGAAATCATATTAAGCCTCCGGAGATCGCTCCAGGCTTCCAGCGGATCGATACCGACAAGCGACAGGTATTTTTGGTATGCAATAAAGCGTGCCTTAGCCAACGGAGTAGCACCCGAGTTGGCCCAGTTAGCGCTTGCATTGCTGGTCATGTAATTGTTGGCAGCAGTAGTAGCATTAGGCACACCCAGCCATGCAAACGACTCACGCACAGCATTCTCGTACGCAGTCTGGGCATTACCAGTCGTCCATCCCCTTGCAATAGCTTCTGCTTCGAAGAACAGGCTGAGGAAAGAAGGCATGATCCAGGCATCCTGGGTAGCACTGGCCGACAGACCGGGACCAAATTTGGAAGAAGCCGCCCCACCAGGATTGCTTGTAGAACCGAATGTAGTCCCTACTACGTTACCACCCACAGTGGCAAAATACTGTGTCAGGCGGGGGTCTGCATTCGTCTTCAGAATATTCACTATATAATTGTTTGCCCGGGTGCTGGTGTTGGCATCGGCACCTGTGGGTGTAAATCCGTAGTTGGCATAAAAAGGAGACTGCTTATTTGCTTCGTTCACATAGCCTGGATTGGCGCTTACCGTTTGTCCCTCGCGCAGGATATTAAGTACGCCGCCTACAGAAATCTTCGCTATCTCGGTGGCCGGGTTAAAGCCAGGAACCTCAGACTGACGGATCAGCAGCCGCAGTTTAAGCGTATTGGCAAACTTGATCCAGTTGGCCTGTTTGGCGCCTGCACTTCCGGAACCAAGTGTTTCGTTGCCGATCTTAATAACAGCACCGATGAAATTGTTAAAATTAAGCTTGGCCGTCTTGCCCATGTAGGTTTTGGCCGTATCAAGCACTTTCAGCAGATCATCATAAATAGCTTTATCATCGTCATAAGCCGGCGTGCGTGTAGTCGAATTCTGAAACGCCTGGAAATAGGGTATGTCGCCAAACATATCCACCAGCTCCTGCCAGAGCTTGGCCGACAGGATCATGGAAGCACCAGCCAGTACGGTATCGCCCTGTTCAAGCGCTTTGGTCTTTGCCTGATACAGATCGAACAATACATTATAATGGTTGCCCCAGATGGGATCGCTGAAGCTAAAGTCTACATTATAAGTGGTTTCGTCCTGAACGATGGCAAAATCGCCAGACGCTGAGAAATAGCCCAGCCAGCTGTTCAAAAACCGGAAATTACCGCTTGCCTGCCTTGCGGCGGTGGTCACAGCAGCCTGGTTAAAGATCAGCTCAGGTGTAATATTTTCGTCCGTAGGACTGTTGGGGTTGTCGTTGATATCGAGCCAGCCTTTTTTGCAGCTTGTGAATACAGAAAGGGCAGCCAGCACAACCAGTAAACCCGTTTTATACTTTAAATATTTCATTCTGATAGATTTATTAGTTTTTTAGAATTGTACGGTCAATGTTCCACCAAACAGTCTTGAAGCCGGAGACTGGAAAGAGCTGGATACACCATACGTGTTGTTGGTTGAGCTGTAGTTAAACTCAGGATCGCCCCACTGATTGGAATCAGGAACCAGCAACAGCAAATTCTTTCCTACAGCAGCAATGGTCACCCTTTTGATGATCTTTCCATTGCCGATCCATTTCTGAGGAAGCGTGTAGGAAATATTCACTTCCCTCAGGCGCAGCGCTTCTGCACTTGCATAGTAATTGGTTGCGATGGACTCGTTAGTCGTTCCATTGGCCCAGAACTCGTAGTTACCGCTCTGTACCTGGATGCTTGTATTCTCAACATACTTGCTGCCATCCCAGTAAACAGAGTTAGGAAATACAAACCTTCTGCGTCCATATTCAGCACTGCGGGCCGATATACCGGCAAAGTCAGCATCCGAACCTAAACCTGAATAAAAATTATGCCCGGTTTTGTAATCCCATGTCATGCTGAAAGAAAAATTGCCAAGTGTAAACGAAGGCGTGAAACCCACGATCCACAGGGGCAGTGTTCTGCCTTTGATGATCAGCTCGGTACCTTGTGAAGGAAACCCTGTTACCGGGTCTACGATTACACGGCCCAGCGGATCTCTCGCATAGTCAGTCAGTTGGAATGCAAATGCCGGCTGTCCTACTACCGCGATATTGTTTACGGTCGGTGAGCTGATCGAGTTTTGGATAAATCCGTTGTTACCACCGATTACTACCGGTACATTACCCAACGTGCTAAGCACTTCATTATTGTTGTACGTAGCGTTCAACCGAAGGTCGATCCTTCCCTTGCCGATATTGATCAGCGGGGTCAGGCCCAGGTCCATTTCCACACCGTAGTTCTTAAAGCTGGCGGCATTGGCAACACCAGTGGTGTAGCCGGTAGCAGAAGATTGGGATACGTTCAGTATCTGGTTGTTACAACGCTGATCGAAGAAGGAAGCTTCGAAATTGATCCTGTTGCGCAGGAAGCCGATTTCGAAACCAACCTCCTTGGTAATCACGAACTCAGGTTTCAGGTCCGGGCTGGGAATGGTATTGCCGGCGCTGAAACCAGCATTGCTGCCATACGGGAAACCTGCCGGCTGCGAGTAGATCGGTTGCAGCGCATATACTCCTACATTCACGTTTCCTGACTTGGAATAGGCAGCTCTTAATTTAGCATAAGAAATAACGCTGCTGTTCTTGAGAGAAGAAATAGCGTCCGACAGCACTACCGAGGCATTGGCGCCGGGATAGAAGAAGGAACGGTTTTCCTTCAGCAGGCGGCTGTCCCAGTCATTTCTTCCGGTTACTTCCAGGAATGCCCAGTCTTTGAAGCTGAAGCCAACGCTGGCGTAAGCCGACAGCAGTCTTGACTCTATATTGTTATTCGTGCCTACAGCAGCATCACCGCTGCGTACGCTTACATTGTACAGGTAAGGAACCACCAGGTTATTACCACCTACCGATACTTCTTTGGAGCGGTTCTGGCGCACCATTCCCCCCACGAGGTATTTCACACCTAAATCACTGTTGATATCACGCTCACCGTTTACAAAATAATCCAGGTTG
>JBEVLT010000287.1:0-18087 GCA_040509055.1 Chitinophagaceae bacterium
GAACGGCATGGGCACCAAGGGTTATTCGCTGGCGCCTTATTTTGCCCGGCAGCTGGTCAATCACCTGTACCACGAAGAACCGATCACACCCGAAGCCAATGTAGCCCGCTTCAGCAAGATCCTGGCCCGCTGATCAATTGCCGATATTGATCTTCTTCTGTTCGTTCCTTCCATAGAATACCGGGAAGTACATGAGCTCCGCACGGGCAGGATTGAGGTGGTACACACCGGTATACCGCGGCTCCAGCTCGATCTCGTACACATGTTTGCCCTTGCTCATGGCCTCGATGAAAAACACCGCTTTGTCTTTCAGGAATTCCCGGTGCATGTCCGGGCCTTCCTGCTTTTTCTCCCCATAGGTGCAGCCGGCCGGGATCGGTATTTCCACCTGCACATACTCGGCGTCTTTGAGCGCTTCTATTTCTATTTTGAGCTTTACTTTTTCACCGCCCACGAGTGAGGCCTTGCGTTCGCCTGCGTGTTCAAACCAGGTATCGATCCTGAAATTGTCCCTGACAGGTAATGGATCGGGAATGAACACCTGCTGGTAAGCCGTGCAATACAACCAGCCACCGCCTGACTTGCTGATGGTAACCGGCTGGCCGGCAGCAGCAACCGTGGTGGTAAAAGGAAAATCCCTGACCGTGATACCTGTTCCCGCATCGACCTGCAAAACGGCCGGCGCTGTGAACGCAGCATTGCTTTGCAAAACGGCAGGGAGAATGGTATGCGTAATGCTGGCAGACTCTACGGTATTCATCCAATGCCCTTTTTTGCGCTGCTCCAGGAAGAACCGGATGATGCCTTGTAATTCATCTGTATGCCGGCCCTCTTTCTCCAGCACTTGGTACGCCAGTACAGTAGTCGCTACCCGGTTCCGGTCCCACCGGTAGCCTTCTTCACCCCAATACAGGCCGCCCGTCATGGTTGCTGTCCTTTTTGCCATCAGCCGGTTCAGCTGTACATTATATTCCAGTTGCTGCTGCTGCCTGATCCTGACCACCTGCCATTGTTGATGAACGGTCAATGAATCGAAAGGCAGACGACCGAGGAAATAATTGTAATCCATCACATGCGACGCTTCGCTGAGCGCAAACAAGGCACTAAGCAGCTCGTCCCTGCGCAACCGCGACAATTGCTGTTGCAGGTACAACAGGGCATTCCGGATATTGGTTTCTACCAGTGTATTGCCCCGCAGCTGCAGCAGGACCTGTGTCACATACACCGTGATCGCCAGGTTGGGCTGGCCTCCCTCCCACCAGCTCCAGGCGCCCTCGTACAGCTGCGCCTTTTGCAAACGGGTCAGCAGCTTTTGCAATTCTTTTTCGTTGCGGAATGGTTGCTTCAACACTTCCCTGATCCTTTTCTCCATCACCAGCCCTGTCAGTTTGGAAGCCGTTTGCTCCATGCAGAAATAGGGATATTTCTTCAGGTGGTCGATTTCGTCCAGCAGCACATCGAGCGTATTGTTCTGCGCATGAATGGTGATGGTTTGCGCCCGGCTGTCCGGCATGAACGAGACCGTGGTATCGCTATTCAGCATCCAGAAATTGCCGATCGCTTCTTCAATGCCTTTCCTCACCACCGGTATCCTGCGTTGTTCGCCATCGCTGTACCCGGTGGAAGCCGTAACGGTATATTGCGCCGTTACCGTATCCGGGCCGGCCTGTATCCACAACTGTTCAATGCCTGAAGCACTTCCTTCGATGGTCCGGCCGGCAGACGAGCGCTCCTGCCCGTTAACGGTGAAAACATTGCTGACACGAAAGGCGCCGGTGGTATAGTTGACCGTCTTGCCGATCAGCATGGCCGAATCGCCCTGCACCAGGAACTGCGGCACCGATAGCCGGGCCAGCAAAGGTTTGAACGAACGCACCAGCGTGCTGGCCCGGGTGATCCTTTTTTTCCGGTCCATGCCAACCACATAGGTTTGCCAGCCGGTAATGTTGTCGGGATAAGTAACTGTGAACTTCACTACGCCGTTCTCATCGGTAAGCAGGTTGGGCTTCCAGAAGGCATAATCCCTGAACTGATCGCGCAGCTGTTTGGGCATGAAACCTTTGGTGGTAATGATCACCGCTCCGGCACCGCCCCTTGATCCATACAAAGCGGTAGCGGACGAATCGGCCAGCACACTTATGTCAGCGACATTTTTTTCAAACCCTTCCGGCAGCTCGTCCATCGCCACGCCGTCGATAATGTACAGGGGTTTGGCAGCAAAAGAACTGGCACCGCGGATACGAATAGCGGCGCTATGAATTTCCACGCCCGCAACCCTGCCCTGCAACCCACCGGTGAACGCTTCGCCTTTTGCTATCGATATACCTGTAGTCAGCTCCTTTCGGCGGGCAATACCGTAACCCACCACCACCACTTCGTTAAGCGATGCACTGCTCATCTGCAGCCCTATGTTCACGATTGCAGTGGCACCCTCGCTGGCCGTCACTCTTATTTCTTTGCTTTCATAACCAACCGCGGAAAACAACAGCACATAACTACCTTCCCGGAGATTCAGCAGCGAAAAACGGCCGTCATAACCCGTAGCCGTACCGGCAGCAAATCCGCCTGAGCTGAACCCCTTTACAACCACGGAAGCGCCGGGGATGGCTGCTTTGCCTTTTTCATCCCATACCTGGCCGGCAATGCCGGCATTGCCTGCGGGCAATGGCATTCGCTGCGCCACAGGTTGCTGACTGTATTGCGTTCTTTCTTTCTCCAACTCCGCCTGCATCCGTCTTTTATACGCGTCCCGCTGCAGCTCCATCAACGTGGTCATGTATTCGTCGGCACGAGTGTAGACAGCCGGAACAATCCGAAGCTTCAACGTACCGTTTTCCTGTACGGCAATGCTGTCCGCCACCAGGTAGCTGAACCCATGCGTAACCAAAATAAGGCGATACATACCCGGCTGCAACCCTAAAAAATAACCGAAGTTATAACCCTGTATGATGGGCATGGTATCCTGCGCCCGGTATAAAACAGCATACCGGAAGCTGCTGTCCCGCGGCAGTTCTACCAGCAGTTTTCCCCTGCCGGTGCGGGGCAGGTGATCAGTAGTTTCCAAAAGCTGCTGCACGGCTTTCTGTTCGTAGCGGATCTGCGGTGCAGGCAGGATCGTATCGCCTACTACCCATTTTGATGTATGAATAACCGGCAATTTTATTTTACCGGCGGCAGGGAAAAGGCTTCTTCGTTCCAGCCTGGCCATGCGCGGGGTAAGCCGGTATGCATAACCGCTTTCAAAAGGAAACCGGAAATCAAAATCACCCGGTTTGTAAAATTGCAGGCTGTCATTGGCAGTAAAAGGACCAACCCGGTGATCGGACCAGGTACCCAGGTGCACCAGCCTGCTGCCCTGCCATACATAGCCATAATTAGTTCGGTTGTCGTACGGCAGCTGCCAGGTGGTCCTTTCGATCAGGCTGCGTTCGGCATTGGTATAATGATCCGGCATGGACGTAACCACCGCCCTTGCCGGCAGATGATCGATGTCCAGGCTGACATCCTGCTTGTAAAATGGCTGGAGATAAATGCTGTCGGTTTCGATAAACCGGTCGCGCAGGCGGATACCGATCTTTACATACCCCGGTTCCACGGCAAAAGCATACCTGCTCTTGTCGGTCACCCCGTTGTAATAAACCAGCTGGCGGTTGAGGTATAGCAGGTAGATCTCCTGCGGTACGCCGTTCTTTACCGCATGCACGGCCAGTTGCGGTATAAAGTCATGGATCAGCGTAGCGGCAGCATGCAAGCCGTTCTCCGGAAAAAGCAGCCGGTAATACTCCATAGTGTCAAGACCCAGCCGCGCCACCCATTGCCGGTGCCTGCCCAGCGGGAACCGCAGGGTAAACCCAGCCTCTTCTGCCTCATAGTTGTCACGCAAAATCTGCCTGCGGATCCTGTATTTCTTCAGGTAAGGCGGCTCCGGCACACGGATGTCCCGGCCAAACTGGTTGCTATAGCTCACCGCCGCCAGGTTTACCTTCTCCGCCGCACGGTCCTTGTAATCTTTTACGGTCACGGTGATCGTATCGGTCTGCCCGGGATAAATGGTGGACGCGCCGGCAATCTCTGTCTTCAATAGTTTATCCAGCACAGCCAGTTGCTCCGCACCTCCGTTCTCCCTGCCTTTCCAGATATAATGCCACTGCAGGGTATAGGCTTTTTGTACCGGCAGCAATTTTTTCCAGCTGATCCGGTCCGTGCTGTCGGCGCCCCGGGCAATGACCGTATTGCCAAAGAAAACGGTGTAATGCACAGGTATACGCTCGGGATTATCGAGCACAAAGCCGGCTGTATCGCCCTGCTGCACGCGGGTAAAGGAAAGCGTATACGGTCCGGGATCGAACTCCCCGGAGACCGGGGTTGTATCATCGGCCCGGGCGCTGAAGTCATACGATTCGGTGTAGGGATCTATCTTTTCGCTGTATGGAAAATCAACCGGCAAAGAATTGACGAAATTACTTTTGTCCAGCCATCCCTTGCGGGCCACCGGCTGGCCGTTGTCCATGAATTCGGCTGTCACCCAGCCATCCTTTTTCTCCACGCGGATCGCCTGCTGCCGGTGCCGGAATTGAACATCTTTACTTTTTTCCTGCAGCTCGTTGTTGCTGTTCCTGAACTCGGCCCGTATGCGCAGCGACAGGTCTGCCGCCGGGAAATCCTTTGCAGGAATATCGAACCTCGTGTCATCATTGATCGCCAGCGGCTTTTCTGCTTTCCACAACGTATCCGGCACAAACACACGATCCCCGTAAAACCGGCCAATACCGTCTGCCAGCACATACAGCTTCACGCGCCCATCCATCAGGGCCAGTCCGTTGGCATCTTTGGCGCCGGCAAAAAACACCAGCGTATCGGTGCGTAAATAGATCTCTTTCTGTGAACGGAGCGAATAAGAAGCTACTTCGTCCAGCACATAGTCCTCTATGAAAAAGCGCTGGTTTAGTATAGTGCGGCCTTTGCTGTTCTTAAATGCGATCGCATACTGGCGGTCGCTCTCCAGCGAGTCGCCGAGCACAAACTCATGGATATACGCACCGGGTGTTGACGGCCGCAATGTCACCAGTTTGTGAGACACGGTTCCACCATCATAACGTTCCAGATACACATCGAGCGGCGTTCGGTATTGTTTTCCTTTTAATGTAAGCAGGTAAGCCTTGAACCGTACCGTGTCGCCGGGCAGGTATTTGGGCTTGCTGAAAATCATGTACCCGCTGTTGCGGTACCGTACCCGTTTGTAAAACCACCCGCGGGCCGGCGTGGTGATCATCTTCTTTACCGAGCGCACCGGCCAGCTGACGATGCGCCCGGTACGGGTATAGCTGAAATTGCGCCACCATTGCGACCACCCGCCGCCCTGCACCTGCTCCCGGCCCGACAATTGCATCAACAACGTATCGCCCGGTACGGCAACCTGCACCAGCGCCTCTTCGGGCTTTTTTTCGTTTACCCAATAACCCAGGGAGGCAGGGTCGTATGCCACCTGTTTATTATTCACCCTCACCAGGGCATCGCTGCGGTACAGGCCCGGCCCATCCTTTACTTCCAGCAATACCCGCCGCTGGTTGTTGACCGGCAGTACCTGCAGGTTGCTTCGGCAAAATACTTCGGCCACCAGCTCGTTGTCCACCACCGACAGGACCAGGTAATTACCCACGGGCAATGCGTCACGGTGCAGCGAATCCGCCCAGGCCGTCAGCACAGGCTGCTGCTGCAGGTAATGATCGGGCGATGCAATGGTTTTTTGAATATAACGGGCAGCCGTATCGGCAGGAATACGGTACACCAGGCATTGCCAGCTTTTTTTACGCGCCTGTTGGAGCGAGGGCTGGGCCAGGGCGGGAAGACAGGCAACGGTAAGCAGGGCAAGGACAAAAATAGTTTTCTTCATACTCAATCGGCAACTGGTTGCAGGCAGGATGCCGGCGGCAGTTAAATTACACATCATGTTGCTATTGAATGGACAAACCGGTCTTCCTGTGAAGATATCCTGCTGCTTTCCCCACGGTGATCTTCAGCCGGGGTGGCACAAAACAATTGCCGGAAGGGCCCTTCCTCGCTATATTTGCGGCCAGAAAAAAGAAGGATAATGTACAGAACTCATACATGTGGCGAACTGCGGATCGGCGAGGCTTCCAAACAGGTGACCCTGGCCGGCTGGGTACAGACAATACGTAAATTCGGAGCCATCACTTTTGTCGACCTGCGGGACCGCTATGGCATCACCCAGTTGTTGTTTGGCGAAGAGCTGAACAAGCAACTGGAAGAAAATCCGCCGGGCCGGGAGTTTGTACTGCAGGTGACCGGCTCGGTGCAGGAACGGAGCAATAAAAACCCGAATATTCCCACCGGCGATATCGAGATCGACGTTTCTTCTTTTACCATCCTGAATAAATCGGCCGTGCCCCCCTTTACCATCCAGGACGATACGGACGGGGGCGACGACCTGCGGATGAAATACCGCTTTCTGGACCTGCGCCGTAATGCCGTGCGGAAAAACCTGGAGCTGCGCTATGCGGTCAACCGGGCCACGCGCGACTACCTGCACCAGCATGGGTTTATGGACATTGAAACGCCCTTCCTGGTAAAATCGACCCCGGAAGGCGCCCGCGACTTCGTGGTGCCCTCCCGGATGAACCCCGGCCAGTTCTATGCCCTGCCCCAGTCGCCGCAAACCTTCAAGCAGCTGCTGATGGTGAGCGGGTACGACCGGTATTACCAGATCGTAAAGTGTTTCCGCGACGAAGACCTGCGGGCCGACCGCCAGCCGGAGTTTACCCAGATAGACTGTGAAATGGCCTTTGTGGAGCAGGAAGATATCCTGAACATGTTCGAAGGCCTGGTGAAATATATTTTCAAAACCGTGAAAGGCATTGACTACACGGAAACGGTGCAGCGCATGACCTGGGAAGAAGCCATGTGGAACTATGGCAACGACAAACCGGATATCCGCTTTGGCATGCAGCTGGCCAACCTGAAAAAACCGGGTTCGGTGTATACCGACAAAACCGACCTGCATTCGCTGATCGAAGGAGCGGATTTCAAAGTGTTTGACGAAGCAGAAACCGTGCTGGCGCTGGCCGTGCCCGGCTGCAGCGATTACAGCCGCAAGCAAACGGACGAACTGACCGAATGGGTGAAGCGGCCGCAGATCGGCATGAAAGGCCTGGTGTTTATCAAATGCCAGGCGGACGGCACTTACAAAAGCAGCGTGGACAAGTTTTATAACGAAGCAAAACTGAAGGCCATTGCCGATGCGGCAGGCGCCCGTGCCGGCGACCTGGTGCTGATCGTAGCCGGTGCGGAAGAACGCACCCGCAAAGCCGCCAGCGAACTGCGGCTGGAAATGGGCAAACGTCTCGGCTTTCGGAAAGACGATGAGTTCAAACTGCTGTGGGTGATCGATTTTCCCCTCTTTGAATACGCAGAGGACGAAAACCGCTGGGTAGCCCGGCACCACCCGTTCACCTCGCCCAAACCGCAGCAGATCTCCACGATGATCGGCAATGACCCGGCTATCAAAAACGCGGCTGACTACCTGCAGCACCCTTATGCCGGTATCAAGGCTAATGCCTACGACATGGTGCTCAACGGTAACGAGATCGGCGGCGGCTCCATCCGCATCTACCAGCGGGAGCTGCAGGAAAAAATGTTTGCGGCCCTGGGCATGGACGAAACGGAACAGCAGCACAAATTCGGCTTCCTGCTTGGCGCCTTCGAATACGGCGCACCGCCGCACGGAGGCATTGCCTTCGGCTTCGACCGGCTCTGCGCTATCCTGGGTGGCAGCGAAAGCATCCGCGACTTCATGGCGTTCCCGAAAAACAACAGCGGCAGGGATGTGATGCTCGATGCGCCGTCGGCCATCGACGATAAGCAATTCCAGGAACTGCAGATCAGGCTAAACCTGCAGTAAGCCATGAAGAAGCTTTCTCTATCCTGGAAGTTTCTTCTTGTATTCAGCTATTTTGAATTGGTTGCATTCGGGCTGTGCCAGATCGCGCTCGTCTTTTCTGTGTTCACATCACGCTATTCAACGGCAGAGGATTACCGTTATTTCTCTCTTTTTACGGTAGCGTTGCTGCTCATTTGCCTGAACCGGTTTTTCAATATTTATGTACTGCACCGGTATTACCCGGATACACCGGTACCGAGAAAGCTGAAACGGTGGATGATAACGATCGGCGTCCTGAACATCCTGTTGTGGATCGGTCTGCTATTGGCTTGTCTCGACGGAATAAGATCAGTCTTTGTATTGGAGGCTCCTTATATAAACCGGCAGGTATATATTTCCCTCGCCCTTGCGTGTTTACTGTGGATCATTGGCGTGTATACGCTTTTCCTGCAATTTAGCCTGTTTGCCATGCTAAAAAAGAACAGCCAGCATGAGTGGACAACCCTGATCCGTTCAATCGGTAGCTAATGCCCATCAACTGGAAACTATACCGCGCCGTATGCCTCCTTCAGATCGTGCTGACGACTATTGTACTGTTCCATTCACTGCTTTACTTTTTCGAAAGCCCCGGGTTCGGTACGATCAGCCGGCTCATTGTTTTCCTGCTGTCGCTTTTGCTGGCCACGTTCACCCTTCACCTGATTAACAACAACTATCCCGACAATCCCGTTGCCGGCCGGCAAAAAAAGACATTCAACAGGTTGTTCCTGCTGAACTTCATGGCGCTGGCCTTTCTATTCGGTTTTATTTTTGCCGAAGTGCAATTGATCAGCAGTGCGTTGGCATTAACCACCCTCCCGGCTTACCGGCTGCCGTTCCTGTTCCTGGCCCCGGTGGTATCGTACAGCATGATCCTGCTCCTGCAGCTGGTGATCCTGTACGGCCTGTATGATCTGCGCCGCCAGCTGGATATGAATTTCAGGAAAAAGAAATTCGACTTCGAATAGTAACCACCGCCGGAATAAAGTGATGCAGGCTGCCAAGGCCGGAATATTTCACCGGTCGCTCTTAGCTTTTTGTCCTTGCGGGTCTTTTGCGCTGCGACCTGTAAAAGATGAAGGTGCCGCCCAGTACCAGCAGCAAGGCCATGATGCGGAAAACAGATTTTTTACGAAAGGGTTCAGGTTCTGCCCCGTCCACGATCCGGCTGTTGCACGCTGCCAGGTACTCCTGCAGCTCCGGGTAGCCGGGGTTCAGCTCCTGCACGGCTTTGAACTTGTTCAGCGCTTTTCCATAAAACGATTTGTAATAAAGATCCAGCCCCTGGTGCCAGGCCTGCGTAGCTGCGCTGACCGCCGCCCGTACGGCTGCCGAATCCAGGTATTCCTTTATCACCGATGACGGAATGGAAAAGTTATAGCTGTTGGCCAGCATGCCGGTAGCCTGCTCCAGCGTGCCGAAGGTGGCCAGGCCGATCACTTCGCCCCGGTTGTTGCATACCGGGCTGCCGCTGCTGCCATGAGCGATCACGGCATCCATCTGGATCACCGGCCATCCGCCGACCGACCGCTTGATAGCGCTGATAATACCACCGGTGAGCGTAGGTTCACTGGTAGTTTCTTTGGCCAGGAACGCATTGGAGGTAACCGGCTCGGGATAGCCGTATACCAGCACCTGCTCGCCGATGCGCGCCGGTTCCGGGCTGATCGGCAGCGTAGGCATTTCTTTTACATTGTCCACCTTCAGGATGGCCACATCCTTGCCCGGCATCGGACTGCCCTTTTGAATCACCCGTGCCGGCAGGCGTGTGATGGCGCGCGAAGCACCGCTGCCTGTACGGAATTCGATATGGATATTCCTTTTCAGATCGAAAAGGATCATGGAGGAAACCTGTGAATAGATCACGCTGTAGGCATTGTTCAGCAGGTTGCGCTGCTGGTCGGTCAGCGTCATGGCCCACGACAGTTCCAGCGACCGGATATTACGCTCCGTCACTTCCTGGTAGGTGGACAGGATAAACCTGCGCCGGATATAAGCGCTGTCGCGGTCGATAATATGCGCATTGGTAACAAGATAGCCATCGCCGGTGATGAAGAAGCCGGTACCGGATGAAATGATGCGGTGGCTCTGCCGGTAATACTCGGTAGTAGCCGAAAAAAAACGAAACGGGTGGTTGTACAAGGCCCGCACCACGATATCGAGCTTTTCTTCCGGCGACAGCATGGTACCCGTGGTATCCAACCGCTTGACGGAATCCACCAGTACCTGGAACCGCGCCTCGTTCATCACCACTTTGTTCACAAAGACCGTAGCCGAGAAGACTGTCTGCACCATCACCACGCCGGGCGAATTGGCCGCATAGTTCTGCTCGGCAGAAATAACCTGCGCAGTTGTACGAAACATACCCAACAGGCCAATAACAAAACACAATATGAATGATCGGCTACCCATTACCGGTAATAAAGCCTTAAAATAAGCAAAAGCTTTTCAAAAAAACGTTTTTGCAGCTTTTCGTTAAGCAGAAAAGAAAGGCCTGTATTCAAGCGCTCTTTTTTATCCTTGCAGGATTACCCTTTGTTGCAAATACATGTGCAATAACCGGTTATTTCAGGAAAACCTGCCGGAAAAAAGTATTTTTTCCCCGGATTCGTTATATTCGATTTCAACGGTTGCTTACACCTGCCTGTGTAATGCAACTTTTTTATTTCACCAACACACTGCTATGACGGGTCACCAGTTGTTAGAGCAATACAAACCTGATCCCGGCATCTGGGATGAAATGTACCAGGATGGCCGCCTGCGCCCGCAATACAGCAAGATTTTCGGCGAGATCGGCGAACTGCCGGTGGATGTGCTGCTGCAAAAAGATAAGCTGGCCGGCGAACTGTTCATGAACCAGGGCATCACCTTTACGGTGTACAGCGACGAGGCCGGCATCGAAAAGATATTCCCGTTCGATATCATTCCCCGCATCCTGACCGGCGATGAATGGAACCATATCCAGCAGGGCATCACCCAGCGGCTGCGGGCGCTGAACCTGTTTCTCAAAGACATTTATTCCGGGCAGCAGATCCTGAAGGACAACGTGATCCCGGCGAAGCTGATCGCCTCCTGTCCGCATTACACCCGCGAAGTATTTGGCATCAAAGTGCCGCACGACTTATATGTACATATCTCGGGGATCGACCTGATCCGCGGGCAGGACGGCACCTTTTATATCCTGGAAGACAATTTACGCACTCCCTCCGGCGTATCGTACATGCTGGAGAACAGGGAAGTGACAAAGCGCATCTTTCCCGGTATGCTCACCGGCAGCCGCGCCCGGATGGTGAATAATTACCCGTTGCTGCTGCACGATATCCTGGGCAGCCTGGCGCCGCAGCAATTGGCCAATCCCACGGTGGCGCTGCTGACGCCCGGTGTGTACAATTCAGCCTATTTCGAGCACACGTTCCTGGCACGGCAGATGGGCATTCCCCTGCTGGAAGGAAGGGACCTGCTGGTAAATAACCACAAAGTGTACATGAAAACCACGGCCGGCCTGCAGCAGGTGCACGTACTGTACCGCCGGCTGGACGACGACTACCTGGACCCGATGGTGTTCCGGCCGGACAGTGCGCTCGGCGTACCGGGCCTGCTGAGCGCCTATCGTAAAGGCAATGTGGCCATCGTGAATGCCGTAGGCAACGGCGTAGCCGACGACAAGGCCGTGTATGCTTATGTGCCGGATATGATCAAATATTACCTGAACGAAGAGGCCATCCTGCCCAACGTACCTACCTACGGGCTGGAAAACCGGGATGCACGGGAATATGTTTTTGCCAATATCGGCAACATGGTGATCAAACGCACCAACCAATCTGGCGGGTATGGCATGGTAATGGGGAATAAGGCCAGCGAAAAAGAACTGGAGGAAGTAAAGGCCGCTATCAATGAAACCCCAAGAGAGTTTATCGCCCAGCCGATCATCCGGTTGTCGACAGTTCCCTGTTTTATCGATGGCAAATTGCAACCCCGCCATGTGGATCTGCGGCCCTATGCCCTGTGCGGGCCCAATGGGATCAAAATTGTACCCGGCGGGCTGACAAGGGTGGCACTGCGCGAAGGATCGCTGGTGGTGAACTCCTCGCAGGGAGGCGGCAGCAAGGATACCTGGGTCGTTGACCTGTAGAAAAAGACCGAAAGTTTAAAGTCCGGAAAATCCGGAAATCAGAAGCGGCTTTTCGACTTCCGGACTAAAATACTTCCTGACTTAACTTTTCAAAATACAAGCACTACATGCTAAGTAGAATTGCAGATTCTTTATTCTGGCTAAGCCGGTACATGGAGCGAAGCGACTGCCAGCTGCGCGTCATCCGGACCAACTATATCCTGTCGTTCGACACGGGACTGAACGATGAATTTTCCTGGAAGGATGTGATCGGTCTTTTTACCCACTCCTCCGAAGAAGCCACCCTGCAGCATAGCCGCACCGTGGCGGATGCGCTTTCATTCCTGGTAGCTGATATTAAAAACCTCAATTCCATCAGGGTCCTTATCACCAAGGCCAGGGAAAATGCACGGGGCGTGCAGGATAATATTACCAAAGAAGTATGGGAACAGGTAAACCAGCTGTACCATATCGTGAACGAACCGGGGCTGACCAAAAAAATAACCGGTTCCCGCGCCCTCGATGTCATCGACCTGCTCAATCGCAGCAGCATCCAGTTTTATGGCGTTACCGACAGTACCATGCCCAGGGGGCAGGGATGGAATTTTATGAATGCCGGCAAATTCATTGAGCGGTGCCTGATGACGATCGATACCGCCGGTGCACATTTCCGGAAAATAAACGCCCAATCCAATACGCCGCTGGACATCCTGGTCTGGCGCAACCTGCTGCTGTCCCTGTCTGGTTATGAACTGTATCTTAAAACATATACCCGCGGTCAGCACAACACGTCCGTGATCGACCACGTGATCTTCAACAGGGATTTTCCCCGGTCGCTGGCCTATTCGCTCCAGCGCGTGAAAGTATACCTGGATAAGATAGCAGAAGACACCAAAATGGAGGGCAGCAGCGCCCTGCAAAGAATGTTTGGCCGCATTTACAGCAAAGTAGAGTTTACCGACATGCAGCTGATACAGGAAATGACGGTGCCGAAGTTCCTGCAATCGTTGCGCAACGACCTGGTGGAATTTTCCAACCAGCTGACACGGATTTATTTTTCTTATGCCTAACCCGTAACCCATGCCCGTTTTTAATATTCATCATATCACCAGGTACGAATACGACCGCCCCGTCAAAGAAAGCGTGAACGAGATCAGGATCTACCCCTTTGCCTGCCGCGAGCAGGAGACGCTGTATCACCAGATCAATATCACCGGCAATCCTGACATTTTGCTGATCAACGACTACTGGGGCAACCGCACCGGTATGTTCAACGTGATGCCCTCGCACAAGGAACTGGTGGTGGAAAGCAAGCTCATCGTGCGTACGCTGGGACCGGTACAGGCGCCGCTGAACAGGACGGCAGGCCTGGATACCCTCGCAGCCGATACCGGCAATAACCTTACCCTGCTGGAGTTATCGCAGGTAAAGGACGCAGATTTGCAGGAACAGCTCAATGCAGCCACCGCTGAATTCTATATTCCGGGCATGCCGGTGGCGGAGATCGTCGAGAAATGCGGTGCCTACATCTTCACGCATTTCAAATACATCAAAGGCATCACCACCATTGAAACTACCAACCGGGAGATACTGGAGCTGCGCTCGGGCGTGTGCCAGGACTTTGCTCACGTGATGCTGGAAATACTGCGCAACTTCGGCATACCCAGCCGCTATGTAAGCGGGTACATTTGCCCGAACAAAAACGGCATGCGCGGCGAAGGAGCCACCCACGCCTGGGTGGAAGCCTGGATACCGGGCGAAGGATGGACCGGCATCGACCCCACCAACAATGTGTGGGTGACCAATCACCACGTAAAGCTGGCTGTAGGGCGCAACTTCACGGACTGCTCTCCGGTAAAAGGCACGTTCAAAGGCCCGGCGCGGCAATCGCTTTCCGTATTCGTTTCGGTAAGCTATGAAGACGGCCACATCTTCGAGGAGATCAACAATGTGCAATTGGAAAAAATTGCGGCTACCGAAGAGCTGCCGGACCTTGGCAGTTTTGAAGGCCAGCAGCAGCAGTAATTCAGTTTTTCAGTTCACAGCGCAATTCATAGTCAGGCCCGGACAATCAGTAATAGTTGGTAACTTGCGATAGCGGGTAGTCGCTGACTTTTTGACTATCGATTTCTGACTGAAGACTGAATTATGACTCCACTTGCAGAACGGATCCGCCCGACAACCCTGGATGAACTGGCCGGCCAGCAGCACCTGACCGGTAAAGGCAGCATTTTACGCACCGCCATCGAACACGGCCGCATTCCTTCCATGATCCTGTGGGGACCGCCGGGTACCGGCAAAACCACGATCGCCAACATCATTGCCAATACGCTGAACGTGCCGTTCTATACGCTCAGCGCCATCAGCTCCGGGGTAAAAGACGTACGGGAAGTGATCGAACAGGCCAAAACCAAACCCGATGCCATCCTGTTTATCGATGAGATCCACCGGTTCAACAAAGGCCAGCAGGACGCCCTGCTGGGAGCCGTGGAAAAAGGCATCGTCACGCTTATCGGCGCTACCACCGAAAATCCATCCTTCGAGGTAAACAGCGCCTTGCTCAGCCGCTGCCAGGTATACGTGCTGAAACCGCTTGACGAAAACGACCTGGTAAGCCTGGTTCAAACAGCTATTGGCAAAGACGAGATACTGCAAAAGAAAAATATCGAACTGAAAGAAACCGCCGCCCTGATCAACATATCCGGCGGCGACGCCAGGAAACTGCTGAACCTGCTGGAGCTGGTGGCAGAAACGGGTGCGAACAGTCGCTCCAAAAAACAGGACACGCTTGCGATCACCGATGCGCTGGTGATGGAAGTGGCGCAACGGAAGATTGCGCTGTACGACAAAAGCGGCGAGCAGCATTACGATATTATTTCCGCCTTCATCAAATCGATCCGCGGCAGCGACCCCAATGCCGCTGTATACTGGCTGGCACGCATGATCGAAGGAGGCGAAGATGTGAAGTTCATTGCCCGCCGGCTGGTGATACTGGCCAGCGAAGATATCGGCAACGCCAACCCGACCGCGCTGGTAATGGCCAACGCCGCTTTTGAAGCCGTGAACAAGATCGGTTACCCGGAAGCCAACCTGGTCCTTTCGCAATGCGCCATTTACCTGGCCTCCAGCGCCAAGAGCAATTCAGCCACTGTAGCCATCGGTGAAGCCCTGGCTGCCGTAAAAAATCATGGCGACCTGCCGGTGCCGTTGCATATCCGCAATGCGCCTACCAAGCTCATGAAAAACCTAGGCTACGGCAAGAATTACGAATACTCACACAGCTACGAGAACAATTTCTCCTCCCAGGAATACCTGCCTGAAAAATTAAGCGGAAAAAAATTTTATGACCCGGGCAAAAATGCGCGGGAAGAGGAATTAAGAAAATTCCTGAAAGCCCGTTGGAAAGACAAGTATGGCTACTGAATAGTTTTTATACGTGCGGGGAAGATCGTCCGCTTTCCTGCATCGCTGGCAACACAGACAGGATGCGCTGCGCATCCTGCATGGAATACTTCAGCACATTCATGATCAGCACCTGTTTTTCTTCAGAAATAAAGCCGCTGTTTTCCAAAGCAGAATAACGTTGTTGCGAGATGCCCAGCCTCCGGGCCATTTCGCTTTGCTTTACATGACGGGTAATACGCAGCAGCCTGATCTTTTCTCCGGTGAACATAGGGGTTACGGTTAAGTGTAAGGCCAATATAAAAGACTTTCCTATTACCGCAAACATTTTTCACAGAAGTTAATGGTTTATACTTATTGTATTTTACAACAATTGTTTTCTTGGATTTATGCTTCGGGTGATCGAGATTAGATTTATGATCTTTTGATGTATCCGGCAGGCTTAACCTATAGCGCAAACATTTCACCGGCACCAAAACAGCGATACATCAGCTACCACGAAAAACAGAAATGAACACAAGCATACTGCTGGCCAGCAACAGGGCCTGACAGCCTGTGCCCTGCCCGAACCAAACAGGCTATGCAGGAGTGATTTCCCGAAATCATTCACTGCGCTATACATCCGTGATGTGATCCGGCACCGTTGACGGGCAACCCTGCCGGGAACCGCATCCGGGGCGAAGCGATAATTGTTTACCAGACCTCAAAAGACAACTGCCGGCGACGGCCGTGCGGGAGGGTCGTGTCGTGTAACCGGTTATTGCATGGTGGATATTCCGAAAGCACCATATCAACGAGTAGGAAAAGAAAAAACCAAAATTAAAGTATCATGTTTAACACTAAAACTATCCTGATCGCAGCCCTGGCTGCTTCCGTCATTGCCTCATGCTCCAAAAGCGGCGACATGCGTTCGAAAGAAAAAGAAACAACGGTTACGGAATTGGCCGCCCCCGCTCCAACCACGCTTACGCGCGAAGAATATTCCAGGTCGCTGGACATGTTTAAACAGAAAATAAAATTCAACCCCGTTCTCCTCGTGAATGGCAGGGTGCCGGCAGAGGAACTTGATCCCAGCGATTCACCCAGCGGCGATCCCGGCACGATCGGTTATACCACCGGTGGCTATGTCGGCGATCCTTATGATGAGGTAACCGCAGCCGACGGCCCTATCGTACAGGCCATCAGCCAGCAGGAAGAAGAACAAACAAGGGATGTCATGCAGGGGCAGATCGCCAATGCAAAAGCATACCTGAACTACCATGGCCTGGACATGTCGGATGAATTCGGTTACGACGATCCGCGCTACATCCATGCAGCCAACATCGTGATGGAAATGGAGAATACGACCGGCATACCCGGACAGGGAGGCAGCGGCCTCATCTCCGTATCGAGGGAAAACTCCCTTTTCGGATGCGCCATGCAAGCCATCGGCATCAATACGCTTTATGAAGCCTGGTTTGATAAATTTGCAACGAAAAGAATGTTGATCGCGGCAGTCGGCAAAGTAGCCAGCCGGTACCTCGGCTGGGTAGGCGCCGCCATAGCTGTGTACGACTTCATCGATTGTATGTGGGGATAATATAAAAAGGTATGTTTAAACAGGTACTGTCCATCGTGATCATATTACTGGTGCTCGCGGGCATGGTAACCATTGCCATCGACCTGGCCCGGCACTATAACCGGAAAAGAAGACTGGCCAAACCGGACTTGCGGTGGAAAATGCTCTTATGGATCATCGGCCTGGTCATCCTGATCGATAAAGTGCAATCCCTGCTCGAAGAGTAACCAGCAGCTATTTTTACCCATAACCAATACAAACAGGGGTTCGGAGCCGTCCGGCCCCTGTTTTATTAGCTTACCCCAACACTCTTTTTTCCGCAACCGTACCATTCTCCAGCCTGATGAAATGGTCGACGCAGGCCGGCCTGTCATGCTGATAATGCGTAACGAAGACCATGGTTTTATAGCCGTATACGCAAACCGTGTCGATCAGCTCCAGTAAATGTCGTTGCTGCATCGCATCCAATCCCTGGCAGGGCTCATCCAGTATCAGCAACGGCGGGTCTTTTACCAATGCCCGCACCAGCAGTATCATGCGTTGCTCTCCGGCAGGCAATTCATACAATCTCTTCCGGGCCAGGTGTTCCAGGCGGCAGGCTTTCAGCCACCGGGTTACTTTTTCGATATCCGCTTCGGACAAGGGACGGAACAACCCGATCGTATCAAACAAACCTGAAGCTACTGTATCGAAGACCGTGCAGCCCCGGTCGAAGTACACATGCAATTCGGAAGAAACGAACCCTATCTTTTTCTTGATATCCCAGATGCTTTCTCCGCTTCCCCTTTTCCTGCCAAACAGGTGAATATCGTTAGCATAAGCCTGCGGGTTATCCGCCGTTACCAGGCTAAGCAAGGTAGACTTGCCTGCCCCGTTGGCGCCGGACAGCAGCCATCTTTCGCCTGCGTTCACTTCCCAGTCAATGTTGTGCAAGATCTTTTTTTCACCATACTGTACGTTTACTCCGCTCATCCGGATAACAGCGCCTGTGGCCTGCCCGTTAGCAGCGGCCATCAGCGTTTGCAGCAAGCCATAATCTTCCCCGTGGTTGTCGACCGGGCGGGCAGGACGATGCACAAA
>JBEVLT010000288.1:0-4548 GCA_040509055.1 Chitinophagaceae bacterium
CTACTACGCCCCACAGGTACACGCTGCGGCTTTCGAAAAAATATTTCTACAGCTTTTTGCTGAACATCATGATGTCCGAATTCGGCTGCTCCTCTTTTGGTTCCTCTTCCTCGTCACTGCGCCATTCACCGTATAAAAATTGCTTATGACCCATAATAAATTAATTTCTGTTTGTTGTAATGATCAGTCTCTTTTTCTCTTTTCTCCTCTTCGCCTAGTCTTTTTTCTGCTTTCTCGGATTGGTCAGCAGCACTTCGTCCACCAGCCCGTATTCTTTGGCTTCGGAGGCCGTCATCCATTTGTCCCGGTCAAAATCGCGTTCGATCTGGTCCACCGGTTTGCCGGTATGGTAATGTACGATGTCGTACAGTTCGGTTTTCAGCTTGCGGATCTCGTTTACCGTGATCTCGATATCGCTGGCCTGGCCGCCGATGGCGCCGCTTGGCTGGTGCATCATGATGCGGGCATGCTTCAGTGCAGCACGTTTACCCTTGGTGCCGGCGCCGAGCAGCACGCAGGCCATGGAGGCGGCCATGCCGATGCAGATGGTGGCCACATCGGGCGTCACGTACTGCATGGTATCGTATACGCCGAGGCCGGAATACACGTTGCCGCCGGGACTGTTGATATACATATTGATGTCGCGGGTGCGATCGGTGGAGTCGAGAAAGAGCAGCTGGGCCGTCACGATATTGGCCACTTCGTCGTTGATAGGGTAGCCCAGGAAAATGATCCGGTCCATCATCAGCCGGCTGTATACATCCATCACGGCTACGTTCATGGGGCGCTCTTCAATGATATTGGGCGTAAGGGCCGTGACCATATGCGAAGCATAGCTGTTCAGCGTATTGCTCGACAGGCCCCGGTGCTTTACCGCGTATTTTTCAAATTCTGAATTGAAACTCATTGTGTAAAATTTAGGTTCGTCTTTTCGTATCGCTTGATTCGAGATCTATCAAATATCCGTCCAAATGCCAAAACCACAAAATGTGTGACAGGATAGCAGGAAGGCTGGTAATCAAGGAGAAATAAGCAGCCTGCTGCCGTCAGGAAAACGCTTCCCTGATCTTGTCGAAAAATCCCTTCTCGTTTTTATCGGGATGCGGTCTGAAATTGGCGGAGTCGCCCAGCTTTTCCAGCATGTGCTTCTCGTCGGTACTCAGCGTCTGCGGGGTCCATACATTCACCTGTACCAGCTGGTCGCCCTTTTCATAAGAATTCACGGCCGGGAATCCCTTTCCTTTCAGCCGGAAGATCTTGCCGCTCTGGGTGCCGGCCGGTATCTTGATCTTGGCCCGTCCGTCGATGGTAGGCACTTCGGTCTGGGTGCCAAAGCAGGCTTCGCTGAAGGAAATGTACAGGTCATACGCCACGTTCAGCCCATCGCGGTGCAGGTCTTTGTGCGGTTCTTCCTCTATCAGGATGATCAGGTCGCCCGGCTGTCCGCCGCGCTCGCCGGCATTGCCGCGGCCGCTGAGGTTCAGCTGCATGCCTTCGCCCACACCTGCCGGTATGTCGATGCTCACGGTTTCTTCGCCAAACACGCGGCCTTCGCCCTTGCAGGTGCCGCACTTGGCCGTTACCACGGAGCCTTCGCCGTTGCAATTCGGACAGGTGGTCACGGTCTGCATCTGGCCCAGGAAGGTGCTTTGTACCCTGCGCACCTGGCCGCTGCCGCCGCAGGTCTGGCAGGTTTGCACGCTGCCCTTGTCTTTGGCGCCGCTGCCGCTGCAGGTGCCGCAGACGATGTATTTCTTTACCTTGATATTTTTGGTCACGCCCTTGGCGATCTCTTCATAGGTCAGCTTCAGCTTTACCCGCAGGTTGCTGCCCCGTACGCCGCGGCTGCGCTGTGCGCCGCCCCGGCCGCGCTGCTGGCCGAAGAGGTTGCCAAACAGGTCGTCGCCGAAGATGTCGCCGAACTGGCTGAAGATATCGTCCATGTTCATGCTGCCGCCGCCAAACCCGCCGCGGCCGTTACCGCTCACGCCGGCATGGCCATAACGGTCATACTGGGCTTTTTTATCAGTATCGCTGAGTATTTCGTAGGCCTCGGCTGCCTCCTTGAACTTCTCTTCGGCGGATTTATCTCCCGGGTTGCGATCGGGGTGGTGCTGCATCGCCACTTTGCGGTAGGCCTTCTTGATCTCCTCCGCTGTAGCGCCTTTGCTCAGGCCCAGCACTTCGTAATAGTCTCGTTTCGACATGCTAAAAAAATTGAATCAGGTGTGCTTGTCCGGGAAGAATTGAAAGAAATACGGTGGTATCGGTTTCAATTGCTCACAGCTTGTTTTATTTACCCACCACCACTTTGGCGTGGCGGATGATCTTATCGTTGAGATAATAACCCCTGGTTACTTCGTCTACCACTTTGCCTTTCAGGTTGTCGGCCGGGGCAGGTATCTCGGTAATCGCTTCATGCAGATCGGCATTGAACTCCTGGCCAATGGTCTCCATGGCCTTCAGTCCCCTGCCTTGCAATACTGCGCGCAGCTTGTTGAATACCAGGCTCACGCCCTCTTTCACCTGGGCCACATCGGTGGTGGTTTCCAGCTGTTTTTGGGCGCGGTCGCAGTCGTCGAGCACATCCAGCAGCCCGGCGATCACTTCGCGTCCTGCGGTTTGCCGCAGTTCCAGCCCTTCTTTGGCGCTTCTTCTGCGGAAATTATCAAACTCGGCCGCCTGGCGCAGGTATTTGTCTTTCGATTCCTGCAGCTCGGCCTTCAGTTTTTCCAGCTCCGATTCTTCGGTCAGCGGCTCATTCAGGTGCGTGGTACCACTCTGATTTTCGTCTGTATTCATGTCAAAGCCAGCTGTTTCGCTGGCCTGTTCTTTCAGGTCTTTTTCTGCCATTTTGTACAAATTGTTTGCAAAGGTAAGCTTGTCAAGAATACTGCCAACCGGGACTGGCGCCGACCGGTGCCGGCGGTTTGGGACAAAATGGCTGGTGAGGTTGCCGGGTATGCCATCCCTGCGAGGGTTGAATACCCGGCAACCCCGTACTTTTGCACCCATGAACAAAGTTTACCTGAAGCGTAAGATAACCCCGCGTGTTGCCAACGGACACCCCTGGATCTTCAACAACGAAGTAGAAAGCATGGAGGGCGATCCCGGCAGCACGGTGGAAGTGTTTGCACACGACAAAAAGTTCATTGGCAAAGGGTATATCAACCCCCAATCACAGATCGTGGTGCGCCTGCTCACGCGCGACCGGGCGGAGGAGATCAACGAGCAGTTTTTCCTGCAGCGCATTGCCGGCTGCTGGGCATACCGCCAGCGGCTGGGGTATACGGAAAATTGCCGGCTCGTATTTGGCGAAGCCGATTCGATGCCGCAGCTGATCATCGACAAGTTCAACGACTACCTGGTCATCCAGACCCTTGCCCTGGGCATGGATGTATGGAAGCCGGCTATTGTGAACGCACTGAATACGGTGTTTCAACCCAAAGGCATTTATGAGCGCAACGATGTGCCGGTGCGGGAGCTGGAAGGCCTGCCGCAGCAGAAAGGTTTTTTGTCGGCGCCCTTTGATCCTAAAATCATCATCCGGGAAAACGGGCTGCAGTTTCATGTAGACCTCGAAAACGGCCAGAAGACCGGGTATTTCCTGGACCAGCAGGATAACCGCCGGGCCATTCAGCATATTGTAAAGGGAGCCGATGTGCTGGGCGCCTTTACCTATACCGGCACCTTCGAGATCCATGCGGCGCACTATGGCGCCAAATCGGTGCTGGGACTGGATATTTCCGAAAGCGCCGTGCAGCAGGCCAACCGGAATGCAGCCCTGAACGGGCTGTCAGCAACCTGCCGTTTCGAAACGGCCAATGCCTTTGACGTGTTGAAGCAGTGGGTGAAAGACGGCCGCCAGTACGATGTGGTCATGCTCGATCCGCCGGCTTTTACCAAAAGCCGCGCTACCATTGAAAAAGCGATCACAGGTTACAAGGAGATCAACCTGCGCGGTATGAAGCTGGTAAAACCGGGTGGGTTCCTCGTTACTTCCTCCTGTACCAGCCTGGTGCAGGCCGACCTGTTCCTGCAGATCATCGATATGGCGGCAAAAGATGCGAGGAGAAAAATAAGACAGGTCACGTTCCAGACCCAGTCAGCCGATCACCCCATCATCCGAGGGCTGGAAAATACACAGTACCTGAAGTTCCTGATCGTGCAGGTGATGTAAATGGAGGCAGGATGCCGGAGGTATGATATAGGAGGTAGGAAACGCAAGGCTGATAGATGAAGTTAGGATACCTGGATCCGGGTCGGATGCCGGATAGCTGACCTCATACTTCTGGCTTCATTTCTTACTTGGAAACCTGGAACTTTCCGGAGTCGATCAGTTTACCGCTGGGATCGTTCAGGTGATAGATATAAACGCCGCGGTTGAAATCGGTGAGCGTGATGGTAGTCGTCTCGCTGATGTTGTGGTTCTCGCTCATCTTTTTGCCCAGGAAATTAAAGATGGTCAGCGTTAGTCCTTTCTGGTAACCTTTCTGCAGGTCGAAGGTAATGTAAGAGTTAGCCGGGTTGGGGTATAACTTTACAGCT
>JBEVLT010000289.1:0-5356 GCA_040509055.1 Chitinophagaceae bacterium
TGCCGCACCCGGCGATTTTCAAAAGGCCGAGATCCGCATTCTTCATGATGCGGCCAATCCGTCTGCTATTCTTTTACCTGTTGTACGCTGATAAAATCCGTCCCTATGCGTTGGCTCACCGCTACCCTGTGCATCCTGTTTACGATCACCCTTCATGCCCAGCAACCTGTATCGCTGATTCCGGCCCCGGTCGGGATCAGCTATGGCAACGGCCATTTCCGGTTGCAGGATACGCTGAAAGTCTATTCCGATTTTCCCGCAGGCAACCAGCACCGCTTGTTCATTTATTTGCAGGCTACACTTTTGAAATATTATGGCATCACGGTAATAAAGGCAGCTTCCGCACAAGCCGACCTGGTGTTTCATATGACGCGAATGCCTACTTCGGGCAAACCGGCCTATCAACTCACGGTGGACGGAACAGGTATCCGCATCGCCAGCAACTTTGAAGAGCCGGCCTTTCATGCCCTCCAGACGCTGCTGCAACTGCTGCCTGCCGACCCGGCTGCAATCAGGAAAATTCCTGCTGTTACGATCTTTGATTATTCCCGTTTCGCATACCGCGGTATGCACCTCGATGTAAGCCGGCATTTTTTCCCGGTATCGTTTGTCAAGCGGTATATCGACTACCTGGCCCTGCACAAGCTCAACTATTTTCACTGGCACCTGACGGACGACCAGGGCTGGCGCATCGAGATCAAAAAATATCCCGGCCTCACTACGGCAGGCGCTTACCGCAACGGCACTATCACCGGCCGTTTTCCCGGCAATGGCAACGACAGCATCCGCTATGGCGGTTATTATACGCAGGAGGAAGTAAAAGAGGTGGTGCAGTATGCCGCCGACCGGTTTATCACCGTCATACCCGAGATCGAAATGCCCGGGCACTCCTCTGCAGCCATCACGGCCTACCCGCAACTAAGTTGTTTCCCCGGCGAGTCCACCCGCTACCCTCCCGGTACGGTATGGAGCGGCGACACCACCGGCAAACAGGTGCAGCAAACCTGGGGCGTATTCGAAGATGTGTATTGCGCCGGGAAAGAAAATACATTCAGTTTCCTGCAGGACGTGCTGGACGAAGTGATCACGTTGTTCCCTGCCAAATACATCCATGTAGGCGGTGATGAATGCCCGAAAGACAACTGGAAGCGCTGCCCGCGCTGCCAGCAGCGGATGAAGGAGAACGGGCTGAAAAACGAGCATGAGCTGCAGAGCTACTTTATCCGGCGCATGGAAAAATACCTGAATGGCAGGGGCCGCACCATCATCGGGTGGGACGAGATACTGGAAGGCGGGCTGGCCCCCAATGCCGTGGTGATGAGCTGGCGCGGCGAGCAGGGCGGCATCGATGCGGCCAGGCAGCAGCACCATGTGATCATGACACCTACCAGCCCCATGTATTTCGACTACAGCCAGAGCGAGAATGAAGATTCACTGACCATTGGCGGATACAACCCGCTGGAAAAAGTATATGCCTGGGAACCCATACCCAAAGAACTGAACGCAGAAGAAGCCGGCTACATACTGGGCGCCCAGGCCAACCTCTGGACCGAATACAGTACCAATCCGGGCAAGGTGGAGTACATGATCTTTCCGCGCCTGAGCGCACTGAGCGAAGTGCTGTGGAGCCCAAAGGAAAAACGAAACTGGACTGATTTTGAAAAGCGGTTGCTCACGCAGTTCAAACGCTATGAGCTGTGGGGAGCGCATTACAGCAAGGCTTATTACGAATTAAAAGCAGAAGTGATGCCCGCAGCCAATCAGAAAGGCGTCATCTGGCGGCTCAGCAAAAGGGCAGACAAAGGATCGATCCTGGCTGGTGATAAAACCACCTATCGGGTCATTGATTCAACAACCTATGATTACGCTATCACCGATCCGGCCGGGCAGGGAGCCTATGAAGTAGCATGGATACAGGTGGCCACGCAGCCCTTAAACGGGCATACAGGAACATCGGGCCTGGCTTATACTTATCTCTCGAAATCCATTTACCAGCAATTCCATTTCAACAAGGCTACCGGCAAACCGATCACACTGACCATTCCTGCCTCCCGGAAGTATCCCGGCGATGGCGCATTTACACTTGTGAACGGGGTGCAGAACGAAACGCGCCTGGCCAGGGCAAAAGAGTTCCTCGGGTTTGACGGTACCGATTGCGAAGCCATCATCGACCTGGGCAAAGAAACGGCGATCAGCAGCGTGACCGCGCATGTGCTGCACGATCCGCCATCCTGGATATGGGGACCCGCCGGCATGAGCATCGACGCTTCCCGCGACGGCAATAATTTTTCACCGATCGCCTGTTCTATCCAGCAAACCGGCACAGACCGCATTCGCTGCGAAGCGTCCCAACCTGCTACGGTGCGGTACGTAAAAGTGCGGATACAAAATAAGGGCGCCATCCCCGATGGCTATCCCGGCGCAGGAACAAAGCCGTGGCTGTTCGTGGATGAGATCGAAGTAGACTAAGAAGCAGGAGGTCAGAGGCCGTAAACCGGACCTCCGGCTTCTGACCTCCTATCACTGACTTCAGCCTTCCGATTGCTTATCTTTGCGGCACCTATAATTGAAAAACACCTAACATGTCCAAACAGACTGCGTCTATGAACCTATCCGATAGTTTCGAAAAGATACCTGTAAAGATCTATCCCGACCTGAAAGAAGGGGCTGCCTATGTAGCCCGGCAGATCGCCACACTCATCCGCAACAAGCAGGAAAAGAAAGAAAAATGCGTGCTGGGACTTGCCACCGGCTCCACACCCAAAACGCTGTATGCCGAACTGGTACGGCTGCACCGCGAAGAGAACCTGAGCTTTGCCAACGTAGTCACCTTCAACCTGGACGAATATTATCCCATCGACAACGATGCCCTGCAAAGCTACAACCGCTTTATGCAGACCAACCTGTTCGATCATATCGATATCAAACCGGAGCATACGCATATTCCCAGCGGGGAGATCAAAAAAGAAAACATCAAAGCGTACTGCCTGCAGTATGAAAAGATGATCGAGGAAGCCGGCGGCATCGACCTGCAGATACTGGGTATCGGCAACAACGGGCATATCGGCTTCAACGAGCCCGGTTCCGGTATTTATTCCCGCACGCGGCTGATCACGCTGGACCATTCCACCCGCATGGCCAATGCCTACGAATTTGCCAACATTTCAGAAGTGCCGCGCCTGGCCATCACCATGGGCATCAGCACCATCCTGAAATCGAAGAAGATCATCCTGATGGCCTGGGGTACGGCAAAAGCTCCTGTGCTGAAAAAAGCCGTGGAAGACGACGATACCGAACAGGTACCGGCTTCGCTGCTGCAAAACCATGACGATGTCACTTTCGTAGTGGATACGGCTGCGGCGGCCGAACTGACGCGCAACAAATCGCCCTGGCTTACCGGCGACTGCGAATGGACGCCGGCCATGATCAAAACGGCCGTGGTGAACATGGCGCTGAAGCTGAAAAAGCCGGTGCTCAGCCTGACCAACTCCGACTACAACGAATACGGTCTGAGCGACCTGCTGGTGGAAAAGGGCAATGCCTACGAGATCAACCTGCAGGTATACTACCTGCTCAGGGATACCATTACCGGATGGCCGGCCGGCAAACCCGGCAGCCAGCTGCCTGCCCACCCGGAACGTTCGGAACCTTTTCCCAAACGCGTCATCATCTTTTCCCCGCACCCGGATGACGACATCATCAGCATGGGCGGCACCTTCCAGCGCCTGCACGACCAGGGCCATGATGTACATGTGGGTTACCAGACCAGCGGCAACATTGCCGTAACGGATGAATTCGTGACCCGCTTTCTCGACTTTGCCGTGGGGTTTGAAAAGATTGCCGGTATCGACACCAGCAAATCCGGCCAGATACTGGCCGATGCGCGCAGCTTTATTGCGGAGAAAAAATCAAACCAAATAGATACGCCCACCATCCGGTCCATCAAAGGATTAATCCGCCGGGGCGAGGCCAGCGCCACCTGCCGTTATGTAGGCATCAAAGACGAGAACATCCATTTCCAGAACCTGCCTTTTTACGAAACAGGCACCATCGAGAAAAACCCGATGGGTGAAAAGGACGTCGAGCTGACCATTGACCTGCTGCGGCAGATCAAACCACACCAGGTGTATTGCGCCGGCGATTTTGCCGACCCGCATGGCACGCATATCGTTTGCTTCAACGTGGTGCTGGAAGCACTGAAGCGCATCAAGGACGCCGGCGATGAGTGGATCGGCGACTGCTGGCTCTGGCTGTACAAAGGCGCCTGGCAGGAATGGAATATCGAAGAGATCGAAATGGCTGTACCCATGAGCCCGGACCAGGTGCTGCGCAAGCGGTTTGGTATCTTCATCCACCAGTCGCAAAAAGACATGGTACCCTTCCAGGGCAGCGATTCAAGAGAATTCTGGCAACGCGCTGAGGAAAGAAATGCAGCTACCGCCGGGCTGTATGCCGACCTGGGACTGACCCATTATGCCGCCATGGAAGCCTTTGTAAGATGGCACTACTAAGCTGAGCGGTTTACCGGTGCCTTTTGATCGTCTCGTCCTTCATTTCCTCGGACACTTCTACCTCTTCGACCAGCTTCGGCATGTCCTTGTCGATGAACTCGTTCATGTAGATATTGAACAGCACAATGATATAGTTAATAAGCAGCGGGCCGAAGACCAGCCCGATGAACCCGAAAAGACCGAGGCCAACGATCACCCCGAGAATAGTGACAACCGGGTGCACATCGCCCATTTTTTTCAGTAGGGTGATGCGGGCAATATAATCCACGTTGCCGGTAACGATCACGCTGTAAAGCAGCAGCGCGGTGGCCTGCCAGTTGTCGCCCACGGCATAGGTATAGAGCACCAGTGGCACCCATATGGCCATAGTACCAATGACGGGGAAAAAGGCGAAGATGCCGGTCAGGAACCCCCACAGCGCCCACTCTTTCACCCCGAGAATAAAATAGCCCAGGGTGGCCGTCAATCCCTGGATGATGGAAATAAGGGGGATGCCCAGCGCATTGGCCCGCACCATTTTCTTGGTCTCGGAAGCCAGCATGTTGATGTTTTCCGGCTTGAGCGGGATGATGCGGCTCAGCATGCGCTCCATGGCGCTGCCGTTGATCAGCATATGGTAGAGCACAAACAACAGGATGGCCAGGTTGGTGATCAGGTTGGCCGTGCTGTTGAGGATATTCGGAATAAAGGCGGAAAGTTTACTCAGCGAGTTGGTCAGCGAATCTTCGGAGATGAACGTAACGCCGATGCGCTGCTGTACCGTGGTGATGGAATGCTTGGCCGTCTCGATCATCTGGGTCGGGTTGGCCAGGAACGCATTTACCTTCGGGCTGATAAGGGTAACG
>JBEVLT010000290.1:0-9793 GCA_040509055.1 Chitinophagaceae bacterium
TGAGCAGCGTACCAACCGAAAACGGTAGGATCCGAAACCCAGCGGGACGACAGGCAGCCTACGCCCATCGCTGCCGGGCGGCCGCCAAAAAAAAGAGACAACTCATTTCGAGCTGCCTCTCTAGTTTATTGAAACCGGTTCCGGACTATTCCATGGCCATTGCCCCTTCGATGAGGACGGTCGCCTTGTTGTCGAGCACCTCGACGAAGCCGCCGGCGATCTCGTAGAGCTCGGTGTTGCCACCCTTATCCTTCATGATCTTCATGCGCCCCTTGCCCAGGGAAGCAATCATGGCGGCGTGGCGATCGAGCACCTCGAAGGAGCCCTCGATACCCGGCAGCTGGATCCCGTACACCTGCCCGCTGTAGATGCGGTGCTCGGGGGTTAGTATTTCTAGTTGCATTTCCGTAATTCAAAATGTAAAATGCAAAATGCAAAAGCCGAAAGGTCCGGTTTTGCATTTTGCATTTTGAATTAGTTTTTGGCTTGCTCCATCATCTTCTTGCCCTTGGCGATCGCGTCCTCGAGGTTACCGACGAGGTTGAAGGCCGCTTCCGGGTATTCGTCGACCTCGCCGTCCATGATCATGTTGAAGCCGCGGATGGTTTCTTCGATCGGCACCAGCACACCTTTCAGACCGGTGAAGGCTTCGGCCACATGGAAGGGCTGCGACAGGAAGCGCTGCACTTTCCGGGCGCGCGACACGGTCATTTTGTCTTCGTCGCTCAGCTCGTCCAGGCCGAGGATGGCGATGATGTCCTGCAGCTCCTTGTAGCGCTGCAGCATGGATTTTACACGGTTGGCGCAGTTGTAGTGCGCTTCGCCCACCACCTGCGGCATCAGGATCCGCGATGTGGAATCCAGCGGGTCTACCGCCGGGTAGATACCGAGGTCGGCGATCTTACGCGACAATACAGTGGTGGCATCCAGGTGTGCAAACGTGGTTGCAGGAGCCGGATCGGTCAGGTCATCCGCCGGTACGTATACCGCCTGTACGGAGGTAATGGAACCATCGCGGGTAGAAGTGATCCTTTCCTGCATAAGTCCCATTTCGGTAGCCAGCGTAGGCTGGTAGCCCACGGCTGAAGGCATCCGTCCCAGCAGGGCCGATACTTCAGAGCCGGCCTGGGTGAAACGGAAGATATTGTCTACGAAGAACAGGATGTCCTTTCCTTTGCCTTCTCCTTCTCCGTCGCGATAGTATTCCGCAACGGTCAGCCCCGACAGGGCCACACGTGCCCGGGCGCCGGGAGGTTCGTTCATCTGGCCGAACACGAAGGTGGCTTTGGAATCGGCCAGCTCGTTCATGTCCACTTTGCTCAGGTCCCAGCCGCCTTCTTCCATGCTGTGCTTGAAGGCGTCGCCGTATTTCATGATGCCGGCTTCGATCATTTCACGCATCAGGTCGTTTCCTTCACGGGTACGCTCGCCCACACCGGCAAACACAGACAGACCGGAATAAGCTTTTGCGATATTGTTGATCAGCTCCTGGATCAGTACGGTTTTGCCCACACCCGCACCACCGAACAGGCCGATCTTACCGCCCTTGGCATAAGGCTCGATCAGGTCGATGACCTTGATACCGGTAAACAGTACTTCGGTAGCCGTGCTCAGGTTTTCAAACATGGGCGGCTTGGCATGGATGGGACGTCCTCCTTCTTTGGATACGGCAGGCAGTCCGTCGATCGGGTCGCCGGTTACATTGAACAGGCGTCCTTTGATGGCCTCACCCACAGGCATGGCGATCGCTTTGCCGGTATCATGCACGGGAGTGCCGCGTACCAGGCCTTCCGTACCATCCATCGCAATGCAGCGTACGCTATCCTCGCCCAGGTGCTGTTGCACTTCCAGGACGAGTATATCGCCGTTCTCCTTTTTCAGTTCCAATGCGTTATAGATTTCGGGAAGTTTGCCTTCGAACTGCACGTCGATGACGGCGCCGATGATCTGCTTTATTTTACCTGTATTTGCCATATATAAAGAAAAGGGTTGATTTCAGGCCGCAAAGGTAAGGGTGCAGGCGGGAAATGTAAAATGTAAAAAAGAATATTCCGGCGGCGTCCCGGGGATGTGGAAAACAGGTGAAACCGGCTCCCTGACAGGCTGAACCCGCAGCATTTACTTCTCCATAATCATCGCCGGCAGGCCGAAGGTGGTTCCGGCCCGGCCCGATCAATCCCGGCGGGCACCGTGGTGCAGGTGGCGTTGGTTCCGGGAGCCCCGGAAATCGGCAGTCACATAAAAGGACAGATTGTACTCTTCCGGCAAAAGCTAAAAATGACCGATGCCAAATACTGAACGTTTTGACGAAGCCGGTGTACTTTCAGAAGAAAAGACCACATATACTGGTTCGCAACCAGCTATTTTATTACAGAAATCGAATTTTTGCGAAAAAAGACAAGGAAGATCCCCGTTACCTAAACGAACCAACCGGTCAATTATGAAACATATATCATGCAGCCTGATTTGTATCCTTTCATTTTACTTATCCCCTGGCCAGCCGGCAAACAGAAACAATCTAGCATACCCGCTTCCCCTTTATGTCCGCGAGATCCTCATAGCAACGGATACAACTATCGAGTATTACAACTCCGCTAAAAGATATAACAAAGCAGAGGTTTTGGACATGGCAAATGGATTGAGAATAACAGCTACCGGCGATGGATGCAGGCTATTGAATTTTACTAAAATCGAAAATGCCGAATTAAATGGCATAAACATGGAGTTTTATCTCCCGTCCAACATGCCGAAGTCAAAAGGAACCTACTTTCACGACCACAAAGACGGAGAATGGTTTTACTGGCGCGAAAACGGTAAGCTGCTGAGAAAGGAAACCTGGAAAGAAGGGAAGTTGATTAATAAGAAGCGCAAATAGGTAGCCGGTAGATTGGATTTTGTTTCCAACTAAACAAAATCCGAAGATGCCCCTGCAGCCATATCCGATAACCTCGCTGCATCCTTGTACTGTATGTTTCCCCACACGGGCCTTGCCTGCTGACCAGGACCTCGCCCACCGCATTGCAAAAGCGCTGGCACAGCTTTTGTAAAAACTACCATATGAAAATCATATTTGTCGCAGCCACCATTACCAGCCTCTTCCTGTTCTCCTGCAAAAACAACGATAATAACAACGGCAGCGATGCCGAAAATGCCGAAAGGGAAAAAAAGATGACGGCGCGTGATTATTCTATCACGCCGGAAAATGCCTACAGCGATCTGTTCCTGGATAGCGCCGCCATGGAAAATTATATCGCCGAACAAAAGCTCAGCGACAGCGTGAGCCGGCGGATGCGCAGCTTTTACAATGCACGCAACTACCAGTATGCCTGGTTCTCGACCGACGGCCTCACCGAGCAGGCCCGCTGCTTCTGGAACCAGTACGACTATGCCACGAGCTACGGCAGCGACACGGCGCTGCGCGATAAAGCCTTCCAGAAAAAGATGGACGGCCTGATCGCCGAAGACACGATCATCGTAGGCAAAAACGACAAATCCTACCTGCAGACAGAGCTGGCGCTCACCCGCAATTTCATCGAATTTATTTTCAACAACTACGAAAAAGGATTTGTAAAGCGCAAGGAACAGGAACGTTTTATCCCGCTCAAAAAACAGGGGGCGCTTTACCTGGCCGATTCGCTGCTGAATAAAAAGCACAAGGACGATAAATATTACGAAGACGTAAACGAATCCTACGGCGGGCTGAAACAGCAGCTGGCCCTGTACTACCAGGTGGCAAAGCAGGGTGGCTGGCCGGAAATCAAAACCGACAAAAAACAGCTGAAAAAAGGTGACAATGCCCCGGAGATCGCCCTGATCAAAAAAAGGCTGCAACTGACCAGGGACATGGCAGCAGGCGACAGCAGCACCGTCTTTACCGATACGCTGGAAGCAGGTGTGAAGAGCTTTCAGCAGCGGCATGGATACACCCCCGATGGAGTGATCACAGCACCCCTGGTAAAACAAATGAATGTACCGGCTGAAAAAAGGCTGCAGCAGATACTGATCAACATGAACCGGATGATCTGGATGCCGCACCGCCCGGAAGGCACGCTGATCGTGGTGAATATTCCCGAATTTGTGCTGCATGCCACCAGCGGCAAGAACAAGCTGTTCGATATGAACGTGGTGGTAGGCAAGGAAGGCCACAATACCATGATGTTTAACGGCGACCTGAACCAGGTGGTATTCAGTCCCTACTGGAACGTGCCGTCGAGCATCGTGAAAAAAGAGATCCTGCCGGCCATGAACCGCAATTCAGGCTACCTGGCCTCCAAAAACATGGAAGTGACCGGCAATGCCGGCGGGCTGCCCGTGGTGCGCCAGCGTCCTGGTCCTAAAAATGCACTCGGCAAAGTGAAGTTCCTTTTCCCCAACAGCTTCAATATCTATTTTCACGATACACCGGAGAAAAGCCTGTTTGAAAAAGATGTGCGGGCCTACAGCCACGGGTGCATCCGGCTGAGCGACCCGGTAAAAATGGCAAACTGGCTGCTGGAGAACGACCCGGAATGGACCCCGGAAAAAATAAACGAGGCCATGAACAGCGGCAACGAAAAATTCGTGAAGCTGAAAAACGCGGTACCGGTGATCATCACCTATTATACAGCCTGGGTGGGCGAAGACGGCCGCCTGAATTTCCGCGACGACATTTATGCACACGACGATGACCTGATCCGCAAAATGTTTATCGCAGGCCGCTAAGCACCTGTGTCCGGTATTTTGCTTAATCTTGCGTTCTTAGAATTATAAAACGCATGGAGCTGATAGCCGTTACAGATGAGGCAGGCGAACGCGACTTCCTGCTGGTCAATACCGAACTCAACAAGAAAGACCCGAACTATATCCACCCGCTGGAAAAAGATATCCGGGACGTGTTCGATCCTGCTAAGAATAAAACCTTCCGGCAGGGCGAAGTGGCCCGTTGGGTATTGAAGGACCAGAACGGTAAGCTGATCGGCCGGATCGCCGCTTTTGTCAACAAAAAGTATAAGAACAAGGGAGATGAGGGACCCGTGGGTGGCGTCGGCTTCTTCGACTGCATCAACGACCAGGCGGCGGCCGACAGGCTTTTTGACGTGGCCAAACACTGGCTGCTGCAGCGCGGCATGCAGGCCATGGACGGCCCGATCAATTTCGGCGAGCGGGACCGCTGGTGGGGGCTGATCGTAAAAGGCTTCGATCAGCCGCTGTACGGTATGAACTACAACCCGCCTTACTACCAGGAGCTGTTCGAACGCTACGGGTTTCGCAACTTTTACAACCAGATCTGCTTTGCGCTGAATGCAAAAGACCGGCTGCAGCAAAAATTCTACGAACGCCACGCGGAATGTGCCAAAGACCCGAACTATCACGCCGAACATATCAAAAAAAGCCAGCTGGATAAGTTTGCAGCCGATTTTACTTACGTGTACAACAAGGCCTGGGCAGGCCACGGAGGCATGAAGCAGCTGGAAGAAAAGGTGGTGCGCAAAATGTTTCGCTCCATGAAGCCGGTCATGGACGAGCGGGTCAGCTGGTTTGTGTATTACAAAGACCAGCCGGTGGGCATCTGGATCAACCTGCCCGACCTGAACCAGTGGTTCAAATACCTGAAGGGCAAGTTTAGCCTCTGGCATAAATTAAAGTTCCTGTGGATCAAATCCACCGTCAAAAACAATAAGTTTACCGGGCTTGTATTTGGCATCATACCCGAGTTTCACGGCAAGGGCGTGGACAGCTACATGATCGTGGAAGGCTGCCGGGCCATCCAGGGGCTTACGATCCGCGACGGGGAATACCGGATCGGCAAATCGATCTATGATAAATACGAAATGCAATGGATCGGCGAGTTCAACCCCAAAATGATCAATGTGGCCGAAAACCTGGGCACCTACCGCAGCCGCCAGCTCACCACGTACCGCTACCTGTTTGACCAGACAAAGGAATTCAAACGCCACCCGATCCTGTCATAATGTATAGCGATTTTTCATCATCTCAGGCTTCATCCGGTTGCCGCAGACAGTTTGGGTCCTTTTATTTACATCCGCCGGACAGTTATGAACATACTGCGCCGGGATGGCCTACCGGTAAGCCGCATTCCTGATTATTGTCTAATTTAGCCGTTTCAGGTTATGGATAAATTCATCGTTTCCGCAAGAAAATACAGGCCGCAGACCTTTGATACGGTGGTGGGGCAATCGCATATCACCACCACGCTGAAAAATGCGATCCGGCACAACCAGCTGGCGCATGCCTTTTTGTTTTGCGGTCCGCGAGGCGTAGGCAAGACCACCTGTGCCCGCATCCTGGCCAAAACGATCAATTGCGAGAACCAGACCAGGGAGGGCGAAGCCTGCAATACCTGTCATTCCTGCGTATCGTTCAACGAAGGCACTTCAATGAACATACACGAGCTCGATGCCGCCAGCAACAACTCGGTCGATGATATTCGTACACTGGTGGAGCAGGTACGCTTTGCCCCGCAGGCCGGAAAGTACAAAGTGTATATCATCGATGAGGTGCACATGCTCAGTTCTTCGGCCTTCAATGCCTTCCTGAAAACGCTGGAGGAACCTCCCTCCTATGCCATCTTTATCCTGGCGACTACGGAAAAGCACAAAATATTGCCCACGATCCTGAGCCGTTGCCAGATATTCGACTTTAAACGCATTACTACCACCGACACGGTGGAGCACCTGGAGCAGATCTGCGTAAAGGAAGAGGTGAATGCAGAAAAAGCGGCGCTCCACGTGATCGCACAGAAAAGCGAAGGCTGCATGCGGGATGCCCTCAGCATCATGGATAAGATCGTCAGCTTTACCGGCGGCGAACTGAACTATGGCAATACGCTGGAGCACCTGAATATCCTGGACGAGGACTATTACTTCAGGCTGCTGGACTGCATGCTGCAGCAGGACCTGGCCGGCGCCATGCTGCTGTACGACGATATCAACCGCAAGGGATTCGAGGGCGACCTGGTACTGAACGGGTTTGCCGAGTTCATCCGCAACCTGCTGGTGTGCAAGGATGAAAAAGCGGCCCGCCTGCTCGACGCCGTGGAAAGCTTCCGCGAGAAATACCTGGAAACGTCGAAAAACGTACAGGCAGCCATACTGATCAGCGCGCTGAATATCCTGAACGAAGCGGAGATCAATTACAAAGGCGCCCGCAACAAACGGCTGCATGTGGAGCTGGCCCTGATCAGGCTTTGCTACCTGCAGCAGGCCATCGAGCTCAGTGCCGGCGACAGCGGTATCGGTAAAAAAAAAGCAGTTGAGTCAGTAAAGCCGCTCGCCTTTCGCCATATTCCGTCCCTGCAACCCGAAAAACAGCGGGCCAGCCCGGACACCGGCGAAAAACTGATCATCGAAACCCCGCGCCGGCAGCCCCCGGCACCAGCCGCTCCGCCATCGTCCGGCAATGGACAGCCGGCCCCCAATACCGGGCAGCCGGTATCTGCAGCCAGCCAGCCATCTTCCATCGCCCAACAACCGTCATCCGCTCCTCCTCCCAACAAACTGGCGGCCCTCAACAAGATCCGCAACCAGTACCGCGATAACGGCGTGCAGCAGGAACAGGTTAACCATCCCCTGCAGGACACAACACTGCAAACCGCCTGGCAGGATTATATGCAGCAACTGAAAGCGGCAAGAAACCCCGCCTTCCAGCCCTTTGCACTGGCCCAGCTGGAAATAAAAGATGCCAATAGCTTCGAGGTCATCACATCCAACAATATCGAGCAGCGGTTCATCGAGCATGAACGCAACCGTTTATTCGCCTGGCTGCAGCAGCAGCTGCAAAACAAACTGCTTCAGTTCACGGTGATCATCCGGGAGAACAAAGAGCAGCAGCCAGCAATCGACCTGCCGCTCTCCACCAAGGAGCAGTTCCTGAAAATGATCGAGCAATACCCCATGGTAAAGGAACTGAAAGACCGGCTGCGGCTGGAACTGGACTGGTAAATCGTCCGTCCTTTCTGTTTATCCTCTCGCTTTTCTGGCTACCGGCCCTGGACGAAGCCCGGCCAGTTATTTTTTCATGAGCCCGGTCCCGGTATCAGGCCCCCGGTTTGGCCGCGCAGCGCCAGCCCGGACCGCCAAAGGCGGGAAGCCTGTGATTCAGAAACTTATTAAAAGTTATTGTAGCATTACCACCGTCTGGCATTCAACGGGTAATTGATGTTTTTATCTTAATTTCGGCCAAAATTTTAAGATACATGGCTGAAGTGATCCTGATGCCCCGCCTGAGCGATACCATGACCGAAGGAGTGATAGCCGCCTGGCATAAGAAAGTAGGCGATCCTGTGAAGAAAGGCGACCTGCTGGCCGAAGTAGAGACCGACAAAGCTACCATGGAGCTGGAAAGCTACAAGGATGGCACATTGCTGCATATCGGTACCGATAAAGGCGGCAAGCTGCAGGTAAACGACCTGCTGGCCATCATCGGCAACAAAGGCGAAGACATCAGCGAGCTGGTAAAAGGCGGCGGCACGGCTGCCGAACCTGCCAAAAAAGAAGAGCCGAAAAAAGAAAGCGCGGAACAAAAACCCGCCGAGGAAAAGGAAAAGCCGGCTGAAGCCCCTGCCAAAAGCATCGATGTTTCCAAAATGGACGAAGTGGTGCTGATGCCCCGGCTGAGCGATACCATGACCGAAGGTGTAATAGCCGGCTGGAACAAGAACGTGGGCGATGCAGTAAAGAAAGGCGATGTGCTGGCGGATATCGAAACCGACAAGGCCACCATGGAGCTGGAAAGCTATAAGAATGGCACCCTGCTGTATGTTGGTGCGCAGAAAGGAGAAAAGATCGCCGTCAATGACCTGCTGGCCATCATCGGCGAAAAAGATAAAGTGGATGTGGACGCGATCGTAGCTGCTGTAAAAGGCGGCGGCGCCTCCAATGGCAAGGCCCCGGAAGAAGCTCAGCAGGGCACAGAAGAAAAACCCGCCGCTGAAGCTGCCAAACAGGAAGAAGCTGCCAGCCAGCCTTCTTCGCAGGACAATGGACGGATCAAGGCTTCTCCGCTGGCTAAAAAACTGGCCGCCGAAAAAGGCATCGATCTCAAAAGCGTACAGGGCTCCGGTGATGGCGGCCGGATCACCAAACAGGATATCGACAGCTACAAACCGGCCGCAAAAACGGAAGCTCCTGCAGAGAGCAAACCGGCCGCACCTGCTGCACCTGCCGGCCAGGTAAGCTACGAAGAGGTACCGGTGTCGCAAATGCGCAAGGTGATCGCCAAGCGGCTGGCCGAAAGCAAATTCACCGCCCCGCACTTCTACCTCACCATGGCTATCGATATGGATAACGCGGTAGCCAGCCGGGCCAAGCTCAATGAAACAAGTAAGGTAAAAATATCCTTCAACGACCTGGTGCTGAAAGCCTGCGCCGTGGCGCTGAAGCAGCACCCTGCCGTAAACAGCAGCTGGCTGGGTGATAAGATCCGCACGAACCACCATGTAAACATCGGTGTGGCAGTAGCCGTGGAAGACGGCCTGCTGGTACCGGTGGTACGGTTTGCCGACACGAAATCGCTGTCACAGATCGCAGGCGAGGTGAAAACATTTGCGCAAAAAGCAAAGGATAAAAAACTGCAGCCCTCCGATTGGGAAGGCAATACGTTCACTATCTCCAACCTCGGCATGTTCGGTATCGACGAGTTTACCGCTATCATCAACCCGCCGGATGCCTGCATCCTGGCCGTGGGCGGCATCAGCCAGGTGCCGGTAGTAAAGAATGGCGCCGTGGTACCGGGCAACGTAATGAAAGTGACGCTGAGCTGCGACCACCGCGTGGTAGATGGCGCTACCGGATCG
>JBEVLT010000291.1:0-6202 GCA_040509055.1 Chitinophagaceae bacterium
TCAGCAATTGCAGCAATCACAGCCACTCAGCTACGCTGCCATTTACCACGGGCTCCCGGTCATTCATACCACGCCCTCCGCTGATCAAAGCGGGTACTTCGTCGGTGACGATGCTGAAGACGAGGACACGGAAAGCATTTTTGCCCGTAAATTCAAAGTACTGGCCCGGAGCTATGACGAGCTGGCTCTCCAGCCTGTCTTGGCTTATCCGTTCAACCGGTCCAAAGCCGCGCCGTCCTTCTGCGGCCGCATTTCTCCCAAATACATCCTGCAACGGGTTTTAAGGGTCTGATCCCTGCACATGGTTGCCGGTATCGTTGCCCGCCCACGGCCATATGGTCCATTCATGACGATGCATCCCTGCCGGTAGCCGCTCCGCTAACATTTATTGCCTGCCATTGAATAGCTGAATGCTATAGCTATTTCATCCCCTCAATATTCATTTATCATTATTATGAAGAGAATTTTTATGTTCGCCAGCCTGGTGGCCCTGTTCGGCTACACGGGCTGCAAATCCAGGCAGGAAGAAAAGGAAGAGGCCGGTAAGTACACCGTCACTACTCCCCTGAAAACAGACACTTCCTTTGCCAAAGAGTATGTTTCGCAGATCCGTTCTGTGCGCAACATCGAGATCCGGTCGCAGGAAAAAGGTTACCTGCAGGACATTTACGTGGACGAAGGCCAGTTTGTAAAAGCAGGTCAGCTGCTGTTCCGCATCATGCCGAAGATCTACGAGGCCGAGCTGCAGAAAGCGCAGGCCGAGACCAAAGCGGCGGAGATCGAGCTGCAGAACACCAAAGCATTGGTGGAAAAGAATGTCGTATCCAAAAACGAGCAGGCCATGGCCGAAGCCAAACTGGACCAGGCCAAAGCCGAAACGGCCCTGGCAAAGCTCCACCTCTCCTTTACCGAGATCCGCGCGCCCTTTGACGGCACGATCGACCGGATTCCCAGGAAACTGGGAAGCCTCATCGATGAAGGCGAGCTGCTGACCAGTCTTTCGGACAACAGCCAGGTATTTGCCTATTTCAACGTGTCCGAGCCGGAATACCTGGACTACCAGACCCATGTCAAAAACCGGGGCGATAGCCGGGTGGGCCTGCTGCTGGCCAACAGCACACAGCTGCAGGAAAAAGGAAATGTGGAAGTGATCGAAAGCGAGTTTGACAATGAAACCGGCAATATCGCCTTCCGCGCCCGGTTTCCCAATCCCAACAAGCTTTTAAGAAATGGTGAAACCGGCAAGGTGATCATGACCATACCGGTGCACCAGGCCCTGATCATCCCGCAAAAAGCTACCTACGAGATCCAGGATAAAAAATATGTTTTCGTGGTGGACAAAAGCAATACCGTGCACTCCCGTGAGATCACTGTGACCGGTGCAATGCCCGATGTGTATGTGGTGGAAAGCGGCATCGCGCCCGACGACCGCATCCTGCTGGAAGGCGTGCAAAAGGTGAAGGATGATGACAAGATCAGCTTTGAATACCAGCAACCCGGCGACGTGATCGCCCGGCTGCGGCTGAAAGCTGAATAATCGTTCATTTCAATAAACGTAGTTCAATGTTTAATAAGTTTATACACAGGCCGGTGCTGTCGATCGTCATATCGCTCATCATCGTCTTCCTGGGAGTGCTGGCTATGCTCAAATTGCCGGTCACGCAGTTCCCATCTATCTCCCCGCCCAAGGTAAACGTGGTGGCGGAATACCCGGGCGCCAACAATGAATTGATGATCAAATCCGTGATCATCCCGCTGGAACGGGCGATCAACGGGGTACCCGGCATGAAATACATGGCCGCCGATGCGGGTAATGATGGAGAAGCGACCATCCAGGTAGTTTTTAACCTGGGTACCGATCCCAACCAGGCTTCGCTGAACGTGCAGAACCGGGTGGCTTCGGTGGTCAACAAGCTGCCGCCGCTGGTGGTGCGCGAAGGGGTAAAGATCACCCGCGAGGAATCGAACATGCTCATGTATGTGAACCTCTACAGCACCGATCCTAAAGCCGATCAGAAGTTCCTGTTCAACTTTGCCGATATCAACGTGCTGTCGGAGCTGCGCCGGGTAGATGGCGTTGGCTTTGCCGATATCCTGGGCAACCGGGAATATGCCATGCGGATCTGGCTGAAACCCGACCGCATGCTGGCATACAAGATATCAGCCGATGAAGTGATGAAAGCGCTGGACGAGCAAAGCCTGGAAGCCTCCCCGGGTAAAACGGGGGAAAGCTCGGGCAAGCGGTCCCAGTCATTTGAATATGTGCTGAAGTATTCCGGCCGCTTCACCACCAGGGAGCAATACGAGAACGTGGTATTGAGGGCCAGCCCCAATGGCGAGCTCCTCCGCCTGAAAGATGTGGCGGATATCGAGTTCGGCAGCTCCATGTACGATATCTATTCCAACCTCAATGGCCGGCCTTCGGCTGCGATCGTGCTGAAGCAATCGTATGGCAGCAATGCCAGCCAGGTGATCAGCGACGTGAAGGCAAAGCTGAAAGAGATCAGGGCCAATTCCTTTCCCAAGGGAATGGATTACGAGATCAGCTATGACGTGTCCAAGTTCCTGGATGCTTCCATTGAAAAGGTCATTCACACCCTGGTGGAAGCCTTTATCCTGGTGGGCCTGGTGGTATTCCTGTTCCTGGGCGACTGGCGGTCCACGCTCATCCCGGCCATTGCCGTGCCGGTATCGCTGATCGGCACATTTGTGTTCATGCAATACTTCGGCATCACGCTGAACCTGATCACGCTCTTTGCGCTGGTGCTGGCCATCGGTATCGTGGTGGACAATGCCATCGTGGTGATCGAGGCCGTGCATGCCAAAATGGAGACGAAAGGCTTGTCGCCGCTAAAGGCAACGGAAGAAGCCATGCACGAGATCAGCGGGGCGATCATTGCCATTACGTTCGTGATGGCGGCAGTGTTTATCCCGGTAGCCTTTATGTCGGGGCCCGTCGGCATCTTTTACCGGCAGTTTTCCATTACCATGGCTACCGCCATCGTTCTGTCCGGGCTGGTGGCGCTTACGCTTACACCGGCGCTCTGCGCCATGATGCTGAAGAATACGCATGGCATACCCCGGAAGAAAACGATACTCAAAAAAGGACTGGACGGGTTTAATAACTGGTTCAACCGGCTGACCGGTCGCTACCGGAAATTGCTGGGTAGGATCGTGAACAGGCGGGTGATCACTTTTGTCATGCTGATCGCATTCTGTACCGGCATCTGGCTGGTGAACAATAGCCTGCCATCGGGCTTTATCCCGAATGAGGACCAGGGCATGTTCTACGCAGTGATCCAGACGCCGCCTGGCTCTTCGCTGGAAAGGACCAACCAGGTCGCGGAGCGGCTGCAAAAGATCGCAGAGGGGATCGGGGACGTGCAATCCGTATCATCGCTGGCAGGTTACGAGATCCTGACAGAAGGTACAGGATCCAACTCCGGCACCTGCCTCATCAACCTGAAAAGCTGGGACGAGCGAAAGCATTCCGTGCAGCAGATCATCAACGAGCTGGAAGAAAAATCCAAAGACATCACCGGCGCCACGATCGAGTTTTTCCAGCCTCCGGCGGTACCGGGCTATGGAGCGGCAGGCGGTTTTGAGCTGCGCCTGCTGGACAAGGCAGGGTCGGGCGATTACAAGAAAATGGAAACGGTCAGCAATGAGTTTGTAAAAGAGCTGGGCAAGCGTGCCGAGCTGTCATCGGTATTCAGCTTTTACAGCGCCAGCTTTCCGCAATACATGATCCGGATCGACAATGATATCGCCCAGCAGAAAGGGGTGAGCATTGATAATGCCATGAACACGCTTTCCACCCTGGTGGGAAGTAACTACGAGATCAGCTTTATCCGGTTTGGGCGGCAGTACAAAGTGATCGTGCAGGCAGGGGCGCAGTACCGGGCCTTGCCGGAAGACATCCTGAAGCTGTACGTGAAGAACGATCATGACGAGATGGTGCCATTCTCCGCGTTTATGAAAATGGAAAAAGTGTATGGCCTGTCGGAGATCACCCGGCAAAACATGTACAATGCATCCGAGATCAGCGGTTCGGCAGCGCCGGGCTACAGCAGCGGCGAAGCCATCCGGGTGATCAATGAGGTAGCGAAGAAATCGCTGCCCCGTGGATTCGGGATCGACTGGGCCGGTATTTCCAAAGACGAAGTAGCGCGCGGGAACGAGGCTGTTTTTATTTTCCTGATCTGTCTCGGGTTCGTATACCTCATCCTGGCAGCGCAGTATGAAAGTTTCGTGCTGCCGCTTGCGGTGATCCTGTCGCTGGTAGCCGGCGTGTTTGGCGCCTTCCTGCTGCTGAAGCTGCTGGGCCTGCAGAACGATATCTATGCCCAGGTAGCCGTGGTGATGCTGATCGGTCTGCTGGGTAAGAACGCGGTGCTGATCGTAGAGTTTGCCGTGCAGCGGCACCGGGCCGGCGATTCGGTATTGAAAGCGGCCATCGAAGGATCGGCTGTGCGGTTCCGTCCCATCCTGATGACCTCCTTTGCCTTTATCGCGGGGTTGATCCCGCTGGTATTTGCCAACGGACCGGGTAAGATCGGTAACCGCACCATCGGAACGGCTGCTGCAGGCGGCATGCTGATCGGGACCGTTTTTGGTGTGCTGATCATTCCCGGGCTGTATTACCTGTTTGGTAAGATATCGGAACGGAGCCCGCTGGTGAAAGATCAAGAAGAAAATCCTTTAACTGAAGAAATTGATCACAATGTTTAAACGTACAATAGACCGGTGCATCGGGCTGATGATCCTGTGCGCTGCCGCGACAGGCTGCAAAGTGCCGGCGATCACCGCTACGGGGCGGTCCGGGCCTGTCCCGCCATCCTTTGGCAACAGCCAGGATACGACCAACCTGTCCTCCATCCGGTGGAAGGACTTTTTTACAGACCCGGACCTGCAAAACCTGGTGGATACGGCGCTGAAGAATAACCAGGAGCTGCTGATCACGCTGCAGGAAATAGAGATCGCCCGGAACGATATCCGGTTCCGGCATGCGTCCCTGCTCCCCACCATTGGCCTGAGGGCCGGTGCGGGCGTGGAAAAGGTGGGGCGCTATACCAGCCAGGGGGCAGGCGATGCCAGTACCGAGATCAAACCCAGCAAGGAAATGCCGGACCCGCTGATGGATTATAACGTGGCGGCGGTGGCAAACTGGGAAGCCGATATCTGGAAAAAGCTGCACAATGCAAAACAGGCAGCAGTGACGCGGTACCTGGCTACGTCGGAAGGCAAAAATTTCGTGCTCACCAATCTCGTGGCCGAGGTCGCTAATTCCTATTATGAGCTGCTGGCGCTGGACAATGAGCTGGCGATCGTAAAACAGAATATCGGGCTGCAAAAAAATGCACTGGACATCGTGAAAGTGCAGAAGGATGCAGCAAGGGCTACCGAGCTTGGCGTGCAAAAATTCCAGGCCGAAGTGCTGAAGTCGCAAAGCCTGGAGTTCGGGATCATGCAGCAGATCAAAGAAACGGAGAACCGGATCAATTTCCTGCTGGCCCGCTACCCGCAGGATATCCCCAGGAGCCAGGACTCGTTTTTAAATATGGCGCTGCCTGCTGTTCAGGCAGGTATCCCTGCGCAGCTGCTGGCCAACCGCCCGGATATCCGCCAGGCCGAGCTGGAGCTGGAAGCTGCTAAGCTGGATGTGAAGGTGGCGCGTGCAGAGTTTTATCCTTCTCTCGGGATCTCTGCAGCGGTAGGGTTCCAGGCCTTCAAGCCTTCTTACCTGGTAAAATTTCCTGAGTCATTGCTCTATTCGCTGGCCGGCGACCTGGCCGGGCCCCTGATCAACCGGAATGCGATCAAGGCAGCGTTCAGCAGTGCCAATGCACGACAGCTGCAGGCATTGTATGCTTACGAACGGACCGTGCTGAATGCCTACCTGGAAGTGGCTACGCAACTTTCTAATATCGGCAACCTGGATAAAAGCTATGGTTTAAAGTCGCAACAGGTAGATGCGCTGACAAGGTCGATCGATATTTCCAACGATCTCTTCAGGTCTGCCCGGGTGGATTACTTCGAGGTGCTGATGACGCAGCGGGATGCCCTGGAAGCAAAGCTGGAGCTGATCGAAACAAAGAAGCAGCAGCTGAATGCCGTCGTGAATGTGTACAGGAATCTGGGTGGCGGCTGGCGGTAAGCAGCCTGCATATTGAAGGGGTACATGCAAGCCTGGCTGATTCTT
>JBEVLT010000292.1:0-11817 GCA_040509055.1 Chitinophagaceae bacterium
AAGACCCTCCTGAAAATTACGTTTAAATACGTATGATCAGCATTGCAGAAACTCATGTACTTACACGAAATAACATTCGTAAAATTACCATACCGTGACAAACCAATCCTGGAAGGGAGAGACGGAAAAGCACGTGGTTCCTGAGATGCTGTTGCACGGATGATGCTTATCGCTTACGGTAGACCGCCAGGATAAAAAAACCCGGTATGCTGTTTTTAAATAACTGGATCCATTGCTTGCGGAAGGGCCGCGTCAGGTCCAGCCAGGGCACCCGGCCGGGATTGGTAATAGCCGTGGTGCGGCGGAGCGAGTCAAGGTAATTATTGTAATCTTTGAACGGAGACGACCGGATAAACTGCACCCCGAGGCCAAAGAAGCCGGACAGGTTGGTCAGCGATTCACGGTTCCACCAGCCCATGTGGTGCGGTGGCAGGTTCAGCCATTCGTATTTGTTGTTGCCAAACAGGTAGGGCTGGTTATTAGGCACGGCGATGATCAGCAGCCCGTTCTTTTTCAGGCTGGCCACTGCGCCGTCCATAAAGCTCTTTACATCGCCGATATGCTCCAGCACCTGAAAAAAGCTGACCACATCGTACCGGCCTGCATGGCCCTTGCTGTGCTCTTCGATGCTTTCCATGGCAGCCGGTATGCTGCGCTCCTGCAGCACCTGGTAGGCCGACGGGTTGTACTCCAATCCAAATACATCGCACTGCTTCTCGCTTTTCAGCTTAGCTAAAAAAGCGCCCCGGCCACAGCCGATGTCCAGCACTTTAGCGCCGGCATCCACCACGCGGAACGCTTCGTCGTATTCCCATTTCCATTCGCTGTAGTAGGCTTCGCGGTCTTCCAGCGCCGTATAGAAGGCGGCATCGCCGGCCAGGGAATAAGGATAAAAGAAGCGCAGCTTTGTATCCGGGCACTGGTACAGTGGCAGCTCGTCCATGCCCTTGAAATAAGGGCTCACGTCGATGCCGATGTCTTTTTTATACCCCTCAACGACAACGGGCACGGGAAAGGAATCCACAACAGGCGACGGCTTACCGGTAACAGGAGAATACATGCTGAACTGTTTTAGACGAAGGTGTAAAAATAAGCCCCTGTCCTAATAAACGGAAATTACGACCGGAACCACAGAGGCTCAAAGACACGGAGCGGCACAAAGGAGGTGCTTCCTGAGCCCGGTCCCGCAGAAGCATGGCGACAACGCTTTGCGATCCCTTTGCGGCCTTTGCGTGAAACACTACCTTTGGCCGGTGAATCCTCCTTTCGACATCCTGAACCGTTTTTTCGACAGGATCTATGTGCTGACCATCCCGGCTGCCGCACAGCGGCAGGAAGCGCTGGCTCAGGCCATGCAGGGATTGAATATCCGCTTCTTTTACGGCATCGAAAAACAAACCATCCGCCTGGACCGCCTGCAACAGGAGGGTGTGTACGATGAAAACCTGACGCGCCGGTACCAGCGCTATGGCAAGTCCATGACCACCGGCGAAGTGGCCTGCGCCATGGGCCACCGGAACATTTATGAAGATATCGTAGCCAACGGCGTGCAAAAAGCGCTGATCTTCGAAGACGATGTATTTCCCCTGGCGGACAACCTGGCGTATGTGCCTGCGATGTTTGCAACAATACCTCCTGACTGGGATGTACTGTTCTTCGACTACCACAAGCATGAAAAACCGGTACCGCTGAAACGGACCGTCTATCATGTCCAGCATGCGATGGGCCTGCTGAAATGGAACCATACCATGATCGGCAACCTGTTTCCCAAACCGGTGAATGATCACTGGAAAACGGCCGGCTTTCATGATTTTGCCGATGCCTATGCCGTGACCCATGCAGCAGCAAAAAAACTGGCGGCCCTGCAAACGCCTGTGTCTGCCGTGGCAGACAACCTGCTGGCCCGTGCCGTAACTCAAAAGCAGCTGAACGGCTATGTGTCCGTGCCCAAACTGTTTGCCCAGCGGTCCGAAGGACAATACAAAAGCATCGATACCCTGGTGGATAAACCATTGCGGAAGGAATGGTAAACCACGAAGACACCGGGACACGAAGTGACACAAAGATTCGTAAGTCCATAAGAGAATAACGGCAAATCACGCCTGCCTTTTTTACCTTTATACTTTTACATTTCTATGCGCCAGGAAAATCTCCCCCGTCTCGGTTCCGTCAAACTCAAAAAAAAACATCCGCATTATATTCACCTGTATTTCCTGATGCAGGATATCAAAGCGGCCATCGATAATTACAGCAAAGGCGATTTCCTGGACCTTGGCTGCGGCAACAAACCTTACGAGGAATGGTACAATCCAAAATCGACCACGCAGGTAGGCTGCGACATCATCCAGAGCGATAAACAACGGGTAGACGTGATCTGCCCGGCCGACCAGCTGGCCTTCCCGGACAACAGCTTCGATACGGCGCTGAGCACCCAGGTGCTGGAACACGTGTACCACCAGCGCGAAGTGGTGCAGGAAGCTTTTCGCGTGCTGCGCCCCGGCGGCCACCTGATCCTGACCGTACCTTTCTGCTGGGAGCTGCACGAAGAACCGTATGATTTTTTCCGGGTGAGCAAGTACGGGCTGCAGAAAATGTTTGAGGATGCAGGTTTCTCCATCGTGTACATCAGGGCCAATGGCGGCAAATGGGCCACCAGTTTCCAGATGATGCTGAACACCATCTATTCTTCGTTCAAATACCGCACCTTTCGCTCGCGGTTTGTCAAGTTCTTTTTCCTGAACTTCGGCCTCACCTGGCTGACAAACCAGTTTGCCATCTGGCTGGACAAACGCTACTTCGATCCCATCTGGACGCTGAACTATATCGTGGTGGCTCAAAAAAAATAATCATGCCGCGCTCTGTATTATTCATTTCCGCCATGAACGGCGATCCCTGGGGCGGCAGCGAGGAGTTCTGGCATCGCCTCGCTGCCTGGATGGCGCAGCAGGGCCATCGCGTAGGTTGCTGTTTCTTTGAATGGCCTTCCGGCAAAGATGAAAAAATAAAACAGCTGCAGGAAGCAGGATGCCGTATCTATCCCCTGCCCAACCCGAAGCAGGCGCGGCTACCCCTGCAAAAGATCGTCATCCGCCGCAGGGGTTTCCGGTTGGTCAAAAAGGCAGCGGCCGATGGCTGGGACCTGGTATGCATCAGCCAGGGCGGCTACGAAGATGTGACGCATCGTCCCTTCCGGCAACTGCACCGGCACCTGGCCAAATACGTGCTGATCTCGCACAACTACAACGATACACACCGCCTCTCCGCCAGCCGCACCCGCAACCTGCAGGCCTGGATCAGCGGGGCCGCGCTGAACCTGATGGCCTCGCACCGCATTGCCGGCGGTATTCAAAATGCTTCAGGTCTGGAAGTGCTTCGTACCGCTACGCTCTATAACCCGATCACCATTGCCAGCCAGCCGGAACCACCAGGCTGGCCTGCTACCGATGCACAGGGCCGGTATGTATGGACCATGCTGGCCCAGCTGGATACGGCGCGGAAAGCGCAGGACCTGCTGGTACAGGCCCTGTCGACACCCAAATGGAAGGGACGCAACTGGGTGCTGCACCTGTATGGCGCAGGAGATGACCGGGCCATGCTGCAGCAGCTGATCCGGCAGCAGGGGATGGAGAGCCAGATAAAACTAATGGGACATACCCGGGACGTGCAAAGCGTGCTGCAGCAAACGCACCTGCTGCTGCAGATCACCCATATCGACGCCATGCCCCTGAGCGTAACGGAAGCCATGAACATGGCCCGTCCCTGCGTGGTAAGCCGCGTAGGCGATATGCCCCTGTGGATCGAACACGGAAAGAATGGCTACATTGCACCCGCTGTCACCGAACAGGGCATGGATACCGTGCTGGAGCAGGCCTGGGCGGAAAAAGAAAGCTGGCAGCAGCTGGGGCTGGCAGCCCACCGTGTTTTCCTGGAAAAATACCCCCGGCCCTACGAAAAATATTATGCCGACCTGCTGCTGAACCTTTGACGGCGGCGGATTGTTAGTTGGTCTGGCCGCTTTAATTTATTCTGACAATAGTATGAAGACTCTCTTTCTTTACCTGAAACCTTACCGGTGGCTTGTAGCGCTGGTGCTGTTCCTGGCTGCTATCAACATTGGATTTTCCTTGTTTGACCCTATCATCTTCGGCCACCTGGTCAATCTGGCCAATGACTTTAAAAATAACCCGGCAAAATATCCTTCGTGGTATTCATTTTTTACCATTTCCTCGCCTTATTATGGCGTGATGTGGCTGTTGCTCGCCTCCATTGCCGTAGCCATGGTGAGTCGGATCGCCAAAAACTTCCAGGATTATTTCCTGAACGTGATCGTGCAAAAATTCGGCGCTAAAGTATTTACGGACGGACTGCAGCATGCTATGAAGCTGCCCTATCAGGAGTTTGAAGACCAGCGCAGTGGTGAAACACTCAGCGTACTGCAAAAAGTAAGGGTGGACACGGAAAAGTTCATGAATTACTTTATCAATGTGCTGTTTGGAGTGCTGGTGGGAGTTGTATTTGTATTTGTTTATGCAGCCATCTGGATCGACTGGTCAATTCCCATTGCCTATCTTGTCGGTATCACCCTGCTTACTTATATCAGCAACGTGCTGAGCAAAAAAATAAAAATCATTCAAAAGAATATCGTTAACCAGACAACCTCGCTGGCGGGTACTACCACGGAGTCGCTTCGCAATATTGAACTGGTAAAAAGCCTGGGATTGACCCAGCAGGAAGTAAACAGGCTGAACAAAAACACCTACAAGATACTGGGATTGGAACTCACCAAGGTAAAGCGCATCCGCAGCATCAGCTTTGTACAGGGCACGTTTGTGAATACACTCCGCCAGGTAATTCTGTTCATCCTGATGTACCTGATTTTTCACCACCAAATGGATGCCGGGCAATTGGTGACCATGCAGATCTTTTCGTTCTTCGTATTCGGTCCTTTACAGGATATCGGCAATATCATTCTCTCGTACCGCGAAGCAGAGGCCTCGCTGAATAATTTTCAAACCCTGCTGAAAAAGAAGCCGGAGCCTCAACCGGACAACCCGAAGCACCTTGGCAATATCCAGACGCTTTCTTTCGACCATGTCGGCTTCAAACACCAGACGGCGCAGCAACCGGCCATCAACGATATCAGCTTTGACGTACGCACCGGCGAGACCATTGCCTTTGTAGGACCTTCCGGCTCCGGCAAGACCACGCTGATGAAGCTGCTGGTAGGCCTGTACCGCCCGCAAACAGGAAAAATACTATACAACGGCATCGATGAAACCTCGATCAACTTCGAGGACCTGCGCAACCAGATCGGGTTCGTGACGCAGGACACGCAGCTCTTCTCCGGCACCATCCGCGAGAACCTGGTGTTTGTAAATCCCTCGGCTACCGAAGAAGACCTGATCGATGTGCTCAACAAAGCTTCCTGCCAGAACCTGCTGGCAAGAGCGGAGAAAGGCCTGGAGACCATGATCGGCGAAGGCGGATTGAAGCTCTCCGGCGGAGAAAAACAACGCCTCTCCATTGCCCGCGCCCTGCTGCGCAAGCCCAAGCTGCTGCTGTTTGACGAAGCGACATCAGCACTCGACTCGCTGACGGAAGAAGAGATCACCGATACCATCCGCCAGATCTCCCGCGAGGGCAACCAGATCACGGTGCTCATCGCTCACCGCCTGTCCACCATCATGCATGCCGACCGCATCTACGTACTGGAAAAAGGCGATGTGGTGGAAACCGGTAACCACGACAAGCTGCTGGAAGAAAAAGGACTCTATTATGCCATGTGGCGGCAGCAGATTGGCGAAAGAAAAAGTAAATTGCTTCCTGTATAAGCAAGTGTCATGGGACTACTTTCCTTGTTTGGCCTGGGCGGCAACAGCATCAAAGAATGTTTGCGCCGGGGAGCCGTGATCATCGACGTGCGCCCGCCTTACCTGTATGACCAGGGCAAGATCCGCGGGTCATTGAATATCCCGCTGGAACAGATCGCTAAAAACGCAGGCTATATCCGGGGCATGCAAAAACCGGTGGTATTATGCGGCTCCGGCTCCGACAGTGCCACGGCCCGGCGCATCCTGCAGCAATCCGGCGTGCCTGATGTACACAGCGGCGGCAGCTGGGAACGCGTGCTGCGGCTGACCCGGTCGCTGTGATCAATCTTCTTTCTTCTTGTTTTGCCAGAGGTCTTTAAAGAAACTGGAGCTCTCCAGTTCTTCCATATCGCTCAGCTCCCACTCCAGCGCTTTGGTGCTTTGGGATATTTCGATCAGGGAAATGACCAGCGAAGCCAGCAGGCTCAGCAGGCTGCAGGCAAAGATGAACTTGACCACCAGCTTCCATTCTTCATACACGCCATACATGGTGATGACGCAGCACAGGAAGCTCAGCACACCCATGGCCTGCATCAGCCGCACCAGGTTGATGCGTACCCGGAGTATCTTGATCTGCTTCAGCAGCAAATGATTTTTTTCCCCGCGCATGTATTCATCATGCAGCTTACGGATCAGGTTGGCCAGCGCCAGGTAGCGGTTGGTATAGGCCAGCAGCAACAGGCTGATGGCAGGAAACAATAAAGCCGGTGTATTGAAGGTGATCTCCATAGCGCAAATGTCTGCATTAAAAACAAAGGAATATCGCTCTGTATAAGCGTCTGCAAAAGATACACCGTTTGCCAGACTTACTATTTATTTTACCCACCCTTTCTTTTTTTATAACCCGGAAGAATTATATTAGTACTCCGGTACGCCTGCCATAACCAGCCACAAAACCAAACCAACGATACCGGACCTCAACAAACCATTAAACATGCAAACCACCAATGCCCGCCTGTACAGGAATGTCCTGCCGTATTGCTTTTTCCTGATCTTTTCCATCTCCCTGTTTTCCTGCCATAAAAAACAGCCCGACCTGACCGGCAGCTACACGCTGCAGCAGCAGGTATTCAGCCTCAACATTCTGTCCAACATGGGAGCCTCCTTCAACGGCAAGGGCAACCTGCAGGACTCCGCCACGGTGGCCATCAACAAAATATTACGCGACACCGGCATCCAAAAATTCCTGGGCAACTGGAAAGTGGTATGGGGCCCGGTAGTAAATGTGCACAAGGACACGGCCCGCAATGCCATGTTCATTGCGCAAAAAGCAAGCACCGATACATTCGTGGTAGCCATTGCCGGTACGGATGCCGTTTCATTGTATGAATGGGTCTTTGAAGATTTTGATGTGATCCCGGTGCCCTGGGATCCCCTGCACATCAAAGAAAAGGGCCTGGTCAGCGGGGGTACCATGACCGGTTTCCTGACGCTGGACAAAATGGTTTCCGGCGGCGTGACGGCAAAAGATTTCCTGGTCAACCAGGCCAGGACCTTCAAAAATGCGCAGATCTGGGTCACCGGTCATAGCCTCGGCGGCGCCCTGTCGCCTGCCTATGCCCTGTACCTGCGGGATAATATGACCAAATGGGTGCCCGGATCACAGGCTGTGATCAATTGCCTGCCGGTAGCCGGCGCTACGCCTGGCGACTCCACGTTCAACGCCTATTACAAACAGCAAATGGGCGCTACGACCACCCGCGTATGGAATACCAGGGACCTGATACCGCATGGATTTGAAACCGATCTGCTCGAGAGAGTACCGTATATGTATGGCGACAGCGTCCCCCCCATGCCCGCCTACCTTGTAACGGTGGTCAATGACCTGGCAAAGAAAACGGCGCCGCTGCATTATACACAGCTCCACCCGGCAGACAGCTTTACTTCGGCGATCTATACCAGGGATACGCTGCCTAAGATGCCAAAGCCGGACACCTCGTTCCTGGCCCAGGTGCTGTACCAGCATATTCCCGCCTATGGCGTGTATTTCGACATCCTGACGTTCCAGCAGGGAGTGCAGCGGGTACTGAATCTAAAAGCTCCTTATTTCACAGAAGGCGCTGTGCTGGCCGGTATTATCAGCAGGGGCAGGGAATAGGTTATTCTTATTGCTGCCCTATTATTCTTATTCCTGTCATCTTCACAGCTAACCATGCATTGCACCTATAACAGGCAATACCCTTCTATTTACCAGGCTGTATACGCCAAGGGCCCGTCATGGATCGTGGAGCAGGGATGATCATGCTTTGCCGGTTAAGGATCAGGCCTCTCTTATCCGGATCATTTGTCCTTTTATTTTTTAATCTAAACCCATAAAACATGGATGCATTAATCGGTGAGATCAGGGCTTTCCCCTTTGGCTACACGCCCGAAGGATGGGCTGCTTGTAACGGGCAAACCCTGACGATCCTGGATAATCAATATTTATACTCCGTGATCGGTACCACCTTTGGCGGTGACGGGAAAACCAATTTTGCCGTACCCAACCTGCAGGGACGCACCCTGGCAGGCATCGGCACGCCTGCAAAAGATTATCATTATGTAGGGTACACTGCAGGCACGCCGGCTGTAGAGCTCCACACCTCCCAGCTCCCCATACACAGCCATATCTTCAACACCCTATGCACCAGCGACCCGGAAAAAGCACCGGCCAATGAAGTGAGCGTGCCCACCAGTAATACCTACCTATCCAACGTGTACGAAGTGCCGCCGCCCACTACCAAGCGGATGGGAAACTTTTATACCACGGAAAAGCTAAGCGGAGCGCTGAACGCATCGGCGGTCAGCTCTTTTGGCAGAGGCGGATCACATCCCAATATGCAGCCCTACCTGGCCATCAACTATTGCATCTGCCTGGATGGTGATATGCCGCAACGTTCTTAATCCCAACACAACAACCTAAACGAATTATCATGACCAATTACCTCGGCGAGATCAGGAGCTTTGCGTTCGGACAGATCCCGGAGCACTGGCTGCCCTGCAACGGGCAACTGCTCCGGATCAGCCAGAACAAGCCGCTTTTTTCCCTGCTCGGCACCGTCTATGGCGGTGACGGCCAAAACACGTTTGCCCTGCCCGATCTGCGGGGAAGAACACCCATTCATATCGGCACCTACCCTGGCACCTATACTGCCACTTACCAGCTGGGCGATGCCGGCGGTTCCGAAAAAGTAATTCCCACCTGCATGCCAACACATAGCCATCCCTTTTTAGTAGCCGGTGGAAAGGGAAGCAGCAGTGTATCGCCTGCCACAGACAGAACACTCTGCCTGGCCAGCGTACCTGAAGTGCCCCAGGTAGCCAATGAGAATATGCAGCCTTATGTATCCAGCCTGAGCAGCAAGGCCACCAGGCTGCACCCCAATACCATCAACCCTGCAGGGCAAACCGTACCGCATGAAAACCGCATGCCGTACCTGACGGTGCTTTTTTGCATTGCTACAGCAGGTATCCTGCCTCCCAAGCAGTCATCGTAAATCCTTATCCATCTTTTTTAACACAGTAAAACTTCAGATATGCCTTTTGTAGGAGAAATCAGGGCCTTTGCAGGACCGTTTGTACCGGCCGGCTGGCTGCTTTGCGACGGCTCACTGGTGTCGGTAACAGATTACAGCGATCTCTTTGCGATGATCGGCACCACCTATGGCGGTAACGGGAACACGCAGTTTGCCCTTCCCGATCTCAGCGGCGGCCGGATTGCCGTGCAGAACGGGCAGCTGCCCGGCGGCTCCAACTATTCCCTCGGTGAAGCGGGCGGTGCAGAATACGTGACCCTGACCCTGGAGACCATGCCGGCGCACCAGCATGACTTTGTCATCGATACGGTACCGGGAACCAGCAGCAATGCCAGCAATAACTTTCTCAGCGTCATACAGGATACCGGCAACCCGGATAGCCAGGTGCTGGCCTATTTGCCCTATGCCCCGCCTCCGATGTGTGTAGTGGTTCAATTAAAAACCTGCCTCAGCTACGCCGGCGGCGATCAGCCGCATGAGAACCGGCAACCTTTTATGTGCATGAACTATATTATTGCCACGGTGGGCGATATACCCAGCTCGGCCAATACAGCTGACCAATCATAAATTGCTCTACCACCTTCAGGAATGTTAATGTCCTTCTGTAGGGGTATGCAAACAGCCAGACCATCTTCTTCTTTATTTTTTAACCTTAAAAAACATCAACGATGGAAGCATTCCTTGGCGAAATCAGACCTTTCGCCATTTCTTACCCTCCGAGGGACTGGATGCAATGCAACGGGCAAACACTTGCCGTTGCACAGTACCGCCCACTTTTTACCGTTATCGGCATTCTCTATGGCGGTGACGGGACAACCACTTTTGCACTGCCCAACCTGCAGGGCACCGTGCTGGTAGGCTCCGGACCCCAGCCGGGAGGCGATCAATACAATGTGGGAAACCGGGGAGGCGAGCCGGGCATTCCGCTACAGATAACAGAGATCCCGGCGCACACGCATACGTTCAACGGGCTGGTCACAACCGACGAGGACTCGGCGCCGGCCAAAGGCTTTTCCATACCTGACGCTACCTGCTTTTTATCCAATGTGTACGAAGTGCCGCCGCCCACTACCAAACGGAAAGGTAATTTTTATACCACGGATGCGCCTGGCGATTCTCTAAATCCACAGGCGATAAGCATAGCAGGCGGTAGCCAGCCGCATAGCAATATGCAGCCTTACCTGGCGATCAATTATTTCATTTGCGTGAATGGCCACTTCCCCGTGAAGCCCTGACCTGATCTTTCATTTTTAAATCAATGCTACTATGGATAATTATCTCGGCGAATTGCGGGTATTTGCATTTGGAAAGATCCCGAAAGGCTGGATGCCTTGCAACGGGCAATCGCTACCCATCGCTCAATATCAGCCACTTTTTTCCCTGCTGCGGACCACGTTTGGCGGCAACGGCACTACCCATTTCAACCTGCCCGATCTGCGAGGGCGGACCACGCTGCACCCGGGCTCACCTCCTTATGCCCCACAAGAAGCCATCCAGCTCGGACAGGCTGGCGGTACGGAAAACGTCACGCTGACCCGCAACAACATGCCTGCGCACACGCATAGTTTCAGGGTAAAGACCGGTGTGGGCACCGCACAACTTGCCCCGTCCACACCCGGAACCCATTACCTGGCATCCAGCCCAGAAGTGCCCCAGATCTTCACTGAAAACATCCAGTCCTTTACAAATGATCTATCAGGAGGCAGTACAACACTCCACGCCGCTTCGATACTCGATAAGGGAGGAAGTCAGCAACATGAAAACCGCATGCCCTACCTGACGATGCTTATCTGCATTGCGCTTACCGGCATTTTTCCTTCCAGGGATTAGCACATTATTCAATCATTCTTAAAATCATTTCAATATGTACCCTTTATTAGGAGAAATCAAAGCTTTTGCAGGAAATTATGCGCCGGTAGGCTGGCTGACATGCGATGGTTCGCTGCAACAGATATCACAGTTTGAAAGCCTGTATTCATTGCTTGGCACTACCTATGGCGGCGACGGCCAAACCACCTTTGGCCTGCCTGATCTGCGGGGAAGACTGATCGTACAAACCGGGCAGATGACCGGGGCAGCCAACTACCCCCTCGGAGTTGCCGGTGGCCTTGAAAAGGTTGTCCTGACACTACCCGCCATCCCATCCCACAACCATAGCTTTACCGTGAGTACCCAGCCTGCAACCACCAACCAGGCCAGTGGTAACTTCCTGGCAGCTGCAAAGGATACTGGCAATCCCTCGGTCAATGTGCTGGAGCACCTGCCTTTCAAATCAGAGGATAACACCCTGAAGACGGTGGCGCTGCATCCAGGCACACTGACAAGCCAGGGAGGTAATCAGCCGCATGAGAACAGGCAGCCATACCTCTGCATCACCTATATGATCGCTACTGAGGGGGAATACCCTTCATTCCAATAACATAGCTCTCCGG
>JBEVLT010000293.1:0-16054 GCA_040509055.1 Chitinophagaceae bacterium
TGACGGAACAATGGGTGGATGAAGCCAGCCGCGCTCAAACGACGTCGAACCCCGGCGATGGCGACTGGTCGCAGGGATATGGTTACCAGTTCTGGCGCTGCAAGCCCGGGTTTTACAGGGGCGATGGGGCCTATGGCCAGTTTTGCATCGTTATGCCGGAGCAGGATACCGTTTTGGCCATTACCAGCGAAAGCTGGGATATGCAGAAAAGCATGACTACCGTATGGAATCATTTATTACCGGGATTGAACAGCTCCGCATCCGTTGGTGACGATCCTGCCGCACAGGCCGGGCTAAGAAATGAATTGAGAAATTTATCACTCCCCGTAGCAAAAGGTACGGTTACCGCTGCGCCGGCGACCCGCTATCACCGGAAAAAATTCAGGCTGCAGGGAAATGAATACGGCGTTACCGGTCTGCAGTTCAAATTCTCTACTAAATACTGTACCTGGACCATCAAGGCGGGCAGCGAGGAAACGATCCTGAAATTCGGGTGGGAAAGCTGGCTGCTGAATCCGGAAAGCATCCACTACCCATTCCCGGTGCCCGGGCGTATTCATGTATCGTCCAAAACGGCCGGCACCGCTACCTGGCTGAATGAAAATACGCTGCAGCTGGACCTGCGGTTCGTGGAAGCGATCCATGGCGACAGGATCACCTGTGTATTTGACAAAGACCAGCTGTCCGTAACTTTCCTGAACAGTATTTCAGAACATACAAAGAACAATCCTGAAAAAAGAACCGCCCTGTCCGGTGTGCTGTAGCGGACCGGGTTTATTGCCCATCTTTAACTGACCTGCCTGCTCATGAAAACATGCCTGCCTGTTTTTTTAGCGCTCCTGCTGTTTGCCTGTTCCGATCAAAAAGACCATCCTGCCGGCGGAGCCCGTACACCAATCAATCATTACGGAAGAACCTTATTTGACGCCGACAGTAACCTGGTGCTGATCGGTTCGGCCTCGTATGCGGAGTTTACGTTTACCGGCGACTCCTGCACGCTCTTTCTTAAAAATATTGCCCCGGCCGGCGACTACAACTACGTGGCCATAGAGCTCGATAACCGCTATACCGGCCGGTTAAAAGTCGATGGGGATACCGCCAAACCCTACAACATTACCGCATCTGCAACGCCAGCGGACGAGGTTCACTTGCTCCGTGTGTTCAAAGCCACCGAGTCGTACAACGGGCAGGTGGCGATCACCGGTATCACGGGCAACGGAATAGAGTCCGTCCGGCGCCCGGCAAGGAAAAAGATCGAATTCATCGGCAACTCCATTACCTGCGGCATGGGCAACGATACCAGCGGCGGGCCCTGCGGCGCGGGCAAATGGTATGACCAGCACAATGCCTACTGGGCCTACGGGCCGCGGGTGGCAAGAGCTGTGAACGCCGATTTTATGCTCAGTTCGGTGTCCGGCATCGGCATTTACCGCAACTGGAACTCGGACGGGCCGGTCATGCCGCAGGTATACGAATCGGCCTACCTGGAGGCGGACAGTGCACAGCGCTGGGATTTTGGCCGGTACACGCCGGACATTGTCAGTATCTGCCTGGGAACCAACGACTTTTCGGATGGTGACGGGACGACAAAGCGGCTGCCCTTCGATTCTGCTGCTTTTATCAGCAAGTATGTTGATTTTGTGAGTGTTGTATACCGGCATTACCCGTCTGCCCGGGTCGTGCTGCTGTCCAGCCCCATGCTGTCGGGCGGCAGGGCGGACCTGCTTTTTGCATGCCTGGAGCAGGTAAAAGCAAGGAGCCGGCAGCAAAACCCCGGCAAGCCGGAACTAGCGCTGTTTCGCTTTAACCCAATGATTCCCAAAGGTTGCAGCTACCACCCGGATATGCATGATCATGAGATACTGGCTGGTGAACTGGTGCCGTTTTTCAAAGGGTTGCTGGAGGGGCAAAACCCGGGATAACCTCAATTTAACAACCATGACATACGATTCATCCGTGCTAACCGTTTGTAAGGCAATATTTTCCAAATAAATGATGAATGTTAGCGCCTAAACTGTAATTTCACGCAGTTTGCCCGCGTTCCATTCACCTGCAAAAGCAATAAAAATTCCATCATCCTGTGCTGAACCGCAGCCGGATGCCATAAATTGATCGCATGAAGGCTTTGAACATTCTTACAGATCCGAAATACGTGCCGCGGGACGAGTTCAGTGCTTACGAAAAATTCTGGCTGAAGTATATCAACGACAAAAGAGACCTGCCTTTTATACACCTGCTTACCGGCATTCACCTGCTGGTGCTGCCGGTAGCCATTTTGCTGTATACGCCCGTGCTGCAGGGATGGTATTGGTGGCTGGCCTATATTCCATATTTCTACGTTTCACAACTGTATTTCAAAGGGCGGTTCGGGCTGATGCTTCATTGCATCAGTCACCGCAAGCTGTTCAAAAAAACGCATACCTGGATCTATAACTGGGTGATCTGGGGCATCTGCCCGTTTTTCGGTCATACGCCCGAGACATATTTCGTGCATCACATGGCCATGCACCACGTGGAGAACAATATGCCGGACGATGCCAGCAGCACGCTGGCCTACCGCCGCGACAGCCTTTGGGATTTTATGCGATATGTAGGACGCTTCCTGTTCCTCGGTTTCCGCGACACCTTCATGTACCTGTTCAGCCGCAAACGCAGGAAGCTGTACATGCGGCTTACTTATGGCGAAATGTCGTTCTATGCCTTCTGCATCGTCATGTGTTTCGTGAACCTCCATGCTACGCTGTGGGTCTTCATCATCCCCTTCGTTTTTGCCCGTATCGTAATGATGCTGGGCAACTGGGCACAGCATTCCTTTATCGACCGGGAAGACCCGGAAAATAATTTCACCAGCGCGATCAACTGCATCAATACCAAATACAACCATACCTGCTGGAACGACGGCTACCACACCGTGCACCACCTGCGCCCGGGCCTGCATTATACCGACCTGCCCGGTGAGTTCCTGAAGATGCGCGGCACTTTTGCCGAAAAAAAATCCCTCATTTTCGACGGCATCCATTACCTGCACGTGTTTGCATGGCTGATGACGAGGCGGTATGATAAGCTGGCCCGGCACCTTGTCAATGTAGACGGCGCCTTCAGCAGCGAAGCGGAAGCGATTGCGCTGATGAAAGAAAGGACCCGCAAAATAACGCTGTCCGGACCTGAAGCCGAAGTAAGGCTGGTGATCGAGAGCCGGCAACTTGCTGAAACCTCGGCGAACTGATTCATCCATCGATCAGGCTATTTCGTTTTATCTTTATTGCATTGGTAAAATGTAAAACAGCCGTATGCAATCCTTTTCCATTACCGGCCAGCTGGCCGATGTGCACCAGCAGCGCATTTATCCTGCCACGATCACCGTTGAGCAGGGAAAGATTGTTTCCATCCAGGAAATCGCAGCTGAGGCCGGCATAACAGGCTATATCCTTCCCGGTTTTATCGACAGCCATGTACATATTGAAAGCTCCATGCTGGTTCCCTCCGAGTTTGCCCGGCTGGCTGTGGTGCACGGAACCGTCGCCACCGTCAGCGACCCGCACGAGATCGCCAATGTGTGCGGCATAGAAGGTGTGGAGTTTATGATCGCCAATGGCAAAACGGTACCGTTCAAGTTCAACTTCGGGGCGCCCAGCTGTGTGCCGGCTACCGTGTTTGAAACAGCCGGTGCTGCCTTGAACGCGGAAGAGGTGGAGTTGTTGCTGCAGCGGAGCGAGATCAAATACCTGAGCGAGATGATGAACTTTCCGGGTGTGCTGTACCGGGATGAAGAGGTGATGAAAAAGATCGAAGCGGCGCACCGGCTCGGTAAGCCGATCGACGGGCATGCCCCGGGATTGAGAGGAGACGATGCACGGGTATACAGCGGCGCCCATTTACGCAAGGAAGGAGAAGCTCCTGTTATATCAACCGACCACGAATGTTTTACGGCGGAAGAAGCGCTGGACAAGCTGCAGTGCGGTATGAAGATCATCATCCGCGAAGGCAGCGCCGCCAAAAATTTCGAAGCCCTGATCGGGCTGCTGCACGACTACCCGGACCATATCCTCTTTTGCAGCGATGACAAACACCCGGATAGCCTGGTGCTGGGTCATATCAACCAACTCTGCGCCCGGGCGGTGGCAAAAGGGATCGATCTTTTCAAGGTGCTGCAGGCTGCCTGTGTGAACCCGGCAGCACATTATAAGCTTGACGTAGGACTGTTGCGTGAAGGCGACCCGGCTGATTTTATCGTCGTGAACGACCTGGAACAATTTATTGTCAACCGTACCTATATCGACGGGCAGTTGGTAGCCGCCGACGGTATATCGGCTATTCAGGCAGAGCCTTCGGCCGTGATCAATAATTTTTCCTGCCGCAGGATGAACGTAGTGGATTTTGAAACCCTGGTGGTCAACAACGGCCCCCATTTGAATATCCCGGTCATCGAAGCGCTGGACGGCCAGCTGATCACCAATCATCTTTCGCTGGAACCAAAGACGGAGAACGGGGCCATCGTCAGCGATACGCAAAGGGATATCCTGAAGATCGTGGTAGTGAATCGTTATCATGATGCGCCGGTGGCCAAATCGTTTATCAAAAACTTCGGGCTGAAAAAAGGAGCGCTGGCTTCGTCCGTGGCGCACGATAGTCACAACATTGTAGCCGTCGGGGTAGATGACGAAAGTATTTGCCGCGCAGTAAACCTGCTGATCGATCACCAGGGTGGCGTCAGCTGCGTCAGCGATGATACGGAACTGGTGGTGCCGCTGCCGGTAGCGGGATTGATGAGCAATGAAGATGGGTACAAGGTAGCCGAACAGTATTCCCGGATCGATAAGGCAGCCAAGGAGGCTGGCTCCACGCTTGCTTCTCCCTTTATGACCTTATCGTTTATGGCCCTGCTGGTGATACCGCACCTGAAGCTGAGCGATCTCGGGTTATTTGACGGGGACAAGTTTGAATTTGTACAACCTGTCAGATAATACAATCCATTATGAAGTATGTTGCTGTAGTCCTGTTGGCAGTATTGCTGGCTTGCGGGCAGCCGGGCCGGCAGCCGGATGCCATTCCTGCATCCGATACGATCAGTGCCAGGCCGGATACTGCTACAGGGTCGGTACCTGCCCATACCAGCCACCCGGTGCCGCTGGATACAAACAATGCTTCGTTGCTTCGGCTTGCGGAAAAAATACTCGGTGCGATTAAACAGCGAAACTTCGAAGCATTCTCATCTTTTGTGCATCCGGTAGCAGGCGTTCGGTTTTCTCCCTATGCCTACATCGATACGACCAGGGCAAAATTGCTGTCTGCTGCACAGGTCCTGGCTCTCGCCCGTCAGAATAAGATCGTTACCTGGGGCAGTTATGACGCAAGCGGCGAGCCGATCCGCATGAGTATCCGTAAGTATGTGGACCGGTTCGTATACGATGCCGATTTTTTACATGCGAAGAAAAAGCGTGTCAACGAATTTGTAGGCTATGGCAACTCGCTGAACAACTTGAAAGAGGTTTATCCCGCCTGCGATTTTGTGGAGTTCTACTTTTCCGGCTTCGATCCACACAATGATGGAATGGACTGGAAAACCCTGCGATTGGTATTCCGTACCGGGAACGGGCAACCCTGGCTCGTGGCAGTGGTACACGATGAGTGGACGATCTGATCTGCCGGCTGCCGGTTAATGTTTGCCGCACGTACACCCTTCTTCGGTTGTCTCGTCATGCCAGGGAAAGCTATCCGTATTTTTATTCAATTCCCAGTAAAACTTCGTTCTTGGCCGGTTGTAATTCCCGGTCTCGTTCATTTGCGCCGCGTCGAACAGGCGGCCGTTGACTATGGTGTATCGTACGCTTTCGGTATTGCGGATGTTCTCCAGCGGGTTTTTATCCAGTACGATCAGGTCGGCCAGCTTACCGGCCTCCAGCGACCCGATCGATTTGTCCAGTCCCAGGCTGACGGCCGGGTTGATCGTAGCCGTTTGCAGCGCCTGGTGATTGCTCATGCCGCCCTGCTGCATCATCCATATTTCCCAGTGCACGCCGATACCCTGTATCTGGCCGTGTGCACCCATGTTCACCAGCACACCTTCATCCATCAGTTTTTTCAGGCTTTGGGATACCAGGATATGACCGTTCTGATACTCTTCCTCGGGTAGCATGGTACGGTGCCGGCTGCGCGGGTCGATCACGGAGCGGGGCGTAAAACGTAGCAGGCGTTCGTTTTCCCATACGTTGCTGTGCTGGTACCAGTAGTACTCGCCGCTGACGGCCGCATAGCTCACGATCAGGGTAGGCGTGTATGCCGTTTTTGAATTTTTCCAAAGCTGCACCACGTCGGTATACAGTGGCGCCACGGGAATATTGTGCTCGATAGTGGTATGCCCGTCGAGGATCATGCTCATGTTGTGAAAAAAGAAGGAACCGCCTTCGGGCACTACCTCCATCTGCAGCTCGCGGGCTGCCTGGATGATCATTTGGCGCTGCTCGCGGCGTGGCTGGTTGTAGCTTTTTACCGAGAAGGCGCCAAAGGCCTTCGTTCTCCGCAGGGCGCTACGGGCATCGTCGATGGAGTTGATCACGGCTTTGAAATCACCATCGGCGCCATATAGAATGGTGCCGGTAGAAAAGACGCGTGGCCCGGTCATCAGCCCGGCCCTGATCAGCTCGCTTTGGGCAAATACGATCTCACTGTTGGCCGAGGGATCATGCATGGTTGTGACGCCGAAAGCGAGGTTGGCATAATAAGCCCAGTGTTTTTGCGGTGTAATGCCGGAACGAAAATGATCGCCGTGTGCATGAGCGTCGATAAAACCAGGCAGGATGGTCTTGCCGCTGCAGTCGATCTGGCGGGCATTGGCCGGGATGGTTATTTCAGCAGCGCTGCCAATGGCACGGATGCGGTTGTCTTCCACGATCAGGGTCCCGTTTTCGATCACTTCATTGCCACGCATGGTGATAAGGCGGGCATTGGTGAAGGCGGTAATTCCTTTGGGTTTGTCGGCCGTTACTTCCAGCCCTGCGTCGATTCCTTTTTCCGGCACTTTGAACAGAGAATCCGGTTTGCTTGCGATGAATTCAAAACGCTCATCCAGCCGGATGGTGTAATACTGGTTGCCCAGCGTATAATACAGCTGTTTGCTGTCGGCCGACCAATGGAGGTTCAGTCCTGCATCTTTGGATACGATCTTTACCGGGAAGTCTTTGGTGCCGCTGCCGATGTCGATCGTTTTCCCGGTTTTTGGGAATGCTGCTACGTATACTTCAAACAGGTCGATGAAAGCAATCCAGTTTTCGTCGGGCGATACCCTGAACTGGCTGCCGTAGGTGCTTTTCAGGTGGATGCGCTCATCCTCTCCGTCCAGCCGGCAGCTGGCATACACACGGTTCATGCCTCCGCCCGACTGGTAAAAGATCCGGTCGCTGGTTCTATTGAAGCGGGGCATATCCCCTTTTTCGATGACCAGGTTGTCGCTGCTGCCATCGGCCGTCATGGTATAAATGCCGGGCGTGGCGGTATAGGCCGGTCCCAGCACATCGCTGCCGCCTTCCTTGCGGAATACGATCTGCCGGCCATCTGGCGAAAAAGATGGCTGCCGGTAAATGCCTTTTTTAGCCGTTAGCTTTACAGGCTTGCCGCCGCCCTGCATCCCGATTTTATAAATGGCGCCTGCCGCCGAATCATTCCAGGTCGTATAGACCAGCGTTTTTCCATCAGGCGAAAAGGAAGGCTCGAACTCGAACCCGGCCGTACCGTAAGCAGCATCGTTTTCAATGGTCAGGCGCTGCGGTTTGCCGGATGGCAATTCTTTTTTCCATAAATAGCCCACGGCATTGAACACGAGCCATTTTCCATCGGGCGAAGTGACGGCCTGGCGGATCACATTGGCGGTGAAGGTGGCGGGGGCAATATCCTGCTGAAAGCGCACGGCATCATAGATCCGCTGCTTCACCTGGCAGGTGAAAGGAATTTCGGTTGCAGCATTGGTGCTGCCTGCATCCACCTTCATGATCCTGCCATTGGCCCAGATCACGATCTGCCGGTCGCCGGGCATCCAGGCAAAACCGGTATAGATACCAAATACGGTCCAGGCTTCCTGCTGGTCTTTGCTCAGCCGGTCATATACCGGCCATTCTTCCGCTGTTTCCAGGTTGCGGATGTACAGTACCGTTTTGGTGCGCACGCGTTTCACAAAAGCCAATAGTTTCCCGTCGTGCGAAAGCTGTGGGCGTGCAGCGCCACCGGGGCCGCCTGTCACCGATTCTGTGGTTCCTTTTTCGCGGTCGAACCGGCGGATGACGAAGATCTGGCTGTTGGGATCTTTATTGTACTGGAAAAAACCACCGGGATACATGTCTTCGCTGAAGTACACATAGCGGCCGTCCGGCGATACGCAGGGCTCGTTCACATCCTGCTGGTCGTTTTTACGGGCGGTGAGCTGCAGGCCCGATCCGCCGCTGACATGATACAGCCACATTTCTCCGGCGCCCAGCGAGCGGGTAGAAGTAAAATGCTTTTTAGCCACGATGTATTCACCGTCCGGCGTCCAGGCAGCATTGTTGAGCAGGCGAAAGCTTTCTTTGGTCACCTGTACGGCGCCGCTTCCATCGCGGTTCATGTACCAGATATTGTCACCGCCGCCGGCATCGGAGGTAAACAGTATTTTTTTGCCATCGGGGCTGAAGCGGGGCTGCACTTCATAGGCATGACCGCCGCGCAGCAGGGTAGCATTCCCGCCGGCTGCAGGAATGGAATAGATATCACCCAGCAGATCAAATACAATCTCACGCCCGTCCGGCGACACGTCGAGGTTCATCCAGGTGCCTTCGCTGGTGGTAAAAGCCACTTCTTTGTAAGGACCATCGGGGTTGGCCACCTCCCATTTTTTATCTTTTTTTTCCTGTGCCTGAAGAAGGGAAAGCGAAAGAAAAGCAATGCCGGCGGCCATCCATTTTTTGCAGCTCATGAGCGTGTGTTTGTGTGCGGGAAGATAATTATTACCGATCAAACCCGGCGTCGGATGCTGTGAGATTAATTGCCGGTGAAACGCGGGTCTTTGATAAACGAAGAATCCGTGAGGGTGCGCAGGAAAAGCTCCAGGTTATCGGCTTCGGCATCAGTGAGGGGAATGCCGCCGCCTGTGAGCAGCGGATCGAGGGTAGGGCCGGGCTGCACGCCGCTGCGGTAGTGGTTCAGGCATTGCGCTAACGTGTTGAACCGCCCGTCGTGCATGTAGTTGGAGGTGATATAGGTATTGCGCAGCGACGGGGTCCTGAACAGCAAAGAGTCGGATGATTGCTTGCTGACCAGCATGCGGCCATGATCGTTGAGCAGGGGGTCCACCGGCAGCCCGGTATTATGAAACCGGTAGTCGGTAAACATTGGTTCCGGGTGGCAGGTAGCGCATTTGGCTTTGTACAGCTGGTAGCCGCTTTCCTCCCGGGCAGAAAAGGAAGCTGCGCCGTTTTTGTAGCGGTCGTATTTCGAATTGGCCGAAACCATGAAGCCGGTGAACTGTGCCAGCGCTTTCAGGATGAGCTCCGGGCTGATAAACTCCGTTCTGAACACGGTTTTGAACTGCCGGCGGTATTCGTCATCCCTTTGTAGCTTGGTGACGATGCCCTGGAATGTTTCGCCCATTTCATTTTGTCCATGGATGGGATGGGCCGCTTCGTCGTGAAGCGAACCGAACTCGCCATCCCAGTGAAACCGGGTTTGCCAGGCCAGGTTGAACAGGGGCGGGGCATTGCGCAGGGTATGGGTGCCGTTTACGCCATGACTGCGGTCGTGCTCGTAGGTGCCGAAAGCGGCGATCTGCTGATGGCAGGAAGCGCAGGAGTGGATATTGTCGATCGAAAGCCGGCCGTCGTAAAATAGTTTTTTACCCAACTCAAAACCTTCCCGGGAGAGCGGGTTGTCGGCAAAGCGGTAAGCCGGGTCGGGAAAACCTTCGGGTATTTCCTGCGCTAACCGGGTCAGGTGATTCGGGTTGTCGTCTTTGCTGCAGGAGCCCAGCCCGTAGGATAGCAGGATGACGCCAAGTGCGAGTGCCGTTATGGTCAGAATGCTTTTTTTCACTTTCAGTAATCTCCCGGCTTCATTTTCCGGCGGCCTGATTTGATGGTGCCTTGCTGTTTTTTAGACTCCAGCCGCCGCTCTTTGGCTGCTTTGCTGACCCTGGTTGCGATCCTTGGTTTCTTCTTCTTGAGCGCTTCTGTGACCAGCCTGTTTATTTTTTCCGTTGCTTCTTCCTTGTTGGCCAGCTGGGTGCGGTGGGTCTGCGATCGCACCTGCAGCAGGCCCTCTGCCGTGATGCGGGTGGCCAGCTTTTCCTTCAATAACGTTTTTTGTTCGTTGCCCAGTATCTGCGAGCCATCGATATGCCAGGAAGCGATCACGGCGGTTTCTACCTTGTTTACGTTCTGGCCTCCTTTGCCACCGCTGCGGGTGGTCTGGTATTTTATTTCCGGGGAAAGATCGATCATGTCCGCTCAATACATTTGCTGTATAAAGGTACAAATATGAAAGTTGTCATTCAGCGGGTGGCGCATGCCAGCGTAACGGTAGAAGGGAGAATAAAAGGCCGGACCGGGCCCGGACTGCTGGTATTGCTGGGTATCGAAGATGCCGACGGGCAGGAGGATATAGGTTGGCTCAGCAGTAAGATCGTCAACCTGCGCATCTTCAACGATGCCACGGGCGTAATGAATGTGTCTGTAAAAGAATCCGGTGGTAATATCCTGCTGATCAGCCAGTTTACCCTGCATGCTTCCACCAGGAAAGGCAGTCGCCCCTCTTATATCAGGGCCAGCAAGCCGGAGATCGCTATCCCGCTGTATGAGCAAATGATCCGGCAGCTCTCGGCCGACCTGGGCAGGGAGGTACAAACCGGTGAATTCGGCGCCGATATGAAAGTGGAGCTGCTGAACGACGGGCCGGTCACGATCGTGATCGATACGAGGAACAGGGAATGAGCTATCGGGAGAGCAAAGGAGAAAAAATGAGCGGGAAGGAAAACACGCTGTATCTCTTTACTCCTTGCCTTATTCTCTGAGTCCTATTTTTTCCGTATACCGTTCGTTGCCCTTCAGTTCCACCAGCAGGAAGAATACTTTGCCGCTGATGCCGATGGAGAAGGTAAAGGAAGTGGCATTGATATCTTTTTGCTCCAGGATGCGGTGGCCGCCTGCCGTCCATACCATTACGGCACGGATGTCCTTGGTGCTTTTGATGGTCACCTCTTTGCCGGAAGCTACCACACGGTAAGGTTTGTTTTCAGGCTTTACAGCCGGCTGGGCATAGGCGATGGCCAGGGTAAACAGCGCTGCAAGGAACATGGGAAGGATACGGATCATGTGCATCGTCTTTTGTCGTTGATAAGCGGTTGGTATCGGTTGATGCGCTGCCCGTAAAAGCAGGAAAGAAAAAATATAACGGGCCGGATGGTGCTATATTGCAGCAACAATCAAAAAGCTTTGTTATGACATTGCAGCAAGCCCAGCAACAGGTAGACCAGTGGATAAAGACCACCGGCGTCCGCTATTTCAGCGAGCTCACCAATATGGCCATCCTGACGGAAGAAGTAGGAGAACTGGCGCGGCTGATGGCACGGACATACGGCGACCAGTCGTTCAAAGAAAGCGATAAGGGCAGGGACCTTGGTGATGAGATGGCCGATGTGTTGTGGGTGCTGATCTGCCTGGCCAACCAGACCGGTGTGGACCTGGCCGCAGCGCTGCAAAAAAATTTTGAGAAGAAAAATATACGTGACGGGGAGCGCCACCGGCAAAATGAAAAACTAAAAAATAATGACTGATGCCAGAGATTGGCATTATTTTTTTCATATATATGGCATGTCCTTACGAACGCTCTGGAAAACCCTGAAACAGACTTTTGCCGATTTTTTTGCCGATCGCATTCTCAAACTCAGTGCGGCGCTTGCCTATTACACAATATTTTCGCTGCCCGGCCTGCTGATCATCGTCATCTGGTTTACCAACATCTTTTATAGCCAGCAGGATACTGAAGGAACTATCTACAACCAGATCGTCAAGCTGGTCGGCCCCGATGCAGCTTCCCAGATACAGGAAACCATCCGCAATGCGGCCTTATCCGGAGAGGGCAGCCTGGCCCGGATTGTGGCAGTAATTACCCTGGTTATAGGGGCTACAAGCATATTTGGTGAGATCCAGGATTCTATTAACCTGATCTGGAAGCTGAAATCAAAGCCCAAAAAGGGAAAAGGCTGGCTAAAGCTGATCATCAATCGGTTGCTTTCTTTTTCCATGATCCTTTCCCTGGGTTTTCTTCTGATGGTATCCCTGGTTATCAACTGGGTGGTAAATATCCTGATCGACCAGCTGACCCGGTTGTTCCCCAATACAGAGGTTGTTATCGGTTATATTTTCAACCTGGTACTGACATTTGTGATTACCTCTGTTCTATTCGGTCTTATGTTCAAAGTATTGCCGGATGCCCGGATCAAATGGAAGCATGTAAGAGCAGGTGCATTTACGACCTCCCTGCTTTTTATGGCAGGCAATTTCCTGATCGGCTACTACCTGGGGCAAAACAAAATATCCTCCGCATATGGTGCTGCCGGCTCCCTGATCGTGGTGCTGTTGTGGGTTTATTATTCGTCGGCCATCCTGTATTTCGGGGCTGCCTTTACCCGTGCCTATGCCATTCAGACCGGCTCGCATATTTATCCCAATAATTACGCGGTATGGATAGAAGAAGTGGAAGTACAGTCGCAACAATCGCTGCAAAAACAGCAGACCGTCAAAACGGTGGTGGAAGGCCCGCAGCAGGAGAAAAGGGAATAGCGTTTCACGGAGGCCCTTTATCTTTGCGCCATTATGGCAAACGATCCTAAAAAATTCCAGGATATTATTTCCCATTGCAAGGAATATGGCTTTGTTTTTCCCGGCAGCGAGATTTACGACGGGCTGCAGGCCATTTACGATTATGGCCAGTGGGGCAGTGAACTGAAAAAGAATATCAAAGACCATTGGTGGAAGAGCATGACCCAGCTGCAGGAGAATATCGTGGGGCTGGATTCGGCCATTTTCATGCACCCCACCACCTGGAGGGCATCCGGTCACGTAGACAATTTCAACGACCCGATGATCGATAACCGGGACAGCAAAAAAAGGTACCGCGTCGATCACCTGATAGAAGCGCATGCCGACCAGCTGAAAAGCACTAACCGGGAGGATGAGGCCAATGGCCTGCTGGCCGAAATGGACCGCCTGCTGGCAACAGATGATTTTGCCGGTCTGAAAAAACTGATCGAAACCTACCATATCAAATGTTCTGTCAGCGGCACGGCCAACTGGACGGATATACGCCAGTTCAACCTGATGTTCTCTACGGAGTTTGGCTCTGTGTCTTCGGACAACGAAGAGGAAAGCCGCGTGTACCTGCGGCCGGAAACCGCGCAGGGCATTTTCGTAAACTTTCTGAATGTGCAGAAAACCGGCCGGATGAAGATCCCTTTCGGTATCGCCCAGATCGGCAAGGCCTTTCGCAACGAGATCGTGGCCCGGCAATTCATTTTCCGCATGCGGGAGTTCGAGCAGATGGAGCTGCAGTTCTTCATCCGTCCCGGCACACAGAAAGAATGGTACGAACACTGGAAGCAAATCAGGATGCAATGGCACCTGAGCCTTGGCATCCCGGCCGATAAATACCGTTTTCACGATCATATCAAGCTGGCGCATTATGCCGATGCGGCCTGCGATATCGAATTCGAGTTTCCCATGGGTTTCAAGGAGGTGGAAGGTATCCACAGCCGCACCGATTTCGACCTGAAGAACCACGAGCAGTACAGCAAAAAGAAAATGCAGTATTTCGACAACGATATCGATCCTGCTACCGGCAAGCCGTATGGTAATTATATTCCGTATGTCGTCGAAACTTCTATCGGCGTGGACCGGTTGTTCCTGCTGGTGATGAGCCATGCCTATACCGAAGAAGACCTGAGCACGCCTGATAAACAGGACAGCCGCGTGGTATTGAAATTTCCTCCGGTGCTGGCGCCCATCAAAATGGCAGTGCTGCCCCTTACCAAGAAGGACGGATTGCCGGAGATCGCCCGCAGCATCATTGATACCTGCAAATCTTATTTCCGCTGTTTCTACGAGGAAAAGGATTCCATCGGTAAGCGCTACCGCCGCATGGATGCATTAGGTACACCGTTCTGCGTGACGGTGGATCACCAGACCAAAGAAGATAATACGGTGACCATCCGCTACAGGGATACGATGACACAGGAACGGGTGCCCATCGAAAAATTAAAAACGATTATCGGGGAAGCGATCGGTTTGTAATCCAGGCTATACGCCGAACTGCCGCAGGTGGTGGTCCAGGTGCTTCCACATCATTTTGCCCCATTGTTCCGCGGTAAAAGAGCCGAATACGGGATGCGGGTATTTGCCAGCTACGCCGGGTCCTGCTGTATAGAAGCGGTTGATCAGCGTGAGCAACTCCATTTTCTCCCGGTCAAAGTCCCGCTCGTCCCGGATGCGGAATTCCGGTGAGGTAGGCAGCCCTTTTTTCCAGGGCACGTCATCGTACAGTTTTTTCTTAAAGGCCCAGCCCAGCAAGCGACCGATCAGCAGTTTGGGCATCGGTTTGTCGCTCAGCGGCACACGAAAGGCAGCTTTGCAATGGGCCAGCATCTGGCTTACTGTCATTTTGCCCCATTGACGCTGGCTGCCGGGCGTCAGCCGTCCCATACGTTGTAATACTTCTTCGCAGGTGTCTTTCTCGAACAGGTTTTTAATCTCCATACCGGTGGTTTATCCGTATAGTTCCTGGTGAATGTTTTTTCTGTCGTATCCCATGGCCTGTATACGCTGTTTGGCCTCGTCGATCATGTTTTTCCAGCCGCAAAGAAAAAAAGAAGCCGGCTGTTTGCCACAGCAATGCTCTTCATAAACACTGTGCACATAACCCGTTTTACCTTCCCATTCTTCGCGCGACAGGGTAGGCAGGTAATGAAAGTCGTCCAGTTCCAGTTTTCTCAGCTCGTCATAGTACAGGAGGTCGGCCCGGGTACGGGAGCCAAAGATGATATAAATGGACTTGTGCGGGATATTGTTGCGGGCAATATGGTGCGCCATGCTGCGGAAAGGGGCAATGCCGGTGCCGGTACAGACGAGAAACAGGTCTTTGGCCAGGTGCTCTTCGTGCAGTACAAATACACCCTGCGCACCGCGAAAAGGTATTTCCGTACCCACCGTGGCATGGTTGAACAGCCAGGTGGTGCCAGCGCCTCCTTCCAGCCATACGATCACCAGCTCAAATACATTGGTGCCGTCGGGCCAGCTGGCGATGGAATAGCTTCTCCATCGTTTATTCGGTTTTTCATGAATGGGAAGATCCAGGGTAACGAACTGCCCCGGCTCAAAATCGAAGCGTTCCAGTTCCGGTATTTCGAACCAGTAGCGGCGGGTAGCAGGCGTTTCGTTTTCGATGCGGATGATCCTGCCGGTACGCCAGGGTTGAACAGCCAATGCAATCGGTTTGGGTAGATGATCTTACAAGTTACATAAGTTGCTGATATGGACAAATGATTATTTCTGTAAAATCCGTTGGCATAGTAATTGGGCTTTTATGGCTGCTAACTATTTACTGATCCGTTCAAAAATCACCTTATGAAAAATATCTTTTTATCGGGTGGCCTGGCCCTTGTTATGACTGCAGGCCTCTTCGGCACAAAAGCTCCTCAATCAGCCATTGTCGGCACGGTATCGCCGGCTGACGGCGCAGAGTCGGTGTGGGCCATCAGCACAACAGATTCTACAAAGGGCATCATCAGTTCCGGCAGTTTTTCCCTGACCGTGAAGCCGGGTATCTATAAGCTGTATGTCGATGCAAAAGACCCGTACAGGGATGTGGTGCTGGATGTGGAAGTAAGAGCGAATCAGCCTGCGGATGTAGGAGAAATCGTGCTGAAGCAATGAGCCTCCTGCAAAATAAAAAACGGCATCCCGCGGACGGAATACCGTTTTTCTGATTATGACAAGCAAGCAATTGGTTAAATGTAGTTTTTTTTAAGGTCCGGAAAAAGTTT
>JBEVLT010000294.1:0-5240 GCA_040509055.1 Chitinophagaceae bacterium
CAGTCCCTGCGGCGATTTTTCCCAGTCATACCCTTTGATATCGAGCGGCTGGAATAAACGCGGCGCCAGGTATTGCTCCAGCGTATGCCCCGTCACTTTATACACGATGGCGCCAAGCATGTAAGTAGCGCCGGTGTTGTACAGGAAATGCGAGCCTGGTTGATAAGCAACAGGCTGCGCCAGGAAGGCTTTTGTCCAGGTATCTTTCGAGTCGCGCAGCTTTGGCATCGTGTCTTCACCGTGCCCTGTATTCATGGTCAGCAGGTGCCTGACTTTCATTTGCCCCAGGTTATCACTTACATTACCCGGCAGCTCATCCTTGAAGAAAGAGATCACAGCATCTTCTACCGAGAGGCGGCCTTCTTTCACCAGCAGCCCGATAGCCGTGCTCGTAAAACTTTTCGACAGGGAATACAGCGTATGCCGGAACGAAGGTTCGAACGGCTTCCACCAGCCTTCGGCAATCACATGGCCATGCCGCAATAGCATAAAACTATGCCAGTCCAGCCCGGAGGCGTTGGCAGCCCTTACAAAATTGAGAATGGTGGTGGAAGAAACACCCTGCGACTCCGGCGTCATGCGAAGCAAGGGGCCGGGACGGTAAAAGGTATTGCTGAAGGTTGCGGAGCGTGAAAGGGAAGGTAAAAGGCCCAGCCCTAAAGCAGTAAGCCCCGTGGTCCTGATAAAATTTCGCCGGCTTGCAGTCATTTGGCAGTCCTGTTAGATAAAGAAGACTGCTATAAATATAAGCAAAATGATTTGTCCTGTCCATTGAATTCGCGTGCACAGGATAGCGGCAGCATCATGTGCCTATTCATCGAGCAGGTCCGGCCTTCTTTCCGCTGTTCGCTGCAGCGATTGCTCATGCCGCCACTCTTCTATTTTGCGGTGATCGCCGCTGAGCAGGATATCCGGCACCTTCCACCCGCGAAATTCTTCGGGACGGGTATAGACCGGCGGCGCCAGCAGGCTGTCCTGGAAGGAATCGAACAGGGCAGAGGTTTCGTCGTTGAGCACGCCGGGTAATAGGCGGCCGATGGCATCCACCAGTACTGCCGCGGCCAGTTCACCGCCGCTGAGTACATAATCACCGATCGATATTTCGCGGGTCACGAAATGCTGGCGTACCCGCTCATCGATGCCCTTGTAATGCCCGCAGATCAATAACAGGTTTCCTTTGAGCGAAAGCGTGTTGGCTATTTTCTGGTTGAGCGTTTCTCCGTCCGGTGTCAGGTAAATGATCTCGTCGTACGGGTTGTCTTTCGATAGCTCTTCGATCGCCTTTGTCAGGGGTTCGCACATCATCACCATACCGGCGCCGCCGCCGTACTGGTAGTCGTCTATCTGGCCGTATTCGTTCACCGCCCATTTGCGCAGGTGATGAACGCGTACCGTCAGCAACCCTTTGTCCTGCGCCCGCTTCATGATGCTGTGCTGGAAAGGGCTGTCCATCAATTCGGGCAAAACGGACAGGATATCTATTTTCATGCGTCAAAGATAGACCGGAAGAAAGTAAAACAGGTGAGACAGGACGCCTAATTGACGCTTACAAGAACCGTTTGGGTACCCGTTTTTCCGCTTCTGTCGACGGCTATCACTTTGATGGTATAATTGATTCCGCTTTGCGCCTGGAACGTTTCATTCAGCGTATAGGCCGCGGTATTGGGATACCGGTGAATGTCGATCAGCAATTGCGAAGTGGTATTGTCCAGGATATGCACATGCACTTCCGTCAGCCGGGTATCGTCGGTGATCGCAGCCGTAATAGTAACCGTGGCCCCGCCTGTAAATACCTGGCCGTTGGCAGGTGAATTGATCACCACACCAGGCACAGCTGTATCCGCCGCAGTACCGTCTTTTTTGGAACAGGCAGCAATCAACCACAGGCAGATAACGGGTAACAGCTTTTTCATTTGCGTAGCTAAAATTAGGAAAAAGAGGAACAGGGGTGCCGATTAATCACTGTCCAGAAAATCATCCAGGTCCCTTCGTTCCTTCTTGGTCGGCCGGCCGATCTTGCTGGGCCGCTTACCGGTATGAAAGCTGGCCGCCTGGTACTGCAGCCGCTGTATCTCTTCTTCGGGGGTAATGTCGATATAGTAGTTGATCGCTTCCGCATACGCCACCCTGTTGTACAGCAGGCCGGTCACTTTGATGCGCCAGCGTTTGGCCTCCGTCTTCACTTCGTATTCATCACCAATACTTACCTGCCTGGATGGCTTGGCTGCTGTGGCGTCAAATTTTACTTTGCCGCTATCGCAGGCGTCCGCCGCCAGGGTCCGGGTCTTGAACAGCCGGATGGCCCAGAGGTATTTATCGAGGCGGAGTTTTTCTTTTACTGCCATAATCGCACAATAAGCGGGTGTGGTAGCCCCGTAGCGCAAAATTAAAAAAACCTCGCCCGGGCAGGACAAGGTTTTTCAAACCGTTCAGGAATAGCTTTACCCTTCCGCAAAATACTTGTGGAAATACGGGATCGTCTCGATGCCTTTGTAGTAGTTCTCGATATTGTATTTCTCATTCGGGCTGTGCAGGTTGTCGTTGTCCAGCCCAAAGCCCATGAAGATGATCTTGATACCCAGTTCTTTCTCCAGGATGGAACAGATGGGAATGCTGCCGCCTCCACGCACCGGGATCGGCGGTTTGCCAAAGGTGGTCTCCACGGCTTTGGCTGCGGCCTGGTACCCCTTACTGTCGATCGGCGTCATGTACGGTTCGCCGCCATGGTGTTCAAATGCCTTGACCGTCACGCCGGGAGGCGCTATTTTTTCAAAATGCTTGAGTAGTATTTCCGTGATCTTGTGCGCTGACTGGTTGGGTACCAGCCGGGCCGAGATCTTGGCAGTGGCTTTTGAAGGCAGCACCGTTTTAGCGCCTTCGCCCTGGTAGCCGCCCCAGATACCGTTCAGCTCCAGCGTGGGCCGGATGCCGGTCCGTTCATTGGTGCTAAAGCCTTTTTCACCCCATAGCTCGCTGACACCCAGTTCGTCCTTGTATTCCTGCTCGTCATACGGAGCTTTAGCCATCAGCGCCCGCTCTTCGGCTGTGGCTTCCACCACATCGTCATAGAAACCGGGAATCGTGATATGATTATTCTCATCATGGCAGGATGCGATCATTTTGGCCAGGATGGTAATGGGATTGGCTACCGCACCGCCATAGGTACCGCTGTGCAGATCGCGGTTAGCGCCTGTTATTTCTACTTCGATATAGCTCAGTCCGCGTACGCCGATATCGAGCGAAGGATTTTCCATGCTCAGCAGCGAACTGTCGCTGATCAGGATCACATCGGCCTTCAGCAGGTCCTTGTTGGCGGCCACGAATTTGCCCAGGTTCGGAGAACCTACCTCTTCCTCGCCTTCGATCAGGAATTTAATATTGGTGGCCATGGTATCCGTCTTTGCCAGTATCTCCAATGCTTTTACGTGCATGTAAAACTGTCCTTTATCGTCGGCCGAACCGCGGGCATAGACTTTACCATCTTTGATCACCGGGTCAAACGGACCGCTGTGCCAGAGCTCCAGTGGCTCCGGCGGCTGCACGTCGTAATGGCCATATACCAGCACTGTGGGTTTGGAAGGATCGATGATCTTTTCGCCGTACACCGCGGGGTGGCCGTCTGTAGCCATTACTTCAGCTTTGTCACATCCTGCCTCCAGCAGGCTCTTTTTCACGGCGTCCGCGCATTTTTCCATATCGGCTTTGTGCTCGCTTTTGGCGCTCACAGAAGGGATGCGCAACAGGTCGATCATCTCCTGTAAAAAACGGTCTTTATTCTGTTCCTGGTAATCTTTCCACGCTTGCATGGTTACTGTTTTTAGTGATTTGGAATGGTGCCGGGAGGGCGAATATAGGTTGTTTTTATGGTTGCCGGGAGGGCGCACCGGTGGTTTTTCCGGTGGCCGGCGCCCGCTTTTCTTTGGCTATGTTTACCAGTATCACACCTGATAATATGATCAGCAGGGCGACCAGTTGCTGCCAGGTGATGGGCTCACTGACGATCAGCCAGCCCAGGAAAACCGCGACCACCGGGTTCACATATGCATATGTGCCCACCAGGGAGGGCGGCCGCACCCCCAGCAGCCAGATGTAAGACAGGTAGCCCACCAGCGACCCAAAGACGATCAGGTATACAACGGCAAGGATCGACTGCCAGGAAACAGCCGCCCACACCACCCGGTGATGCTCGCCTGCAATGAACCCGGCCAGCAGCGCACAAATTCCCGCAGCGACCATTTGCACCGCAGCCTTCATGAAAGTGGAGCCCTGTACCGGTTTGTATTTTGAATACAGCGATCCGATGGCCCAGGCGATCGTTCCGAAGAGTAATACAAAAAAACTGGTGACTTTCATCCTGTCTCCGGTAAAACTGAATGCTCTTTTATCGGCAAACAAAAACAGGACCCCGCCAAAACCGACCAGCAAGCCGGCAATGATCCAGCCATTGGAAAAATAAAACTTCCATTGCTGCCTGTCCAGCAGCACAAACCACAGCGGTACCGTAGCCACGATGATCGCCGTGAGCCCGCTGGGAAGGTATTGCTCCACCCAGGCCACCGACCCGGTACCCAAAAAAAGCATGAGGATGCCGCTGAAGGAAAGGTGGGCAACGGAACTGCGGTCAGGCGTTGCTTCGCCGCGGATGCGTGCAAAAGCGTAAAGCAGTATTCCCGCAGCAATAAACCGGATACCGGCCATGAGCAGCGGGGGGATATCGCGGATGGCGATGGCAATAGCGATATATGTAGACCCCCAGATGATATAGATCGCTGCAAATGCCGACACGATCAGCAACTGCGACGGACCTCTGCCTGGCTTCTCCATTTTATAGTTGTTTGGGGATGGGTAAATAGTTGGTTTCTTTCAGCGTTTCGAGCACGATGGTCGTTTTGGTGGAAACAATGCCGGGTATCCTGAATTTATCCCGCATCAGCCGGATCAGGGATTGCGGATCCTGTGCCCGCACTTTGACGAGGTAGCAATCCTCGCCGGCGATATGATGCAGTTCCTGTACTTCCGGCAACCGGGCCAATTGATTGGCGACATCGTTGTGGCCGGGCCCTTCGTTGCTTTTGACAAAAATGAAGGCAAGCAGTTTCAGGTTCAGCAGTTCAGGATTAATGCGGCTCGTATACGCTTCGATGATCCCTTTCTGCTCCAGCTTCTTTACCCGCTCCAGCATGGCGGAAGGCGCCATACCGAGTTTTTTGGCCAATCCGGCATTGGTGATCCGTGCATCA
>JBEVLT010000295.1:0-5174 GCA_040509055.1 Chitinophagaceae bacterium
TAAACTATAATCAGGAAAGGGTTTGTTATGCATCCTTTCCGTGGCACTGTTTATACTTCTTGCCGCTGCCACAGGGGCAGGGATCGTTCCGGCCGATCTTGGGACCTACTTTCACCGGCTCCTGCTTTACGGCTACATCGCCCTCAAACTGGTCGCGTTCGTTAGCAGCATAGTCCTGGCCGGCGGCATCGATTTCTTCTTTATTTGCCTTCATCCGGCTATAGTCGGTCTTTTGCACCCGTGCTTCTTTGACCGGTGCATTTTCCTGCTGTGCCGGCAGCGAAGCATGGCTGAGGAACGATACAATATCCTTGTTGACTTCCGCCGTCATGTTCTTAAACTGCTGGAAGGCTTCCACCTTGTAGATCACCAGCGGGTCTTTTTGCTCCAGGTAGGCCGTTTGCACACTTTGCTTCAGGTCGTCCATGGCCCGCAGGTGCTCTTTCCATGCATCGTCGATAACCACCAGCGTGATGGTTTTTTCCAGTGCATTGGCCAGTTCCGTACCATTTGAATTGAGTGTTTTTTCCAGCGATACGAGCACATTCAGCCCTTTCCGGCCATCGGTAAAAGGAACCATCACATTCTCGATATGCGCACCCTGCGTGAGACGGATGTTTTTAAATACAGGGGTGGCATTTTTCGCCAGTTCCTCCTTGCGGTGCGTATAATGCTCGATGGCTTCTGTGTACAACCTATCCGTGAGTGAATTGACATCGCTTCTTTTGAATTCCTCTTCGTCGATCTTCGTATCCAGGCCGAAGTTCACAATACAGGCCATCTTGAAGCCTTCAAAATCTTCCTGGGATTTGAAGCCGCCCACCAGCTCTTCAGCCACTACCGAAAATGCATTATCGATATCCAGCGCCAGGCGCTCGCCAAACAAGGCGTGCTGGCGTTTGCCATATACACCGTTCCGCTGAGCATTCATTACGTCATCGTATTCCAATAGCCGCTTACGGATACCAAAGTTGTTTTCTTCTACTTTTTTCTGTGCCCGCTGGATGCTGTTGCTGATCATGCTGTGCTGGATCACATCGCCTTCTTTGTAGCCCAGCTTATCCATCAGGGAAGCGATGCGCTCGCTGCCAAACATCCGCATCAGGTCGTCTTCCAGCGATACATAGAACTGCGAAGTGCCCGGGTCGCCCTGGCGGCCGGCACGGCCACGCAGCTGCCTGTCCACCCGCCGGCTTTCGTGCCGTTCCGTACCGATGATGGCCAGCCCGCCGGCTTCCTTTACACCTGGCCCGAGCTTGATATCCGTACCACGGCCGGCCATGTTGGTGGCAATGGTCACGGCGCCGGCTAATCCGGCTTCCGCCACTACCTGGGCCTCCTTGGAGTGCTGCTTTGCGTTCAGTACATTATGCGGGATCTTTTTTTGCTGCAGCATGCGGCCCAGCAGCTCACTTATCTCAACCGACGTGGTACCTACGAGTACAGGCCTTCCTGCATTGCGCAATATTTCTATTTCATCGATAACTGACTTGTATTTTTCCCGCTTGGTCTTGTACACCAGGTCCTGCTTGTCATTGCGGATCATCGGGATATTAGTGGGGATCGCCACCACATCCAGCTTGTAAATGCTCCACAGCTCTCCTGCTTCCGTTTCGGCCGTACCGGTCATACCGGCCAGCTTGTGATACATCCTGAAATAGTTCTGCAGCGTGATAGTCGCATATGTTTGTGTAGCTGCCTCGATCTTTACGTTTTCCTTGGCTTCGATTGCCTGGTGCAGTCCGTCGCTGTAGCGGCGGCCATCCAGGATACGGCCTGTTTGTTCGTCTACGATCTTGATGGCTCCATCCATTACTACGTATTCCACGTCTTTCTGGAACAGGGCATAAGCTTTCAGCAGCTGCTGCACGGTGTGGATACGGTCGGCTTTCTGGGCATAGTCACCCAGGATCGCTTCCTTTTGCTGCAGCTTGTTTTCTGCAGGCTCACCGCTTTTTTCCACTTCAGCTAACCGTACGCCGATGTCGGGCAGCACAAAGAACTCGGGGTCTTCGCCGGCGCGGGTGATCATGGTCAATCCCTTCTCTGTGAGGTCGACCGAATTTTGTTTTTCATCGATGTGGAACAGCAGTTCTTCGTCCACGATATGCATATTGCGCTGCTGGTCCTGCAGGTAATGGTTTTCAGCCTTCTGCATTTTCACCTTCATGCCGGGCTCGCTCAGGAACTTGATCAGCGGCCCGTACTTGGGCAATCCGCGGTAGGCACGGAAAAGATGCAATCCCCCGGTTTTGGGGTCATCGTCACCTTTTTCGATCAATTTACGGGCTTCGTTGAGCGAGTTGCGCACGATGCGCTCCTGCTCCTGCACCAGTTGCTGTATCCTCGGTTTGTGTATGTGAAATTGCTGGTCATCGCCTTTGGGTACCGGGCCTGAAATGATCAGGGGGGTCCTGGCATCGTCGATCAGTACCGAGTCTACTTCATCCACCATGGCAAAGTGGTGCTTGCGCTGTACCATCTCGTCCGGGGAGTGTACCATGTTGTCGCGGAGATAGTCGAAGCCGAATTCATTATTGGTACCATAGGTAATATCGGCCAGGTAAGCCTGTCTGCGGGCGTCGCTGTTGGGCTGGTGTTTGTCGATGCAGTCTACCTTCAGCCCCAGCCATTCGAATACGGTTCCGTTCCATTCCTGGTCGCGGCGGGCCAGGTAGTCGTTGACCGTTACGATATGCACCCCTTCGCCAGGCAGCGCGTTCAGGTAAGCAGGCAGGGTAGATACCAGTGTTTTACCTTCACCGGTTGCCATTTCCGCGATCTTGCCGGAGTGCAGCACAGCGCCGCCGATCAACTGCACGTCGTAATGCACCATGTTCCAGGTGACTTCGCCGCCGGCAGCCGTCCAGGTATTTTTATAGATCGCCTGGTCGCCTTCGATCCGGATATAATTCTTTTTTACGCTCAGGTCGCGGTCGAGTTGCGTAGCCGTAGAAACGAGTTCTGCGTTTTCCTTGAACCGCCGGGCTGTTTCCTTCACTACGGCAAATGCTTCAGGCAGGATATCGTTCAGAATTTCCTCGATTTTTTTGTCGCGGTCTTTTTTCAGTTTATCTACCTGCTGGTAGATGGCATCCTTGCCGGTCAGGTCGTTAAAGGGAAGCTCCTCGGCCTCTTTGTTGCGGGTGATGATCTCTTCGTCGGTTTCGCGCAGGTACTCTTTGATACGCTGCCGGAATTCCTGGGTTTTCTGGCGGAGTTCATCGTTCGTGAGCCCTGAGCAGGCGGTGAAATGCTGGTTGACCTTTTCTACCACAGGAGCGATCTTCTTTACGTCCTTGTCCGATTTGCTGCCGCCGAAAATTTTGGAAATGATGCCAAACATGATTGGGTATTATGAGATATTGATAGCCCCGGATGACCGGAAGCTGTGAATAATGGAATTTACCCCGGTCAAAAAGGGTGCTATACCTGACGATAAGCCATTTTGACAGGGACAGCAAAGATAATGCTTCCGGCCGACAGCGACGGGGAACGATGTGTTAATATAGGCGTCCGGCAACAGGGTACCGGACGCTGCCGGCGAACCGGTCAGGCCTGGATACGTTTGAACCGGTAAATGGAAAAATAAAACAGCAACAGGAGGGTAGCCGACATCACGGCCAGATCGGTAGCCAGCCCGAAATGGCTTTGGTTGACCAGCGTGGCGCGCATGGCATCTACCGCGTAGGTAAGCGGGTTTACCGTGGCAATGGCTCTCATCACAGGAGGCACATTGTCCAGCGGAAACAGGGCGCTGGACAGAAAAAACAGCGGGATCACCAGGAAATTGGTAATGGCCATGAATCCCTGCATATCGTTCACGATCGCACCGATGCCGGAGCTGAAACTCACCATGGTCAGCGACAGTATGGCCATGACCAGCAGGGTCACCGGCAGCATACTCCAGCTATAGGGATGAAAACCAAACAGCAGCGCAATAACAAAAAGTACGATGCCCTGCAGCACAGCGATGGTAGCGCCACCCAGCGAACCGCCGAGCATCACTTTCAGCCTTGATACAGGCGCCACCAGCGTTTCCTTTAAAAACCCAAACTGTTTGTCCCACATGATGTTTACGCCCCAGAAAATAGAAGTAAACAGGATGGTTTGCGCCACCACACCCGGTACGATAAACTGAACATAGCTGCCACGGCCTGCCTGCTGAAACAGGGCATTGAACCCGAAGCCAAGGGTGAGGAAATACACCAGGGGCTGTACCACGCTGAGTATCATTCTAAGGCCTGATCTCCGGTACCGCTTCATCTGGCGCAGCCACAGAATATAAATGATATGCATAAGTCGTTTTTAGTGTTGGGAATGGTTTAACGCCGGTTGGCAATCACCCGGCGGATCATGTCTTTTTTACTATCGCCTGCATCCAGGCTTTCATCACGTACACCCTTGCCTGTCAGCGCCAGGTAGGCCTGTTCCAGGTTGTCGGTTACCGTGAGCTTTTTCAGCTCCTCTGTGGTGCCGGATGCCACTATTTTGCCATGGTCGATGATGGCAATGCGGCCGGCGATAGCTTCTGCTTCGCCCAGGTAGTGCGTGGTGAAGAAAATCGTCATGCCTTCGGCTTCATTCATCCGGCTGATGTAGTTCCACAGCAGGTTACGTGTCTGCGCATCCAGGCCCAGCGTAGGTTCGTCCAGGAACAGGATTTTGGGGTGGTGCAGCAGGCCTCTTGCTATTTCCAGCCGGCGCTTCATACCGCCGGAAAAGGTTTTTACCCGCGAGTCCCGCCTGTCCCATAGTTCCACCAGCGTCATCAGTTCCTGTATCCGCTCCCGCATGAGTTTTTTATCCACGCCGTACAGTACGGCATGAAGCTCCAGGTTTTCGTAAGCGGTGAGTTCGTCATCGAGGCTGGGGTCCTGGAATACGATGCCGAATATCTTACGGGCGGCATCCTGCTCCCTGACCACGTCATGGTCCGCGAGAAACAGCGATCCTTCGGTCGGCAGCAGCAGGGTCGTGAGCATTTTGATGGTAGTGCTTTTACCGGCGCCGTTTGGTCCCAGAAAGGCGAATATTTCGCCGGCCTGTACGTCAAAGCTCACGTCATTAACGGCCACCACCTCTTTAAATCGCTTTGATACATTTTTTACGGATATGATCGGTTCCATATTTTTCGTATGAGGTATAAAAGTACTTTTGAGTGGCCGGATCGT
>JBEVLT010000296.1:0-8447 GCA_040509055.1 Chitinophagaceae bacterium
CAACCTGCGTGGCTGCTGCACGAAATTGATCCTGCTCAAAAGCTTAAAACAGTCAGCACGGCAAAATGATCGGAAGCAAACCGTCCCTGCCAGGTCTGTGAAAGCGTAGCATGCTTATTTGCTTTCCATTTACCTCTTATAAAAATGAAATCGATCGGCTGGTCGTCGGTTTCGCTGGATCTGAAGGCGTTGAACGTGCCATCCGGGCCATAATGCGGGGTAGCCGACACCTCTTTGCTATCGGTGAAATGCAGCGGGTCGGCAGCATCGGTCAGTATGCGGATCGGCTCATCGGCAGGCCGGCTGTTGAAGTCACCGGTGATGATAGCCGGTGCGCTGCCTGCAATTTCTTTGACCTTTTGCAGCAGCAGCCGGGCGCTTTCCCGCCTTGCCACCTGCCCGATATGATCGAAATGCGTATTGAAAGCAAAAAAGACGCGCCTGGTTTTCCGGTCCCTGAACTGCCCCCAGGTCACGATACGGGTAATGGCGGCATCCCAGCTCTTGCTGCCGGGTACGGCCGGGGTTTCTGACAGCCAGAAGGTGCTGCTCTGCAATACCTGCAGCCGGGTGGTATCGAAAAAAATAGCCGAGTATTCTCCTTTCTCCTTCCCGTCATCGCGGCCCACACCGATATACTTATACTGTTTCAGCCGGGTTTGCAGGTTGATCATTTGCCCGTGCAGGGCTTCCTGCACACCCAGCAGGTGCACGTCGTGAAAAAGCACCTGCGAGGCCAGGTTCTTTTCGCGGAAAGGCCAGGCATTCGCACTGTCGCTGTACAGGTTCAGCCGGATGTTGTAGGTCATTACGTTCAGCTCCTGTGCATACAGGGCTGCACAGAAGAACAGCGGGGCGAGGGCGGCAGGAAGTTTTTTCATATGCGTTTTTATGAGCATGCCATATCGAGGAAGCAGGGCATTGCTGTCGTTAAACCACCACGTTGATCATCTTATTCTTAACATAGATGATCTTTTTGGGCGTTTTGCCATCCAGCCATTTCTGCACCGCGGCATCTGCCAGCACGATCTCTTCCACCTGCTGCTGGGTAGCATCGAGGGCAATGGTCAGCTCCGCCCTTGTTTTGCCGTTGATGGCCACCGGGTAGGCCTTGGCCGACTCTTTTACATGTTGCCCGTCAAATACCGGGTAGGCAGCATCCAGTATGCTGCCGGCATTACCCAACTGGCGCCACAGCTCTTCCGCCACGTGCGGCGCATAGGGGGCCAGCAGCACGAGCAGCGGCTCCAGGATGGCGCGTTTGCGGCATTTCAGGTCGGTAAGTTCATTCACGGCGATCATAAAACTGCTCACGCCGGTGTTGAAGCTGAACCGCTCCGTATCATCCTCGATCTTTTTGATCGCCTTGTGCAGTACTTTCAGCTCTGCTGGTGTTGGCAGCTCAGCGGTAACGACCAGCCCCTGCCTGCCGGGCAGGCTTTCTTCGCCGGCAAACAGGCGCCAGAGCTTTTTCAGGAACCGGTGCACCCCTTCGATACCCTTGGTATCCCAGGGTTTGCTCACTTCCACCGGACCCAGGAACATTTCGTACATGCGGAAGGTGTCGGCGCCGTATTTCGCCACCAGGTCATCGGGGTTGACAGTGTTATATAAGCGTTTGCTCATTTTTTCGGTAAGCGTGCCGCATATATATTTCCCTTCCTCAAAGACAAACTCAGCCTCCCTGTATTCATCGCGCCATTTCCGGAAGGCATCTGTATTCAGTTCTACTCCGTCAACAATATTTACATCTACATGGATCTCGTCGGTATCAAACTTATCTTTCAAACCAGCCGATACAAACTGGTTGGTGCCACGCACCCTGTACACGAACCGGCTGCTTCCCTGTATCATGCCCTGGTTCACCAGCTTCTTATACGGTTCGTCAAAACCGATATAGCCCAGGTCATACAGGCTTTTGGTCCACATGCGGCTGTACAGCAAATGGCCTACCGCATGCTCGGTGCCCCCGATGTACAGGTCTACCTGGTTCCAGTAATCTGAAACATCCCGGTCGCAGAAAGCCGTATCGTTATGCGGATCCATGTACCGCAGAAAGTACCAGGACGATCCGGCATAGCCGGGCATGGTGTTCGTTTCCAGGCGGCGGGCCGTCCATTCGGGTATATTGGCCAGCGGGCCTTCGCCATCGGGACCGGGTTTGTAGCTATCCACATGCGGCAGCTGCAACGGCAGCTCGCTTTCCGGCAGCGGTTTCGCCACCCCGTCGATCCATTGAATCGGAAACGGCTCGCCCCAATAGCGCTGCCGGCTGAAAGCGGCATCGCGCATTTTATAATTCACCTTCCGCACACCGATTCCTTTTTCTTCCACGCGGTTGATCGCTTCGTCGATCGCGTCGCGCATCAGCAAACCATCCAGGAAACCGCTGTTTTCCAGCACGGCATCCTTGGTCGGGTTGGCTTCCCCGCCATTGTAATAGGCACCGATGATATTGGTAACGGGTATGCCGAAATGCCGGGCAAACTTATGGTCGCGCTCATCGCCGCAGGGCACGGCCATGATGGCGCCTGTGCCATAGCCGGCCAGCACATATTCGGATATCCAGACCGGTATCTTGTTGCCGTTAAAAGGATTGAGCGCATAAGCGCCGGTAAATACCCCGCTGATCTTTTTCTCGGTCATCCGCTCCCGCTCGCTCCGGCTTTTCACATAGGCAATGTATTCCTCCACCGCTGTGCGCTGCCCTTCGGCAGTAATGGCCTCCACCAGTTCATGTTCCGGCGCGATCACCATAAAGTCCACGCCGAAAATGGTATCCGGCCGCGTCGTGTACACCCGCAGCTTCTTACCCTCATCGCCTGCCCCTTCCCCATCATCCACTATTGCAAAATCGATCTCCGCCCCCGACGATTTGCCGATCCAGTTGGTCTGCATTTCTTTCATGGCATCGCTGAATTCGATACGCTCCAGCCCTTCCAGCAGCCGGTCTGCATATTCCGTGATGCGCAGGTACCATTGGCGCAGCTTCTTTTTTACCACCGGGTAGCCGCCCCGTTCGCTCACACCGTTCACCACTTCATCATTGGCCAGCACCGTACCCAGGGCCTCGCACCAGTTTACCTCGCCGTAGCCGCAATAAGCCAGCCGGTACTGCATCAGCACTTCCTGTTTTCTGGCCTCTTCATAGTTTTCCCATTCATCGGCGCTGAACCGCAGCGTGGCATCGCCGGGACAGGGATGGCTGGCATTGCCCTCCTGCTCAAACTGTTCGGTCAGCCCGCCGATCCGCTCCGCCTTTGCCGTTTGCCGGTTGTAAAAACTGTCAAACAGCTGCAGGAATATCCATTGCGTCCATTTGTAGTAGCTCGGATCACTGGTCCTGATCTCGCGGCTCCAGTCGTAGCAAAAACCGATATTGTCCAGCTGCTGCCGGAAGTTGGCAATGTTCTGCGCCGTGCTGACGGCGGGATGAATGCCATGGTCGATAGCATACTGTTCGGCAGGCAGGCCAAACGCATCATAACCCATCGGATGCAGTACATTGTAGCCTTTCAGCCGTTTGTACCGGGCATAAATGTCGCTGGCGATATACCCGAGCGGGTGCCCCACGTGCAGGCCGGCCCCGCTGGGATAGGGAAACATGTCCAGCACATAATATTTAGGCTTTGCGGCATCGTTGGAAACCTTGTAGGCGCCGGAATCCTTCCATTGCTGCTGCCAGTATTTTTCTATTCTTCTGAAGTCATATTCCATAGCTGTCTGTAACGCGCTTCGTTATTTATTCCGGTTATTTTATTTATTGCCTGGGTATCACCGCCCCTCCCGCCAACTCATGCCGATAGAGAACGATGCAGTCATTGTCCTTTTAACAAATATCTTTTGGCGGCACCGGCAATATCGGCCGGCCACAATCGTTAACGGTCAGGAAAGACTGATTCGGAGCGGCAAAAATACTGATTGTAGGGATGAATTGCTATTTTTGCCACACCCGTTCAATTTCAAAATCAATAGCATGGCCCAACCTGGTAAAGCTTCCATCAAACGCGGTAAACCTTCCTATTTCATGTCCATTATCGGTGTCACGCTGGTGTTGTTCCTGCTGGGCATCATCGGCTGGCTGGTGATCAATGCCAATAAGCTGGGCCAGTATTTCAGGGAAAGCGTGGAAGTGCGGGCCTACCTGCGCGGCGACCTGAACCCCAAAGACAGCGTGGCCCTGATGCAGTATATTTCCGGCAAGCCCTATGTCCGCACGATCAATTACGTGACCAAGGAGGAGGGCAAGCGCATTTACCTGTCCGATGGCAACGAGGACTGGGACAAGGTACTGGATGCAAACCCGCTGCCCAATGCCATCTATTTCAAGGTCAAAAACGAATACCTTACGACCGACTCGCTGGCTGCCATCCAGACCGACCTGGAAAGCCAGACCTATGTAAGCGATGTGCAATACCCGGAGTCGCTGATCGGCAAAATGAACGAGAACCTGCGCAAGATCAGCATTTACATGGGGGTCATCGCCCTTATCCTGGCTATCGTGGTCATTATTCTTATCGACAATACCATCCGGCTGGCCATGTTCAGCAACCGCTTCCTGATCAAGACCATGCAGATGGTAGGCGCCAAGCGCAGCTTTATTGCCAAACCGATGAATATCCGGGCCGTCATCAACGGGGCGCTGGGCGGCCTCATTGCCGCAGCAGGCGTATACCTGCTGATCCTGGTGGCCGAGCGGCAGATCAGGGACCTCAAATCCATCCGGGACAATAATATGCTGGTCATGCTGTTCGTCTCCCTGGTGATCATCGGCATCTGCATCACCCTGTTCAGCACCCACCGCAGCGTGGTCAAATACCTGAAAATGAAGCTGGACGATCTGTATTAAAGTCCGGAAAGTGATCAGTCCGGAAAACGGAAAGCACGAAGCCGAAAGCCGGGCCTCCGGCTTCGGACTGCTGACCTCCTGCTTTCCGGCTTCGGGCCTCCGGCTTCCAACTACCGACTTTTCCCTATATTGCGCACCAAATCGTTCACCCCATGGCAGAAATAAAAAAGACAGCCGTTCCTTCATCATCTGTGTTCACAAAGACAGCTGCATCTTCCCCTTCCATCTTCACTAAGGATAACTACCTGTGGATGCTTGCAGGCGCCGTTGTGATCGCAATCGGCATGTTCCTGATGAGCGGAGGCGGCAGCGACGATCCCAATGTCTTCAATGCAAAGGAAGTGTACAGCGCCCGCCGCATTACGGTTGCCCCTGTCATCATCCTGCTGGGCCTGGTGATCGAGATCTACGCCATTTTCAAACGACCCAAAGCCTGAGACAAGAACGCCGGCTACCGATGCCGGTAAATGCCGTTTTTTGCATCCCCGCACCAGCGGCCTCATCACCTTTTCCAATTCCTGTTCATGAGCCTATTTGAAGCAGTTATTCTTGCCATCGTGGAAGGCATCACGGAATTTCTGCCCATTTCTTCCACCGGCCACATGGTCATTACAAGCTCATTGCTCGGTATTCATAAGGAAGAGTTTACCAAGCTGTACGAAGTGGCCATCCAGTTCGGCGCCATCCTGGCTGTGGTGATCTTATATGCCCGCCGGTTTTTCCGGTCGCGGATGTGGGAGTTTTATACAAAGCTGGCGATCGGGGTGATTCCGGCACTGGTGCTGGGTCTGCTCTTTTCCGACCAGATCGATCAGCTGCTGGAAAGCCCGCTGACCGTGGCGATCTCCATGCTGGCCGGCGGCATCATCCTGCTGTTTATCGACCGGGTGTTCAGGCATCCGGCTATCACCACGGACGACCAGATCACGTACCGCCACTCTTTCCTGGTAGGTCTGTGGCAGACGATCGCCATGGTGCCGGGTGTGAGCCGCAGCGCGGCCTCCATCATCGGCGGCATGCAGCAAAAGTTTACACGCCACCTGGCTGCCGAGTTCTCCTTTTTCCTGGCGGTGCCCACCATGTTTGCCGCTACGGCCCACTCACTGTTTCTCAAAAAATGGGACGAAAGCGGCGTGGTGAAAAAAGGCTACGAGATCATTTTCGAAACACGTGAGAACACGATCGCCTTTTTTACCGGTAATATCGTGGCGTTCGTGGTAGCCATCCTGGCCATCCGCTTCTTTATCCATTACCTGAAAGTGTATGGCTTCAACGTGTTTGGCTGGTACCGCATCATTGCCGGCATCATCCTGCTGGCGCTGCTGCTGACCGGCGTCATCAAAAGTTAAGACCGGTTTGCGGTTCAAATCATTATTTTTACCGTCATTTATTTTATCCCACCAAATATTGCTGTGTTATGCAAACAGCTTCCAAAAAAGTAGTGAACGGCTGGGCCATGTACGACTGGGCCAATTCTGTTTACAACCTTGTGATCACCACCACGTTTTTCCCGGCTTATTATGCAGCGGTCACGTCTACCAGTAATTTTCCCAATGGCATTCCGTTTCTTGGAAGGCATTTTGTCAATACGGCGTTGAAAGATTATGTGCTGGCATTCGGCTTTTTGCTGGTTGCCCTCATTTCCCCCATCCTGTCTTCGATTGCCGACTACAAAGGGAACAAGAAAAACTTCATGCGCTTTTTTTGTTACATGGGCGCGCTGAGCTGCTCCCTCATGTTTTTCTTTGATAAGAGCAATGTCACGTTCGGGCTGATCTGTTTCATGTTTGCCGGAATCGGCTTTTATGGCAGCCAGGTGTTCTACAACTCCTATCTTCCCGAAATAGCCGCTGAAAAAGACCGCGACCGGATCAGCGCCAAAGGATATTCGTTTGGCTACATCGGCAGTGTGCTGATGCAGCTGGTGGGTTTCGCACTGGTTATCGCAATGCCCGATAATCCCTTACCCCTGAAGCTCACGTTTTTACTGGTCGGCATCTGGTGGTTGGCATTTGCCCAGGTCACGTTCCGGGTACTGCCCATCAGCAGTAAATCGGAAAGGGAAGCCCGCAAACACGTATTGGTAAACGGTTTTCATGAGCTGAAGCTCGTATGGCGGCAATTGATGCGGTTGCCGGTACTGAAACGGTTCCTGATCGCCTTCTTCCTGTACAGCATGGGCGTTCAGACCGTTATGCTCGTCGGCATCGATTTCGGCATCAAAGTGCTTCATTTGGCAGATATCAAGCTCATCATCTCCGCCGTGATCATACAACTTGTAGCCATCGGCGGAGCCTTTGCCATGTCCCGGCTGTCTGAGCGATATGGTAACCTCAGGGTGCTGGCCTTCACAGTACTGCTCTGGATCGGCGTATGCCTGACGGCTTATTTTATTACCACCGAAATTGAATTTTATATCCTGGCCAGCCTCATCGGGTTGATGATGGGTGGCATCCAGTCGCTGAGCCGCTCCACCTATGCCAAACTGATGCCCGAGACAAAGGACACGGCTTCTTTCTTCAGTTTTTATGACGTGACGGAAAAATTCGCCATTGTTATAGGGCTGTTTGCCTTTGGTCTTATCGAAGACATCACGCATTCCATGCGTAACTCTGTTCTTGTACTGATCATATTTTTCGTACTGGGATTGGTGTGGCTGCTGCTGGCCCTGGCAAAAAACAGGAAATAGATTTAATCATCGTTCATGATCGTTCCAATGAAACTCTACTCCGTCAATACCGGCTTTTTCAAACTCGATGGCGGCGCCATGTTCGGCGTGGTGCCCAAGACCATCTGGAACAAGATCAACCCGGCCGATGAAAACAACCTGTGCTCCTGGGCCCTGCGCAGCATGCTGATCCGGGACGGTGACCGGCTGATCCTGGTAGACAATGGCAACGGCGACAAGCAGGATGAAAAATTCTTCAGCCACTACTATCTCCATGGCGACGACAGCCTGGACCGGTCGTTGGCAAAGCACGGGTTCAGCCCCGACGATATTACCGATGTAATCCTCACCCATCTTCATTTCGATCATTGCGGCGGCAGCATTATCCGCGAAGGAGACCGGTTGATCCCTGCTTTTAAAAACGCTGCTTTCTGGAGCAACGCAGTGCACTGGGACTGGGCGGTAAACCCCAACGAACGGGAAAAGGCATCGTTCCTGAAAGAAAATATCCTGCCTATCCGCGAAAGCGGGCAATTGATGTTCATCGACGTGCCGCCGGCAGGCGATCAGCGGTTGCCCGAAACGGTCTTTAGCGAAAATATTTCCATACGGTTTGTCAACGGCCATACCATGGCCATGATGCTGCCACAGATCCGGTACAAGGGCAAAACGGTGGTATATATGGCCGACCTGCTACCCTCGCAGGGACATATTCCCCTGCCTTACGTAATGGCTTATGACATGTTCCCCCTAATTTCCCTGCAGGAAAAAAAATCGTTCCTGGAAGAAGCCGTGGAGGGTGATTATATTCTTTTCTTCGAGCATGACCCGGTGCACGAATGCTGCACCCTGCAGCGGACCAACCGCGGCATCCGGCCAAAGGATTTTTTCAAGTTGGAAGAAATATAAAGCCGGAAGATCAGGCTTCCG
>JBEVLT010000297.1:0-20384 GCA_040509055.1 Chitinophagaceae bacterium
AGCAAGGCCATAACCATATAAAAAAACCGCATGATGTTAATTTTAAATTAAAGTCCACCCGTATAAAGGCGGCAAAAATAAGTAATTACGCTAATAGACAGGCAATGATTGTACCGGGTTGCAAGCAGGCCAAAAAAGCACCGGATCATGTACTGCGGCCGGGGAAAAAGGCATGGGATTTCCACAGATCATCCCAATGCGTCGAGATGTTGCTGCAGGTCCATCTCGGTCCGGATCAGCACATCGCGGGCCTTGCTGCCCTGGCTGGGGCCTACGATGCCAGCCGCTTCCAGCTGGTCCATCAGCCGGCCGGCGCGGTTGTAGCCCAGCTTCATCCGGCGCTGCAGCAGCGAGGTGGAGCCGATCTGGTTTTGCACGATCAGGCGGGCCGCATCTTCAAACAGGGAGTCGCGGTCGGCCGCATCAAAGTCCCTGCCTTCCAGCTCCTTTTCATCCACGTATTCCGGCAGCAGGAAGGCCTGCGGGTAACCGCGCTGTTCGCTGATAAAATCGACGATGCCTTCCACTTCCGGCGTATCCACAAAGGCACATTGCAGGCGGGTCAGTTCGCCATGGTGAGAGATAAGCATATCCCCTTTGCCGATCAGCTGCTCGGCGCCGCCGGTATCGAGAATGGTGCGGGAGTCTATCTTGGAAGACACTTTGAACGCGATGCGTGACGGGAAGTTGGCCTTGATGGTACCCGTGATGATGTTGACAGAAGGCCGCTGGGTAGCGATGATCAGGTGTACGCCTACGGCACGGGCCAGCTGCGCCAGCCGGGCAATCGGCATTTCCACTTCCTTGCCTGCCGTCATGATCAGGTCGGCAAACTCGTCGATCACCAGCACGATAAACGGCAGGTACTGGTGCCCTTTCTGCGGGTTCAGCTTGCGTTTGACGAATTTTTCGTTGTACTCCTTGATGTTGCGGGCGCCGGCTTCTTTGAGCAGGTCGTACCGGTTGTCCATTTCGATGCAGAGCGCATTCAGCGTATGGACCACTTTCTTCGTATCGGTAATGATGGCTTCCTCCTCGCCGGGCAGCTTGGCCAGGAAATGCTTTTCGATATGCCGGTAGATGCTGAGCTCTACCTTTTTGGGATCGATCAGCACCAGCTTCAGCTGAGAAGGGTGTTTTTTGTACAGCAGGGACACCAGGATGGCATTCAACCCCACGGATTTACCCTGTCCTGTAGCGCCGGCCATCAGCAGGTGAGGCATGGAGGCCAGGTCTACGATGAAATTATCGTTGTCGATCTTCTTGCCGATGCCGATGGGCAGGCTATGGTTATTGTGCTGGAACTTGTCGGAAGCCAGCAGTGTCTTCATGCTCACCACGGTTTTCTTCACGTTGGGCACTTCAATGCCGATGGTGCCTTTGCCGGGTATCGGGGCAATGATGCGGATGCCGAGTGCCGCCAGGCTCAGGGCGATATCATCTTCCAGGTTCTTGATCTTCGAGATGCGCACACCGGCTGCCGGTACGATCTCGTACAGCGTGACGGTAGGGCCTACGGTAGCGCTGATCTTCTGTATCTCGATGGCATAATTGCGCAGGGTGGCAATGATCTGGTTCTTGTTGGTCTCCAGCTCGCCGGCATCCTGTATGATCTTTTCGCTGCCGTGCGTTTCCAGCAGGTTGAGCGTGGGATATTTGTAATCGCGCAGGTCCAGGGTAGGCTCATAAGGCGCCAGGTTCTTCAGCTTTTCTTCCGCTTCTGCCTCCTCCTCTTCCGGCTTGTCCGGTATGGTCTTGATCTCCAGCGGCAGGTCGTCCTGCTCCGCAGACTTTACGGGTTTTTGTACCGGCGGCGGGATAAAGACTTCCGGTTCCGGTCCGGGAGTATAGTCCGGCTCCACCGGCGGCTCCTCTTCATGCGTGTGCAGCAGGTCGCTCACGATCTCCTTTTCCACCGGCGATTCTTCCTGCAGCGGTATTTCCGGTTCTTCCTTCTCGATGATGTTGAACTCGTATGCAGGCTTTTCATCCGGAAAAACCGGCGTGATCATTTTTTCACCGGGCCGCATGGAGTTGGCGGTAAGCGGTTTCACAGGTTCGGGTTCCGGCACGTCTTCGCTTACGGGCACGGGCAACAGTGTTTGTTCTGTTTCTTCAGCAAGCTCTTCTGCAGCAGGCGCCTGCTGCTGCCTGCGCGGCAGGTGAAAGGAAGGATTGAACTGCCAGATGAAATAGGCAAAGGCCACTACCAGCAATACGGCTGCCGTGCCCACGTTGCCAAACACCGATACCAGCTTATCGCTGATCATACGCCCCACCGCCCCGCCAAAAGCAAATTCGCTGGAGGCAAACACAAAGGCCAGCGCTACGGACAGTACCACCAGCCCGACAGTTACGTACTTCAGGTTGCGCCAGATGGAAAACACTTTGCGGTTCACCAGCAGGTTGATGCCGACCACGAAAAAGAACGTACAGACCAGCAGCGATGCTACCCCGAAGCCGTTGACGATAAAAAAGTAAGAGATCACAGCTCCCAGGCGGCCCAGCAGGTTCATGGCCGGTTTATCGTCATCGAGCAGGGCGCTCATACCCCGGCTGGCAATATCCTGGTCTTCGTGCCAGGTAAAGAAATAAGAGACAAAAGCGATACAAAGAAAAATGGCGATAAGCAATGACACCGCGCCTGTGATCTTCCAGGTCCGCTCATCGCGGGCCAGCTCTTTCAGGTTGATATTCTCTTCTTTCTCCGGTTTCCAGGCCTTAGCATCGGCCTTTTTTGTTTTGCCGGTGGCTGCTTTGGCTGGCGCCGTTTTCGACTTCTTCGCCATATTGAACAAAGATAGCTATAGTTTATATTCTTCCACTGCGGCAAGAAACCCCCGCTGCATCTCATCTATCCGTACCCGCCTGGAAATGAAATTATAAAAACAACAGGGCAAATAGTACATTTGGAAACACTGCTCACCCAGACCCATTCCATGAACAGGTATACCCTCTCCGTTATATCGCTGTTCCTGATCGTTGCATCCGGCACCCTGTACGCACAGGATACCAACCGGGTGGTTTATACCGACATCAGTAAGATAACATTATCCCGGCAAATGCCCGGACCGGCATTCGATTTTGCCTATACCGACCCCGCCGTGCCACTACCGGCATCCTACCCGGCACTTGCTTTTCAAACCAGTTCCCGTAAAAAGACCATCCCGGTGCGGTGCGTGACCCAAAGAACGATCGTCCGGTTTCAGGTTTGCAATACAGCCGACACCGCCGTCAGCGTTTGGTTTTTTCCCGGCATTTATTTCCGCAATATCCGGTTGTACAGGGTCAGGGCGCATACCCCGGAAGACATTCCTTCCCTACAGCCGGATCATCCGGATGGTATATCGTACCGGCTCCTGTCGCTCCCGGCACACGATTCGGCCACCATCCTGGCAGAGCTGACGCCGGTAAAAACTTATCTCAACAAAACAGACCCGCAGCTGATCAGCCTCGCCTATCTCGATGGCTTTGTGCAATCATTGCATTTTTCCAATCCCCGGTCCAACCTGATCACCTACGTTTTTTGCGGGTTGCTGCTCATGATGGTACTCTATTCGCTGTCCAATTATTTCCAGGACCGCAACCGCGAATTCCTCTATTATTCGGCCTATGCTTTCTTTCTCGGGCTGATGCTGTTCCTGAAAGCCGCCTACAGCTTTCACACCACCCGGATGAGCTTTTTCCAGGAAGAATACCTCGATTACGTGATGCAGAGCGCCGGCCACCTGTTTTACATCGTGTTCATGCAGCAGTTCCTGCTCACCCGGACCCGGCATCCCTTCTTGCACCGGTTGTACCAGGCCGGGATCGTGCTGCTGGTACTTTCCGTATCAGGCTACAGCTGGTTTCATTTCTTTAGCGCCAACTTCGTGGCGGAAAACGCCATCGAGAATTTTACCAAGCTGCTCCTGCTGGCCATGGCGGCCGTCTTCCTGGTGTACAGCTTCCTGCTCCGCAAAGACAGGCTGCTGCGTTACCTGTTCCGGGGCAACCTGTGCCTGCTGTTTTTTTCATTGCTTTCGCAGATCATGGTCATGTCGCCCGGCATCGCTGCGGTGTTACCCGGTGTGCTGCGGTCTTCTCTTTTTTATTACGAGATCGGTTTGTTCCTGGAGCTGGTCTTCTTCCTGGCGGGGCTGAACTATAAGCACCGCACGCAGCTGATGATGCAGGCCGGGGAGCGGGAACGGCTGCGGGCCGAGAACCAGATGAAAGAATACGAAAAAGAGCTGGCCGTTTTCAAAGCGCAGCAGGAAGAAAGGGAACGCATTTCCGCGGATATGCACGACGAGCTGGGGTCGGGCATGACGGCGATCCGGCTGATGAGCGAGATAGCCCGCAACAAAATGAAGCAGGACACACCGGTCGAAATCGACAAGATCTCCCACTCGGCCGATGAAGTGCTGAACAAGATGAACGCCATCATCTGGAGTATGAACAGCGACAACGATACCGTAGACAACCTGGTGTTCTATATCCGCGCTTATGCACAGGAATATTTTGAGAACACACCTATGCGGTGCATTGTCAGGGTACCTCACCATATCGAAAACAAAGAAGTAAGCGGCGACAAGCGGCGCAATGTATTCCTGTGCGTGAAGGAAACGCTGAACAATGCCGTGAAGCACTCCCGCGCATCGGAGATCAGGATCGATATGACCCTGCAGGATACCCTCGATATACGCATTGCCGATAACGGGGTGGGCATCGACATGGACAGCCTGCGCCGTTTCGGTAACGGGCTGAAAAATATCGCGAAACGGATGGAAAGCATCGGCGGCAGCTACCGCATTGAAAACTGCAACGGTACGCTCACGGTGCTCAGCCTGCCCTTATGAGCTTTTCTTGCCCATGGCGCCGATCCATAGCAGCAGCCAGCCCGCGATGAAAAAGACGCCCCCGAGCGGCGTCACGGGACCAACCACGTTGATGATCCCGCTTTCCCGGATCTTCAGAAAAGTAAGCAGGTACAGCGACCCGGAAAATAAAATGATACCGGTAATAAAGCAACTGCCGGCCCAACGGATATAGCGGTGCGGCAGCCTGTCGTGGATCAATGCCACGGCCAGCAGGGCCAGCGCATGATAGATCTGGTATTGCACCGCGGTCTGAAACCCGTGCAGCACGGTTTCGTCCTGCGTGATCTTTTGAAGGCCATGAGCGCCAAAAGCGCCGAGCGCTACTCCCAGGCCGCCCAAAAAAGCGCCTGCGGTAAGAAAGGGTCTATACATGAAATATTTTTTCGATTAACCGATCCAGCTCTATTTTGTTTTCCTGTATGGTTATGCCGGCCTGCTCATAATAGATCTTCCGGTCGGAAAACTTTTTGATGATATACGATCGCAGCTGCTCGTCGGACAAATCTTTGAGCAGCGGTCTTTTGGCCTTGCCCTTCAGCAGCCGCTCAAACAACATGGCAACCGGTGTATCCAGCCATACCGTGGTACCGGCCTGGTTCATGTACTCGATATTGTTGAAATAGCAGGGCGTGCCGCCGCCGCAGGCCATCACCAGCGAATCATGGCTTTCCGTAATGATGTGCAGGGTTTCTTTCTCCAGCTGACGGAAGTACTCCTCTCCGTTCGCTTCAAATATTTCGTTGACGCTTTTCCCCTCCTGCTCCACGATCTGCTCGTCCAGGTCGTAAAAGGGTATGCTGAGCTTTTTGCTCAGTCGCAGCCCCCAGTGGGTTTTCCCGGAGCCCATAAAGCCGATGAGGAAGATTTTCATAAACGGAGATATTAAGCCCGAAGTCTGAGGCCGGAGGTAAGAAGTCAGAACCCCCGACCTCAGACCCCTTACTTAAATGCATTGAAACCGGTAACATCCATGCCCGTGATCAGCAAATGGATATCGTGTGTGCCCTCGTAGGTGATCACGCTCTCCAGGTTCATCATGTGCCGCATCACGCTGTATTCGCCGGTAATGCCCATACCGCCCAGCATCTGCCTTGCATCCCGGGTGATCTGCGTGGCGATCTCGCAGGCATTCCGCTTGGCCATGCTCACCTGCTGCGGCGTCACCTTACCTTCGTTGGCCAGTACGCCGAGCCGCCAGTTCAGCAGCTGGGCTTTGGTGATCTCGGTCAGCATTTCCGCCAGCTTTTTCTGCTGCAGCTGGAAGGCGCCGATCGGCTTGCCAAACTGCTGCCTTTCTTTAGAATAGCGCAGCGCGGTATCGTAGCAATCCATGGCCGCACCGACAGCGCCCCAGGCAATGCCATACCGGGCCTTGGTGAGGCAACCCAGCGGGCCCTTCAGTCCTTTTACACCGGGTAAAATATTTTCCTTTGGCACTTTTACATTGTCAAATACCAGCTCGCCGGTGGCAGAAGCGCGCAGGCTCCATTTGCCGTGCGTGGTGGGTGTGCTGAATCCTTCCATACCGCGTTCGAGGATCAACCCTTTTACATCACCGTTCTCATCTTTGGCCCATACCACGGCTACCTGTGAAAAAGGAGCATTGCTGATCCACATTTTGGCCCCGTTCAATACCACGTGGTCGCCGGCATCTTTGAAGTTGCTGAGCATGCTGGACGGGTCGCTGCCATGATCAGGCTCCGTCAGCCCGAAGCAACCCAGCCATTCGCCGCTGGCCAGTTTGGGCAAATATTTTTTGCGCTGCTCTTCGCTGCCGTAGGCATAGATCGGGTACATGACCAGCGAACCCTGTACAGAGGCTGTGGAGCGCACCCCGCTGTCGCCCCGCTCCAGTTCCTGCATCATCAGCCCGTAGCTGATATAATCCAGTCCGCCGCCACCGTATTGTTCGGGAATGGTCGGCCCGAAGCAGCCCAGGTCACCCAGTTGCTTTACGATATGCTGCGGGAACTCGGCTTTTTGCGCATAGTCTTCGATAACCGGAGAAATTTCTTTTTTGACATAGCTGCGTACCGATTCGCGGATCAGCAGTTGTTCTTCTGTCAATAATTCATCAAGCTTGAAATAGTCGGGACTGGTAAAAAGGTCGGTACGTGCCGCCATAGCGCAATCGGGTTTGCTGCGAAGGTAACGGATTGGTGAAAAATGGGGATATTGGACTATGGAACAACAGGCTGCCGGGCTGATTTTGAGAAATGTTTTCCCGGTTATTGCAGGAGTGGCGGCAGCTATGGGCTGCAGTATTGTACTTATCCTGTTTTTCTTTGCCAATGGCCAGCTAAGTTGGGGAGGCGACACCAAAGCAGAAGCCGGACAGGTTGAACATTCTAATATACTCTGCCTGGTGATGATCCTGTCAGCCAGTAGCTTTTTTGCAGGATTGATAGTAGCCGCTGTAGCCACCCGGAAACTTGTTGCCGCAGTTGTCACCGGTATTTTGTTGACCGTAGGTTGCCTGCTGACGGGGGGTGCACTTTCCCCATGGGTAGACATACCACTGATCACCGTATTTTCACTGACCGGCGGATGGCTGATTTCCCGGCATAGAATAAAAACTGAATCCGTGTCTCAATAGTGCTTTGGGCCTCATCGTTTGACAGATTGGCATGTTTTTGCCTTAAAATATCAATAAACCCATTGATATGAGAGCGATCTGGACCGGTTCCGTCGGCTTCGGCCTGGTAAACATCCCCATTAAAATGTACAGCGCTGTGGAAGAAAGTTCACTTGACCTGGATATGCTGGACAAAAAAGACCATGCAAATATCCGGTTCAAGCGGGTGAACGAAAATACCGGCCGGGAAGTAACCTGGCAAAACATCGTACGCGGCTACCTGCTCAACGACCGGTATGTGGTGCTGGATGAAGCCGATTTCGAAAAAGCCAGCCCGGAAAAGACCAAGCATATAGAAATTACCCAGTTTATCGACGAAAAGGAGATCGACAGCACCTATTTCGAGTTGCCCTATTACCTGGAGCCTGAAAAAACGGGGGCGCGGGCCTATGTACTGCTGCGCGAGGCGTTAGCAAAAACCGGGAGGGCCGGCGTAGGCCTGTTCGTAATGCACAAACGCGAACATGTGTGCATCATCAAGGCCAAAGACGATGTGCTGGTGCTGAACCGGATCCGGTTTCCGCAGGAAATACGCTCGTCCAAGGACCTGAAGCTTCCCGCCACCAAAAGCAAACCGGCCGAACTGAAAATGGCCGTCAACCTGATCGACCAGCTGACCGAGCCTTTTGATCCGAAAAAATACAAGGACGATTATACCGGCAAGCTCATGAAGATCATCGAGGCCAAGGCCAAGGGCAAGAAAACACCGTTCAAACCAATGAAAGTGGTGCATTCCAAAACACAGGACCTCATGGACCAGCTCAAGGCGAGCCTTTCTTCTTCCACGAAAACGACTTCTAAAAGAAAGGCATCATGACGAGCCTGGCCACCTACAAGAAAAAAAGGAATTTCAAAAATACCCGGGAGCCGGAAGGCAAAAAAGCTGCCACCGGCCATTCACGATTCGTGGTACAGCGGCACCAGGCCTCTCACCTGCATTACGATTTCCGGCTGGAGCTGGACGGCGTGCTGAAAAGCTGGGCCGTACCCAAAGGGCCATCCCTGAACCCTTCACAAAAGCGGCTGGCGATGATGGTGGAAGACCACCCGGTGGAATACATCACCTTCAAAGGCAGGATACCGGAAGGCAATTACGGGGCCGGCACCGTGGAGATATGGGACAATGGCCGGTTTACCCCGGTGAATGAAAAACATGAACCCATCACGGAAAAACAGGCCCTGGCAGGACTGAAAAAAGGCGAACTCAAGTTCAGCCTGCAGGGCAAAAAACTCAAAGGTGAGTTTGTACTGATCCGGTTGAAAAAGGAAGAAAAAAGCTGGCTGCTGATCAAGCACCGCGACGAGCACTCGGTGAATACGGTGTACAATGCAGAAGACGAGACCGGCAAGCCGGTACCGAAAAGGACCATTGCTTCGATCCGGCATGGCAAAGCTTCCAGGCTGGAGGGTTTTATCAAACCCATGCTGGCTTCCATCACCGACGGGCCGTTTGATGATAAAGACTGGCTGTTTGAAATAAAATGGGACGGTTACCGGGCCATTGCGGAGCTGGGCAAAAAACAGCTGAAATTCTATTCCCGCAATGGCATCGACTTTACCGAACGATTTCCCGCCATTGTGCAGGCGCTGAGCAAGATGGAGCACCAGGCCATCATCGATGGCGAAGTGGTATTGCTGAACGAAAAGAACCTGCCGGATTTCCAGAAGCTGCAGCTGTATGAAAACCACCTGAATTATCCCCTGCTTTATTATGTATTCGATCTGCTGGAACTGGATGGAAAAAACACGGAAGACCTGCCGCTGACGGACCGGAAAAAGCTGCTGAACCAATTGCTGAAAAACAACAAGGCCGTCAACAAAACGATCCGCTATTGCGATCATATCGACACCCACGGCATCGAATTTTTGCAGAAGGCCAAGGAACAGGGACTGGAAGGCATCGTAGCCAAGAAAAAAGACAGCACCTATACAAAAGGCTACCGTAGCAAGGAATGGCTGAAGATACGGAACATCCAAAGCACGGAAGTGGTGATCGCGGGGTATACAGAGCCAAAGGGCGGCCGCACTCATTTCGGCTCGCTGATCATCGCCAATAAAAAAGGTAAAAAATGGGAGTACCGCGGCCATGTGGGTACCGGCTTCTCTGCTACACTGCTGAAAACGCTGAAGGAAAAAATGCAGCCTTTCGAAACAGATGAACCGCCATTCAGCGGCAAAGTGCCGGTGAACGGTAAAGTGACCTGGCTGAAGCCAAAGCTGGTGGCCGACATTGCTTATACGGAGCTCACCCGCGACAATATCTTCCGCCACCCTGTATTCCTGCGCCTGCGCGATGAAAAAACCGCGTCGGCTGTCAACGACGAAAGTATGAAAGCCATTAAACCAAAAGCCCGCCGGGAAGAAGAGAAAAAGATCGGCAAAGCAAGTGTGACGCTGACCAACCAGCACAAAGTGTACTGGCCCGACGAAGGCTATACCAAGGGCGACATGATCGCCTATTACGACAGCATTTCGAAATACATGTTGCCGCACCTGAAGAACCGGCCGCTTTCGCTGAAGCGAAACCCCAACGGCATCCGTGACGAAGGATTTTTTCATAAAGATGCCGGTGAAAACGCCCCGGACTATGTGGATGTGTTCCCTGTAGAAAGCGAGGCGAATAAAAGCGCCAATAAAATAATCGATTACATCGTTTGCAACAATAAAGCAACTCTTTTGTATGTGGCCAACATGGGCACTATCGAGATCAACCCCTGGAACAGCACTACTAAACAACCAGATAAACCGACCTGGATGGTGATCGATATCGATCCATCCAATAAAAATACATTTACCGATGTGGTGGATGTAGCGCTGGTGACCAAAGAAGTACTGGACCGGGCCGGTATTCCCGGTTATTGCAAAACCTCCGGCGCTTCCGGCCTGCATGTGTATGTACCGCTGAAGAACAAATACGATTACACGACGGTAAAAGACTTTGCCCATATCATCGCTTCCCTGGTGCAGGAGCAGCTGCCGGATACCACCTCGCTGGAACGATCGCTGAGCAAGCGCGGCCCTAAAATATATATCGATTACCTGCAAAACCGGCAGGGCCAGACCCTGGCCTGCGCCTATAGCCTGCGGCCGGTACCCGGGGCTTCGGTATCGGCTCCCCTGGACTGGAAGGAAGTGAATCACCAGCTGCATCCCTCGCAGTTTACCATTGCCAATATGGCGGCGCGGCTGGAACAGAAAGGCGACCTGTTTGCCAGCGTATTGACCGAATCGGTAAATATTGAAAAGGCATTGAAAAGGCTGAAAGGATAGCAACGCCGCGGAGATCACTACGCTATTTACAAGGTCTTCGCCCTGCGCCGTTCACTCAGCCATTTTATACCAGGCTCATCCGTTGCCGGGATTTACACAAGCATTCCGAACCGGGTGGTACATGTCGTACCTTTATATCTTAATGCATTCAGGCATGCTAAAGGCGTTATTAGTGGATGACGAGGTAAACAACCTGGAAAACCTGGAGTTTTTACTGCATCATGATTGTGAAGGGGTAAAAGTGGCAGGCAAGGTGCAAAATGCGAACCAGGCCAGAACCTGGCTGCAGTCCGGCACCGCCGACGTGGTCTTTCTCGACATAAATATGCCCGGCGAAAACGGCTTTCAATTTTTAAGCAGCCTCCCCGACCAGGATTTCAAAGTGGTTTTTGTGACGGCCTACAATGAGTATGCCCTGCAGGCGATCAAAGCGAGCGCCGTGGATTACATCGTAAAGCCGGTGAATATCGAAGAGCTGCAAAAGGCGGTGGAAAAAGTAAAGCGCCTGGCCGGCAGCCCGGCTGCCACAGAGCAAAGCCAGCAGCTGCTTCGCCATTTGCTCCAAACCGTACACAAACAAACGCCGCCAAAAAAGATCGCCCTGCCACAGCTTGGCAGCATCACCTTTATCGAAGTGGACGATATGGTATCCCTGCAGGCGGACAGCAACTACACCATCATCCACATGAAGGATATGCAGAAGCTGGTAATCAGCAAGACCCTGAAAGATTTCGAAGAGCTGCTGGACGAGCAGCAATTCGTAAGGATACACAAATCCTATATCGTCAACCTGCGGTATATAAAAGAATACAGCACGACGGATGGCGGCCTTGTAAAAATGGCGGATGGCAACCAATGGAGCATCAGCCGCAGGCAGCTGGATTTATTTATTTCGAAAATGAAGGGAGCCAGCCTTATGTTTGGAAAATAATACCCTCTTATTGCATAACCGGCCGCATGGATTAACTTAACGTATGCGTTTCAGCATTTTAGTCTTCCTGTCTTTTTTGGCAGGCATTTCCGGCAATGCCCAGCAGTCAGACTATACGGCTTTTACCGTCAACGACGGCTTACCCAGCAATTACATTTACCAGTGCGTCGAGGACAACAGGGGATTTTTATGGGTAGCCACCGATGCCGGCATCGCCCGGTTCGACGGAAAGCATTTCCAGGTATTTACCACCCGCGATGGCCTGCCCGATAATGAAGTGCTGGCTGTGGTAAAAGAAACGAATGGCCGTATCTGGGTCAACTGTTTCAAACAAGGCCCCGCCTATTTCGACGAGGTGCAGAACAGGTTTATCAATGCACGGGAGGACAGCAGCCTGGCAAAAATAAAAGAAGGGACACTGATTATGTATTCCTATCCGCTGCATCTGGGAGGAATAATGTTTAGCAATGAAAAGGGAACATTCATTATCCGGGATAAAAAGCCGGTGGCCTACTATGACTATTTTTTGATCAGGGAAAACGGGGATGGCTCGTTTTTGAAATATGAAATCAGACCGACGGGCCTGGGGCCAAGCGCGTTGAAAATATACCATATCAGCGGCGACTCGTATATAGACAGCATCACCCTTCGAAACATCATACCCGGCGACGCCGCCATGCGCGGACTTGACGAAGGGAGGTTCTACCTGTTCGATAACAATACGGGCAAATGTTATATCTACAGCGAAATCGGGGTTTCACCACTTCGCCTCCGGACCGATTCGATCTCCATCCCGGAACCGTTTTTCTATTATGGGTTTACGGATATCTACTTAAGCCTCTACAGCAATACCGGTAAAATTTACGTATTCGACAAAAAGACGCTGCAACTGCAGTCCGTGATCAGCGGCAACTATTTTCCCAATGCCCTTTCTAATGACAGCAAAGGAAACAAATGGGTGAGCACGATCGATAAAGGGCTGCTGCTTTATAAAAAAAACCGTTTTGCCACGGCAGCAATGCCCCAAGGCTTTACCAACACGTATTTCGTGAGCATTGCCCGCAAGCCGGACGGCACCCTGCTGGCCGGCAACAATTACGGCGAAATAGCGTCGTCCGGGAAAGCAGCGATGATCCATACGCTGCCGAAAGGAATATCCACGGCCAGGCAGCGTAAAATACTCATTTCGCAAAAGAAAGTTTTTAGCTTTTCGGAAACAGGTATTTATGCAGATTATACAAGGCGGATAACCGGTCCATCCCGTAAATATTATCCTGCCAAAACGGCTATTCAATATGATGACAGCACCATCATTTTCGGCTTGTGGTCGGGACTGCAAAAGCTGAATACGATTACAGAAAAGGTGTCTCCCGCTTACCTGCTCACCAAACGAATTACCTCCCTGGCCAAAACCGGTAACGGCATCATATACTTTGGCTCTACCGATGGATTGTACAAATATGATATTGCCAGCGATTCCGGGCGGGCATTGACCCTCAGCCATCCCCTGCTCACCGAACGGATATCGGCGCTTTGCACCACCCCCGACGGGCTGTTGTGGGTAGCCACTTCCGGCAGCGGCGTGGTGGCCGTAAAAGACGACAAAGTATTTGCTCATATTACTGAAACGGAGGGACTCATTAGCAATTTATCCCGCAGCATAACGGCGGGCAGGGCGGGGCAGGTATGGCTGGGCACGGCCGGGGGCATCAACGTGATCAGCTATACAATGCAGCACGGGAACCTGCAATACACCATCCGGAACCTATCCGTCAATGACGGCCTGAGCAGCAACATCATCAACGAGATGCTCTATGAAAACGATACCGTGTATGCCGCTACCGGAGACGGCATCTCCATCATCCCGAACGATATTACCATTCCAAAATTCACCATCCCGGTACGATTGATCAGGATAAGCATCAACCAGCGCGATACGATTATTACGGGCAATTACCAGCTTGGCTTCAACCAGAAAAATATTCAAATGCAGTTTGCCGGTATAGAGCTGAACGGTCATTTCAAAAACCTGCAGTATACCCTGGATGGCAACCGCAACTGGATCGATTTACCCGAGAATACATTGACCATCCAGCTTAGCAGCGGCGACCATACCGTGCAGGTACGGGCTGTCGACGTAAACGGCAATATCAGCGACGAGGTGCTTACCATCCGGTTCGGCATTGCCACTCCTTTCTGGAAAGCCGTATGGTTTTGGGTTACTGTAGCCGTACTCCTGCAGCTGCTCATCATCTACCTGGTCAACAGGCGGCAGAAAAGAAGAAAGGAAGCCAAGCTGGCCAAGGCCATTGCCGGCGTGCAAACCGCAGCGCTGGAACAACAGGCTTTTACCTCCCTGATGAACCCACATTTCATTTTCAATGCCCTGAACAGCATCCAGCATTACATCAATGTGCAGGACCGGCAAAACGCCAACCGCTACCTGAGCGATTTTGCCTCCCTGATCCGGAAAAATTTCGAAGCGGCGCAGCAATCATTTATTCCGCTGGAGCAGGAAATGGAGAACATACGGATCTACCTGCGGCTGGAGCAAATGCGCTTTACCGATCGTTTTTCCTACGAGGTAATCATTGATGAAAATACAGACCTGGATGACTGGATGATCCCTACCATGATCCTGCAGCCATTCCTGGAAAACGCGCTGCTGCACGGCATCATGCCCTCGGCCATCGACGGCAAACTGACGATCGAACTGAAAAAACAGGACAAAAACCTGCTGATCGTCATTACTGACAACGGCGTAGGTATGGCAAACAGCCAGGCGCTGAAGGAAAACAACGGGCATAAAAGCCGTGGCATGGAGCTGATCGAAAAACGCATTGCCGCCCTCACCCGTTTTGGCATGCAGCCCATCACGATCCACATCTCCCCGGCATTCCCGGATGAAAAAAATCCCGGGAACAGGATCACCCTGTTCATACCGGCCGGTCTGCATGAAGCCTGGTCATATGCCCGCCAGCAATAAAACAATAGCAACCGGGAGCACTGAACGTTTCATTTGTCAGTCCCGTATGCCCGGAAACCCCGCCCGGCTTTACCGCATACTCACCCATACCCCCCGCTCGCGCAATCGTCCCGTAGCATGACACAGGGAGGGTTGTGCCTCCTGAATGATATCGCTACTTTGGACAGGTTCAAAATACAGGGTGTGTTCAAATTAACTGCACTAAGACTTTCCCTACTGGCCGGCCTATTGTTGCCTGTGCTTACACAGGCACAGTCGAACCAGATCAACATTACCGGCTTCACCGTAAAAAGCCAATTACCTCCCGATATCAATGACTGGGTCAATATTCCCGGCAGCGTGCTGCTGGTAGCGCAGAAATTACCAGGCACTCCCTCCTACAATCCCGGGCTGGTCATCCAGATCAGGAATGGATCGGGGCTTGTGTGCGGCAGCTCCGTAAACAGCCCGATCGCGCTGGACAACTTTACGGTTCGCAATTTCCAGGCCGCACAGCTGACGGGCTATCTCGGCCAATGCCCGCCGTTGCAGCCCGGAAGCTACACGATATGCGTACAGTTCTTCAACGAGGATAAGCTGCCCGTAAGCCGGGAAGTGTGTAAAGAGTTTACAGTCATCGGGGAGCCCACTGCCTGCTCACCCCCACGCAATATAACGCCGGTCAACGGGAAGGTCTTTTTGGAAAAAGACCTTATCATGCCTGTCGTTTTCACCTGGTCGCCCGTCATGCCCTTTGACCGCAACGGGGTTACCTATCAGCTGACCATATGGGAGGTGGAAGAGGGGCAAACGGATGGACAGGCAGCCTACAACAACCTGCCTGTGCTGGAGCAGGACGTACAGGGTCAAACAAGGTATGTCCTGCGGCCCGGCTTCCTGGAACGGAGGAATGCCCGCTATGTATGGAAAGTGATCGCCCTCAATGAGCGGGGCGAACCCGTTTGCAAAACAGCACAGAGCGAGCTGTCGGTATTTACAACGCAAATCGCGCAAAAGGAAGCATCGGATCCGCCCCCGCCTTCCGATTGCTGCAACGATAGCATTAAGCTGGTTAACAATACCGTTTCGCTAGCACCCGGCGACGTGTTAGCGATCGCCCAGCAATTTGCCATCAGCCCGGTCAACATCAAAAAAGTGACGGCTGAAATCATTTCGGTGGAAGAAGAACCGATCGACACCTCCTGCATGAAATGCAATGGAAAAGAAGATTGGGCTTACCAGTTTATTTCTCACAATACGGCATCCTGGAATAGCAGCCCCGCGCTGAACGGCACACCGGTAAACAGCGGCAGCTATTACCCTGCCCGCATGGTAGAGTGGAATTGTAACCAACAGGGAAACCTGCAGCTCAATTTTAAAATTTCATTACCCGGTACTGCTACCGGTTGTGTGCGGAAAGGCAAAATATGTATCCGCTATGGATTTACCGACAGCAACTGTAAAACCTGCGAACGCATCATCTGCTACTCCTTTGAAACCAACTAACGGGTCAACGGCAAAAACGAAATGAAAAAAACAGTTTACCTACTCGCGCTATTTATTCTGACGGCTGCAGCAGCAGGCGCCCAGCAGGTGTGCTGTCCTGCATTTAAACTGGTCGCGGATATGCAGCCCTGCGACTCCGCCAGGCCTTACGAACAAGGGACGCCTTACGAGCAGGAGAAAAATTGCGACCTGCTGGCCTGCCAACACACCACGCATACGTACAGGGTGGTCCCTGCCATGCCTGGTTACACCTATACCTGGGCTGTGACCGGGGGTACCGCCGCTCCGGCAACCGGCAACCCGGTGCAGATAATCTGGGGCAACAGCGATGAAGGAAGCATCAACATCTTTATCCGCAGCGCCGATGGGACCTGCCGGGATACCATTACAAAGAAAGTGTGCTTAAAAGACGCTCCTGTTGCGAACTTCCTGTTTGCCCCCGGCAGCCCGGTTTGCCTAAACCAGGCTATCCAGTTTACCAACACCTCTGCCGGGGCCGCCTCTTATTACTGGGATTTCGGGGACGGCACTTCATCGGACCAGGCAAATCCAATCCATCATTATACCACGCCCGGCACCTATACCATCACGTTGGCCGTGTCCAATAAGCCGCCAGCCTTACACCCCGACGGGCCCATACAGGAATACGGGATGGAATGCGGCTGCCGGGATACCCTGAGAAAGACCATCACCGTAAGAAACGAAAGCGGTATCGATATCATACCCGGTTGCAAACAAATGCTGTGCAAGGGAGATACGGCCTCCTATTGCACCACCAGCCAGTGCAACGGGTATAACTGGAGCGTGACCGGCGGGCATATCATCGGTCCGTCCACCGGCAGGTGCATCAACGTGGTGTGGGACGGCAGCTATCCTGCCACGGTTACCCTTAATGGCAACTGCGGCGGCGCCTGCGGCAACAGCGGAACGATCAGCGTGCCGGTATTGTACCCGTCTATGCCCATACAGGGAGCTGCCATCGTATGTCCTTCTGCCGTTACTACCTATACTTTGCCGTCGATGCCGGGAACATTTTATAGCTGGCAGCTAAGCGGTGGCGGAACGATAGCGGGTGCGGACAGCAATACCAGCGTCATCAATGTATTGTGGGGAACCGCTGCCGGCAGCTATACGATCACCTGCAATTATCACAATCCCATTACCGGGTGCAGCGGCTCAGCGGCCATCGATGTGTCCGTCAAACCAAAATTCCGGATAACCGGACCAACCATTGCCTGCACAGGCACGATCAGCAATTATGCCGTGGCCGGTGGCGGCAGCGCCAACTGGACCATTGCTCCCGCGGCCGGCTATACGTCATCCGGCACACTCACCAATGTACCCAATATCGGCCTTACCTGGACTGCAGCAGGTACATATAGTATCAGCGCGGTACCCGCTACTCCCGCCAACTATTGTACGCCATCCGCGGCAATAGCGCTTACGGTGAACCCGGTGCCCGTTTTAAGCCCCATTACCGGCCCCATCACGGTATGCCCTGCCCAGCTATATAATTATTCGGTAAGCAGCAATACACCAGGCGGAACGTTTAGCTGGTTTTTTACATCCGGAAGCGGGAGCATTGCGACTTACGGACCGGGCAATTCGTCAGCTTCTATCAGCTTTACAGGCACAGGGCCATGGACCTTACAGGCAAACCAAACGGTAAACGGCTGTGCCGGCAGCACTACCCTTGGCATAACCCAAACCCCTGCTCCACCCCCCATAACGATTGCGCCCGGCAACAGCATTTGCAGCGGTGGCACCGTGACAGCCTCGGTTGCTGGAGCCGTGCCACCCGGGGGCTACACCTGGAGCAGCACCCCAGGCGCCCTGCTCACCGGCGGCCAGGGAACCATTACGGCCACCTTTACGGTAAACAGCAATGCCACCATCACCATAAGCAGCTGCAGTGGCAACAGCACCATCAATGTAACCACTTCCGCAGCACCGGTTACCATTTCACAAACCGCCACGGCCTGCGGCGCCATACTGACTGCATCGCCGGGAGGCGGCACCTACAACTGGTTTCTGAACGGCAACCCTGCCGGCAACAGCAACCCTTTTACGATAACACAAAACGGCACGTATACCGTGGAAGCGCATTACGGAACCTGTACGGCAACCGGCCAGGTGATTGTAACAGGCATTAACCCCGTTGTAACCAGTATCAGCGCGACCGGCAGCCTGTGCAACGGCGGCGTGGTAACCCTGCAGGCGCCCATACCCGCCAATTGTCCCGGCGCCAGCTTTACCTGGAGCAACGGAGCCACGGGCAACCCGATCACCGTCAGCACGCCGGGAAATTATTTTGCTACCGTCCATTGCAGCAATGGATGCACCGCTACGTCAAATATTATCGCGATAACCACCTGCCAGGCCGGAAGCGACGGCTGTATCAACGATCTGGCGATATCGACCAGCAATTGCCCCAACCCGGTTGCGCTAAGCGCCAATATCCCGTCGGGGTGTACGCCGGTATCCACCAGCTGGTCCTACGGAGATGGCAGCAGCGGAACCACCGGTAATCATACCTATACAAACGTGGGCAGCTATACCGTGTATGCGGCCATGAGCTGCAGCAACGGCACCGTTCATTGCGGAACGCAAAATGTTACCGTGCCGATGGTCGATTCGTTTACCAGCGTGATCAGCTGCGGCACCAACGCCTGGACGATTCAACTGCAGGATGCGTCCATGTACCTGCCGGCGTATGCAGGGTATTCCCTTGCATGGACTACCACCTGCGGCACGTTGTCCGCCACCAATACCTCCAATCCTACATTGACCGTGGCGCCGGGGTGCAACCCAACCGTCACACTGACGATTTCGAAAAACGGCTGCACCCTTACCAAATCGTTTACATTTAGCTTTCCCGCAACACCGCTGTCCATCACCGGCGGGCCGGCTGTTTGCAAAGACGTTCCGGTTACTTTCAGCAGCAGCTATACCACCGGCATTTTATCGTATGCATGGAACTTCGGCGATGCCACTACCGGTGTCACCAACCCCATTACCCATGCGTACAATGGCGCGCCGTTCAACCCCATTGTCTCCTTAACGATTACCGACCAGTATGGCTGTACGTTTACCGCTACAAAAAACATCGCGGTCAATGTTCCGACGCCATTGACCATCACGCCAGCCCCCCTGGTAAAAATCTGTCCCGGTTGTTCGGCGCCGGTTACACTGAGCACCAATCCTCCGGCCGGCTTTACCGGCTATCAATGGTACCAGAACGGAGCGGCTATAGCCGGCGCTACCGGCTCCACTTACCAGCTATGCAACAATGCACCGGGAATTTATTATGTAACGGCGATAAGCGGCAATAACAACTGCCCGGTGACCTCTGATACCGTAACCGTCGTTTACGAGGCACTGCCTGTAGCCGATATACAGGCAGACGCGATCCAATGCACCGGCATACCGGTAAGGGTGCAGAATATTCATAACGGGAGCGGTGTCACCTATTCCTGGGCCGCTACAGGACCGGCGGCGGTCAGCTTTAGTCCCGCCAATTCCTACAACCCTTCGGTCACCATAGCAGGATCGGTTCCCGGTCAATACCAGTTTATACTGACGGCCACCGGTGCATCAGGCTGCGTATCGAAAGACACGTTTTGCATCACGCTGGCACAAAGCCCGACAGTGTCGGTGACCGCACCGGCAGGTCCGCTCTGCGAAGGCCAGGTATATACATTTACAGCAATAGCATCTCCTGTCATCAGTCCTGAAAACTATTTCTACCAATGGAACAACGGCTCTATCGGAAACACGTTGCTCACAGGCCGGCCGGGAATGTATAGCGTGACGGCGCAAAACCCCTCGGGATGCAAGGCAACCGCTTTTGCCGGTACGATAAAAAGCCTGCCGGACATCAGCCTGTTCCCCGTCGGCTGCGACACGTTGTGCCGGACAGATACGCTGCGGTTTCCCTTGCCGCAACCCGGCACTTACTCCGTTACCTGGTACGACAATGACGGCACCGCCATCGCCAATGTGGGTACCGGGTTTATATTGCCCCTGTCGAACCTGCAACCCGGTGCCCATCACCTGTACGCGACTGTTTCACAAGGAGGCGGCTGTACCGATACCACAGGCATTTTCGACCTGTATGTCAAAGACTGCAACCTGCCGCCTGCCTGCGATAATTGTACGGGTTTATTGCAATCCGCTTCGCTGGAAACAAACAGCGCTATCACCTCGGGAACTACC
>JBEVLT010000298.1:0-4711 GCA_040509055.1 Chitinophagaceae bacterium
CGGCCTTCTTCACCTGGCCACAGCCTGCCGCCAGCATCCCTCCGGCAGCAAGCAGAATAATCATCCATTTTATCATGACACAAAGCTTTATAAAAAAAACAGCTTCCCGGAAGAAGCTGTTCAGTTGTATTGATTGGCTTTATCAATCTTAGTTAGACCACCTTGTCCATCCTTTCCACCAGCTTGACAGCGGACCGGCAGGAGCAATACCACCACGGAAGGTCAGGGGCTTGCTGGCATCTTCCGGCAGCACTTTATCAAAGAAAGTATCGCCATTGAATTTGGGATCGGTGAACCCACCACCCGTCAGCACCTTTGCGTTGCCATTGCCGGCAGCAAACGGCGTAGGATCCGGGGCAGTGTAGCTGAAAGGGTTGACCAGCCGCACATCGGTGTTGTTCGCCAGGATATCGTTGTTGTAGAACGAATTAGTAAACCAGGTAGTGAATGCCGCATCGTTGGTAATGGTAGCACCGGCAGTTCCTGAAAACTTGGTGCTCACGGCTGTGCCGGAGATCGTAATATTTCTCAGGCGGAGTGTGCTATCCTCGATATTCAGGGCAGTAGAAGTACCGGTAGTCGCATCGATCTCGATACCAACCGGCCAGCCCATGATAATGGAGTTGAAGATAGAGATACCGGTATTGCGGCGGATATGCGCTGCGCCACGGAACAGGGAGTTACCGATATTGCTGGTGACCGCACGGGGACCGATCGCTGTTACGTTGCTGAAAATAGCAGTGGTCTTGGGAGCAGCAGTTGTACCATTCGCATCGTTATCGCTTTCAAAAGCTTCAGACCTTGAGCCGTCGGCCAGCAGCGAGTCGCGCATGATCAGGCCAAACTGTACTTTGCCGGTAAAACCCAGGTCGGTATCGAAATCGTCATCGAGCGTTTTGTAAGCGATCAGGAATTTGCAATTCACGGTGCCGCCAAACCATTCGAATGCGTCATCTTTTGCATAGATGGTCTGGATGTGATCGATCACCGTTTTGCTGCCTACACCGGCCATGGTCAGGCTGTTGATCTCCTTGTCGGGCTGAAAGGCATATCCAGCATACTCGATGCGGATATATTGCAGCACACCCGAGCTATCGGTCGGAACAGCAGCGGGCACTACCGCATCGCCGGAACCGGCCAGGCCATCGCCAAACGAGTTATCGATACCGCCTTCTACCTGGTAGAGGCCTTGCTTGCTTTGGTAAGCCGAGTTGATCGGCGCTTTACCGCAGATCACGATGCCGCCCCAGTCGCCTGATTGCGGATTGGGTGAAGAAGAAGTGAAGATGATCGGGTTATCTGAAGTGCCGGCAGCCACCAGTTTGGAGCCGCGGGTAATGATCAGGGCTGCTACGTCGGTACCGCTGTAGGAACCTTTGATCGTTGTGCCGGGCTGGATGGTCATGGTATGGTTGCCCACCATGTATACCAGGCCCTGCAGGATGTATGTATTTTCTTTTCTCAGCAGTGTATCGGCATCGATACGGCCTTTCAGGTAAATGGTTTGGCCGGTGTTACCACCACTACCGCCTCCGGGAACCTCGATAATGATCGGCTCGCCATCCGTTTCGATTTTTCTACAGCCTACTGTTGCTACAGAAACGAACGCTGCCACGTAAAAAATATACTTTTTCATTTTTCGTTTTTTATACCGTTTATTATGTTGTAGAGTTGTTAGAAAGAGTAATTGAACGTGATGCTGTAGTTGGTGCCCAGCTTCCGGGCAAAGCGGTACGCATCGGTTTTCTTGTCAAATGCGGTTTTGTCATCCGCATTCTGGTAGAAATACTGCCGCTGGTTCAGGATATCGGCCATGTTCACCCTGATCTCGCCTTTTTTCTGCAGTATCTTCTTGGCCAGCTGCAGGTCCAGCAACGGCCGGGATGCTTCATATACATCCGGGGCGCCGCCCACCGCGATCGAGCTGGTACCGATCACATAGATCCGTTTGCCGATCTGGTTGTACAGCAGTGTAGCATTGAAGCCTGCATTTTCCAGGTCGTACAGCAGCCCGAAGTTGAACACGTAAGGAGACTGACCCTGCATCGGCCTGTCCACACTGAAGGAAGAGCTTTTTACCCGGCTGTAGATATAAGAAGCATTGGCCTGGAAGGTGAAGTTTTTGAGTGCATGCGCAAAATCGAGCTTCTTCCTCACTTCCACTTCCGCTCCGTAGTTGTTGGCATTGTCGGCATTCACGTAGGAGAAAGTGCTGGCGCCACCGGATTGCTCATCCAGCAGCTGCTCGATCGGGTTTTTGAAATACTTGTAGAAGACACCAGCGGTAAACACCTCGCCGGCCCTGGGGTATACTTCAAAACGAAGGTCTGCATTGGTCACCTTGGTCCTTTTCAGGTTGGGATTGCCCTGTACAGAAGCGTTCAGTTCGAAATCGTAGATATTCAGCGATGCCAGCTCACGCAGCTCCGGCCTGATCACGGTCTGCGATGCAGACAGGCGCAGGTTGGTTTTGGAGCTGATCTTGTACGTGGCATTCAGACCCGGCAGAAAGTCGGTTACCCGGGTATTGTTGAACCGGTCGTCCCATTTCTTTTTGCTCCCGGTCAGCTGATCATAGTCTTCTACCCGCACACCCCATACCACGCGGATGGCAGAAGAAAACTGGTTGTCAAACTGGATAAAGCCTGCATTCAGGATGGTATTGGCCATGTAGCGGAAATTCTTGTTCTTGATGGCATCAAAACCGATCTTGTTGTCAGCAACCCCACTGCCAAAGTTTTCCGGGGCGAAGATCTGGCCGGGACCCAGCAGCTTCAGGTTCTCATCATTACCAGCCAGGTAGTTGGCAAAGAACTGGCCATCGTACAGGCGGTCTTTGATCTGCAGCATATAGCCGCCTTTTACCGCCTGTTTTTGGTCAAACAGGTTGAAGTTATAGGTCAGGTCGCCGCCACCGGTATAGATATAGTCGCTCAGGCTTTGGTAGATGCGGCTGCCGTTTTGCTGGGACAGTGTACCGGAGAGGATATTCTTATAGGGATTGCTGGTGCCCAGCTCTTTGGAATAAAGGATGCGGCGCTGGTCAGGAATATAGCCATCCAGGATGCTGAAGGCGCCGTACCATTTCAGTTTCAGCGGTGCAACGATCGTGTGCTCACCGGCCGCCTGGGTGGTGAAGAAGGTATTTTGCTTGAAGGTAAACTCAGACCCCTGCAGCTCCTCATCCCTGGCGATATCATAGCCCTGGCGCTGTGTTACAAAATTGGGGTTGTTGATGTTGACCAGGGACTTGATCGATATCCTGTTCATCGGGTTGAGCTGGATGGACAGGCTGCCCAGTGCACCTGCCGTCACTTCCTGCAGGTACCGGTCGTCATCATAGCTATACTCCAGTGTAAAGTTGTTGGTGCCGAAGTTGTTTTTCTGGTTCAGCATCTTCACATAGCGGTTGCTTTTGTTATATAATACGCCGAACGTGCCGCCTACTGTTTTGCCCAGCAGTTTGGTATTGAACCCGCCATTGGCCTGGAAAGAAATATTCAATCCGGGATTGGCCGATACGGGCATCCAGGAGTTGCGCAGCTGTTTGCCGATCGCCGTCTTCTGGGCCGGAGAGAGCAGGTCAAACTCCGATTTCTTCGTGTAGGCAGCAGGCAGCGCCCTTGTGCCATCGTCGAAACCGAGCCAGTCCATTTTACCGCCCTGGCCGTCTTTGTAAAAATCTTTCCCGATGGTCTGCGAGTTGAAGCCGGTACCGATCTGTACGTTGAAGAAACCGCGGGTGGGAATGTCTTTTGTATTTACCTGGATTAGGCCGCCGGCCCACTCGCCCGGGTATTCCGGCACGAATGCCTTATTGATAATAATATTATCGATCATCGGGGCCGGGATCAGGTCAAAGGAGAAGGTCTTGCGGTCGGGCTCGGTGCTCGTCAGCAGGATACCGTTCAGCATGGCCTGGTTATACCGGTCAGACAAGCCCCTTACAATAATGAACCGGCCCTCGGAGATACTGGCCCCGGGTGTACGCTTCAGCACTTCACCGGTATTTTTATCCGGTGAGCGGCGGATGGCTTCAGCAGAGATCACCGAAGCGACCGTATTCGTATTTTTCTGGAAAGAGATCAGCGATGAGGCCGTTTCCATGCGGGCAGAGGAACGGCGCCCGGTGATCACCACTTCTTCTCCTGTCTTCGCCTTTACTTCCAGCACGATATTCAGTTCGTTTATCTGCCCACCTGTGGCTTCCACATCGGTGATGGTCTTGCCTTCGTAGCCAATGCCTGTAAATTCGATCTCGTATTTTTTAGCGGTGGAAAGCGTCAGGGTATAGCGGCCTTCCACATCGGTGGCCGTACCGCCGGCTTCGCCGACTATCTTTACCGACACCCCGGAAAGAGGCTCGTTCTTTGTATTTGTTACCTTGCCTGAGAGCTTAGCTGTCTGTGCGATGGAGAATAGACCCGTCCCAATCAATAAAAAGAACAAACACAGCCTTTTGGTCATAAAGAGTTATTTCCGGCAAAGGTGTGCGTGCAAGGTTACCGGCAGGTTACCGGTGTGTTAAGGAATGGTGATGGCAATATTACCGGAATGTTATGTGCCAGAAATCCGGTTGCTAAACCATTTACTAAACATTTAATTATCAATAAATTATAGTTAACTCAAAAATTGCTTTTCAGCTGTGGGGCTGATCTTTATATTAAGGAATCATTAATTCTACCTTTTTGGCAGGGCTAACCCTGACGAA
>JBEVLT010000299.1:0-6440 GCA_040509055.1 Chitinophagaceae bacterium
TCAATCGTAAACACAGTTTTTTATTCCTCGATCCAGCAGGAGAAGCTTATAGGATAGCGGTAGCCACTGCGGTAACCGGGTGTTTATTGTGCCGTGTTTCCGGGTTTAAAACGACGCCGTTTTATGCCGGGAAGAATGAAATTGACATACACCGAAGCCAGCACCGCCGCGATAAGGCTGCCCAGGGTGATCGCATCGATGATCGAAGGATCGATATCGCTGCCGGTAATTTTGTCGGCGAAATATTTGATAAACGAATTGGGCAGGTTGCGCTCACCCAGTTTTGTCTTTACATCCCAGTGCCAGTCGGTAAGCGGGCAATAACCCCAGCCATGCCAGATACCCAGCACAAACCAGCTGGCGGCGGTGACCAGCAGCGTGATCAGATGCGCTTTGCGCGTACGCTTCCATATCCAGCCGGTGAGATTGAAACCGACCAACGCCAGGTGGGCGATGGTGAAAACGATATTGAGAAATGAAAGCATAAAAGTAATTGGGTGGCTGTACAAATGTAAACGGTGTGAACACGCTTTGTGTCAGGCAAGGCTTAACTTTAACGATAAAACAAGGAGGTCATATGGCAAAGACAACCAGCGAATCGTTTAGCATCAATGGCGAACAACTGCTGAACAAAGTAAAGGAACTGATCGAAGAAGGCAACGTGCGCAAGATCACCATCAAGGACAAAAACGGCAAGGAGCTGATGAACTTTCCCCTGACGGTGGGCGTAGTAGGCGCGCTGTTTGCCCCTGTACTGGCCGCAGTAGGCGCACTGGCTGCCCTGGTTGGTGAATGCACCATCACGGTAGAGCGGGATGAATGAGGTTGCAACGCCGGGGAGATCGTCAGCCAGAATGCAGCCCTGGTGAAGGAGACGGGGCGGTGGTGTTCAATAAATACTTTACCGAAGCCGGTAACAAAGTGTATGTGATCGACGGCGACAAAGCGCTGAGGACCCATAGCCTGAAATAAACGGTTCACAACCGGAGCATGAACGCAAAAGCCACCTGCAGCAACAGGTGGCTTTTGGTTATGTGACAGGCAGAGCGATCTATTTATCTTCTTTCCGGCCGAATAGCCTGTTCAGCAGGCCCTTCTTCTTTTTAGGCTCATCGGCAGGTGAACCGATAGGTTTGCCATCGGCCCTTCTCGTTACTGTGTCTTTCCTGGGCTTGTTGTCGTCTTCAGGTACCGGTTTCGATTCGGGGCCGATATAATCCTGGTTGTACTGGTAGTCATATTCGGTGCCCACACCCTGGTCCTCACCTTCGGCTGCCGGTGGTATGTTCGGGTCGATCATTTCCAGGATGTCGGCGCTGTTCACCTGGTTTTCCAGCTGGGCAGGCCGGGCAAACCGGGCATCCTGTTCTATGCCCAGCGTTTTATCGGCATACACTTTTTTGAAAAAAGCTTCCCAGATAGGCCTGGCGGCCGCACCACCAAAACCGCCGCTGCCTTCATTGCGGATAAAGCGATCATCGCAGCCCACCCAGGCGCCGGCCAGCAGCTGCGGGGTGTACCCCATGTACCATGCATCGGAGTTGTCGTTGGTAGTGCCGGTTTTACCGCCCATTTCGGCGGCGCCCAGCCGGCCCATCAGCCCGGCTGCTGTACCCCTGGTCACGGTGCCTTCCATCATACGGGCCATGTTGTAAGCCGTTACTTCGCTGATGGCTTCCTTGCGGTTGACGCTGTAGTCAAACTGCTTGATGATATTACCGTTCCGGTCTTCGATGCGGCTGATGAAATAAGGTTTGGTCGAAAACCCGCGACCGGCAAAAATGGTATAACCCCACAGCATTTCAAACAACGAAAGCTCGCAGGAGCCCAGCGCGATGGAAGGGAAGGGCTGCACTTTGGTGGGGATATTGATCTGCGACAGGAAGCCGGCAAACTGTTGCGGTCCTACCTGCTTCATGATATAAGCCGCTGCACAGTTCTTGGAGTAGGCCAGCGCCGATGCCATCGTCATGGTACGGCCGGTGCAGCTTTTGGTGGTGGCGGGCACCAGCTGGTTATTGCCAAAATTCTGCTGCTGGTCCACTACCTCCGTTTCGGGCGTGAACCCCCTTTCTTCCATGGCCTGTGCATACAGGAAGGGTTTGATGCTGGACCCTACCTGGCGCTTGGTGTTCAGGTTTACGTGGTCGTATTTGTAGGTTTTAAAATTGGCTCCGCCCACCCAGGCCCTTACTTCGCCTGTTACCGGGTCCATCACCATAAAGGCTGATTGCACCATCTGCCGGTGATACTTGATGGAGTCGTAAGGCGTCATCACGGTATCCTTTTCGCGTTTGGCGTTCCAGGCAAATACCTTCATCGGTACCTTTTTATAAAAACTCGCCTTGATCTCTTTGTCGCTCAACCCGTCTTCTTCCAGGTTTCTCCAGCGTTCGGATTTCCGCATGGCGTCCTGCAGCACATTTTCATGGTCTTTCCATACCGTACCGTTCCTGATATACGACATCGAATTCAGGTTGCGCTGCAGCACCGGCAGTTGCATGGCCACGGCTTCTTCGGCATACTCCTGCATGCGCGGGTTGATGGTGGTATAGATCTTCAGCCCGTCTTTGTAAATATCATAGCTATCGCCGTTCGGTTTTTCGATGCCTTTCAGCGCAGCGCGTACCTCGTCCTTCAGCACTTCGCGGAAATAGGGGGCGTAGCCTGTGTTTTCATCCATCTTTTTATAGTTCAGTTTGATGGGTATGGCTTTCAGCCGCCGGGCGTCTTCTTCGGTGATCTTGCCGTTCACGGCCATTTGGTTCAGCACGATATTACGGCGGTCCATTGCCGCCTTGGGATTGCGGATGGGGTTGTAAATACTATTGCCTTTCAGCATGCCCACGAGCAGGGCTGCTTCTTCCACGGTCAGCCGGTCCGGCTCTTTCTGAAAGAAGGTGCGGGAGGCATTGCGGATGCCATAAATGTTATTGCCAAACGGTACGGCATTGAGGTACAGCGTGATGATCTCTTCCTTGGTAAAATTCCGTTCCAGCTTTACGGCAATGATCCACTCTTTCAGCTTCTGGAACATGCGCTTCACCCGGTTACTGGCCCGCTCGTTAAAGAGATTCAGCGCCAGCTGCTGGGTGATGGTGCTGCCGCCGCCCTGGCGGCCCAGCGTAAAGAAGGCGCGGAGCGTGGATTTGAAATCGATACCGGAGTGCTCGTAAAAACGTTCGTCCTCGGTGGCCACGAGTGCATTGATCACGTTGGGCGAAATATCCCTGTATTTTACATTGCTGCGGTTGCCCCTCTCGGTGTAATACTTACCCATCAGCGTACCGTCGATGGCATATACTTCGGAGGCCTGCTGGATGGAAGGATTTTCCAGGTCGGCGATCGACGGCATTTTGCCGAATACCCCGAAATTGGTCAGGATGATCAGCAACACAAAGACCGCAAAGCCATACAGCAGTATGCGCCAGAAGATGCGGACTGATTTTTTCATGAAAACTGTTTTAGTTTATGGCAGGATGGTGAATGAATGGAAAAGACTCCTTAGCAAAAATGCTACCGGATTTAATAAAAATCATAAGGCCCTTGCCTCTGCCCATATTAATTTTTTCACAAAGTATCAAAATTTGCCGGGTACATGCTCTTGCAGGAACCGGGTATACTGATCGATGTCCTTGCTGGTTTTCAATACGTCCAGGTTTTTGGGCGTGATGATGGAATAGGTGTACTTGCCGCCCTTCAGCCAGGGAATGATCTCGCTGGCCGTCCGCGGGCGTGTCCGCTCCACATAATCGGTGGCTTCCTGCAGGTTTTTAAACGGGCTGATCAGCAGCAGCCGGTTGTCGCTGTCGATATCCGATAATTCGGCCTGCATCTGCTTGTTGTAATACGTATCGCGGTTGTACCGGGCAAAGGCATTGCGCGCCTCGCTCACAAAGATGGGATCCACTTTGGTCAGGATGATCACAACATAGTAGGGCGTCTCTGCCTGGAAGGTGTACACCGGTCCTGTCGCAGGTGGCACGGTAGCAAGGGTTGTCGTATCACGTGGGGGCGCAGTGCTTACCGGAGGCTGTACAGGAGGAGCCGCAGGCGCGTGTATCGAATCCCTGCGCGGCGTGCTTATCGTTACCGGGTTGTTTGTGTTGGCCGGCAGGGCTCCCGGGCGATAGCGCGTAGTGGTGTCGGGGCCAGGCCTGTCGATCACCAGGTTACGCAATTCCTCTTCGATCTGGCTGCGGCGGCTGAGTACGTCCAGCATGGTCGTGGCTTTGGCAGCCAGCGGCGTGCCGATGAACCGGCTGACAATGTTGTTCAATACAGTTTTAGCCGTGGTATCCTGGCGCTGGCGGATATAATACACCGCTTCGATGTAAAGCAGCTGGGGCGTCCAGTAGTTATGGCTGTACAGGCTGTCTGCGACCTTCTTGCGCACGATGGCCTCGCTGAAATTTCCTTCGATAAACAGGTCGTAAATTTTCTCGTACTCTTTGGTCGCTTCCTCGCCAGGCCCGGTAGCCAGCGGGTTGCGGCCGGTGGTAACGATCGTGGTGAAGTTGCTCTGGCCGAATTTTTCCGTCATCAGCTGCCGGATCGCTGCTGCTTTGGCCGTTTCGCCGTTCTTGTTGTAGCAGAAATACAGGTTGAAGAGCACTTCGTCCATTTGCGGGTGTGCCGGAAAACGCATGCGTAGCTTTTCAAACGTTTCGGTGGCGGCGCTGCAGTCTTCCAGGTCGTGCACATACAGCAATCCGAGGCTAAAGATGGCTGCCTGAACGGAATCTTCCGAAAACCGCACCTGTTCCGGGGTAAATGGCAGCCTTTCATACAGGCTTTCGAAAGTTACTTCCGTGATTTCGGGTGTCACGTTGTCCCGCATAGAGCCTGAGGTAATGGCCGGATCGGTTCCCACCTGGTTGCGGATCACGGCAGCGGCGGCGGCACTGCGGCGCCAGTTGTCCGTATTGAACCTGGCCCCCCATTTGGCTTTAAAGTCGGCCAGTCCTTTTTGCCGCGACGTGCTGTTGTAAAAATACCATTCCCCCCGGCGCGGGTCGTCGGCAAAAAGGGTGGTGGGTGGTTGCTGCGGAAAAATGGAGGCCGGCAGCGATCCCTCGTCCTTCAGTCCCTGTTGGCGGCGCAACTGGCGGGCCAGCCGCCTTACAAAGTCGCGTCGCTCGTCCTCCGGCAACCCGGCGATCCGCTGCAGGCTGTCCTGCCGCCCGATGATCTCGATATTCAGTGCGATCTTTTCCAGCACACTCTTGCGTGCGGTGATGGCATCAGGGTCTTTCAGGCCCGGGTCGTCGAGCAGCAGGCTGTCGTAAAAGTTGAAAGAATTTCTGTACCGGCGTTTCGAGAAGGACAGCTCCGCCAGCTGCAGGAATGCCTTGTTGCGCTGCGAAGCGTTGTTGGAAGTATACTGCGTGCTTTTGAGCAGCAGGGCCAGGGCGCCGTCGGTATTGTTCCGTTCCAGCTCCATCTGGGCGGCCATGTAGTAAATGATGTCGCGGTAATCCTGGTACTTGTCCCGTTTGGCCATTTTTACCAGGGTGGCAATGTTGTCGGCAATAAGATTTTCCCCGCCGTCCTTGTTCACCCGTACGGAGGAGAGCCGGGCGTAGATGTCCATAATGGGGTCGGTGGTATGGCTGATGGCCCGGGCATACCATTCGCCGGCATCCTCGTTCCGGCCGGTCAGCTCATACAGCTGGGCCAGCAGGTACTCCCACCGGGCTTTTTCCTGCTGGTTGGTGGCATTGGACAGGGCGAGGGAAAGATGTGCAGCGCTGCTGTCCCAAAGGCCTTGCTTGTAAAAGAACCAGGCCTGTACTTCCTCCAGGTCGTTGTGCAGGCGGGCAGGAAATACTGGGTCCGACCGCAGGGCCTGGATGAGGCTGGCGGCTTCGGCAAACCTGTCCTGTGCCAGGTAGTTGCGGATCTGCCAGATGAACGCATCATTGCGGCTCGGCGGCTCGGCAAATACACGCCGGGTGAGTGTGTTTTTTTCTTTGGTGGAAATGCTGGATGCATCGTTGCCGTCCCTGGCGCTGCCGATTACACGGTAATAGCCGTCTTTCTCTTTTTCGGCAAAAGCGTAGTTGATGAACTGGAACATCAGGTAGGCGGAATCGAACTGTTTGCTCAGGTAATACGAGATGCCCCAGAGCAGGTACATGTTATCGGCCCAGTCGTTGCGCAGGTCATGCAGTACGATGCCTGTCTGGGCCTTATAGCTGAGCGAATCGAGCAGCAGGGTATCGGCCGCCGTAGCGTCGAGATCGTAGTTGTAAAAGGGGATCAGCTGCGAATAGTCGTCCCGGTGGGTGCTTTTGGCACGCTCCAGTATCTCGTTCAGCTTGTTGTTCGCATTGAAAAAATAGTTGTAATGCGTGACGGTGTTTTGTATGAGGCGCCGCGTGATCCCAAACTTTTTTTTGCCCGACTTTTCAGAGCCCAGCACACGGTTCTCGTATTCA
>JBEVLT010000300.1:0-12974 GCA_040509055.1 Chitinophagaceae bacterium
TTAACATGCTTTGATTGCACGCCGCTCTATTTTGCCGGCCTAAACTCAAGCAACTGTTATGAAAAAAATCTGTCTCCTGGCAGCCGTATGTCTTGCGGCTTCTGCTACCCATGCACAAATTCAACCCCGGTCCGTATTGCTGGGTGGCCAGTTCGGCTACAGCAATGTCAACACCGACCTGGTTTCGTACACACAGAAAAGCCGCAGCACCGTGATCAGTCTGCAGCTTGGAAAGGCACTGAAAAAAAATACAGTGACCGGCATTCTGCTGGGCTATTCTCCGCAGAAGGAGACCAGGACAGGCCTTGTTGCCGGTGCCGATACCGCCACGATCACGGCCCGTGCCATAGAGGCCGGTTTGTTCCTGCGCTGGTACAAGCTGCTGGGCAAGGGCTTTTACCTGTTTGGCGAAACCCAGGCCGCATACATGGACGGGAAGGGCAGCGAAGAGTACAAACTGAACCCGGCCGATATGACAATAACCGACCGGGGAGGAAGGCTTGCTTTTACGGGCGGCATTGCTTACCAGCTGCTGAAACGCCTGCAGGTGGAGCTGGTACTTCCCGACCTGCTGGGTCTGCAATACCGTATAGTAAAGCGGCAAAGCGAAAGCCTGCTGACCGGCGATTTGAAGCAGCAGCTGTTCTCGGTTTATTCCAATATCAGCAGGCAGGCTGTACCAAACCTGGGCATCGGCTTCCGCTTTGTGCTGTAAAATGTACAGGGCATACCCTGTTGCAAGCAGGGTAACTATCTTTTGTTGCCGGCGGTGGAATGCAGGTGCAGCAAAAGATTATTGAAGAAGAAGGTTGGCCGGATAAATGAATTCAATCCCACCAGAAATAAAGCCGCTTCGTCTTCTTCAATTCATCCGCCAGGGCCTGCACGGTGTCTGTGCCCTGGTCTACCACATCGGGACAAACCTTGTATACTTCGTTGGCCATCTGCATCCAGCTTTCAGGCTCGTTGTGGATGATAAACTCGCACCAGTCGCCGGAAGCGGCAATGAGCTCAAGCGAATATTTTTTGTCGAAGTTTTTGACGAGGGTGATCAGGCTGTCGTTGGTAATATCGTGATTGATACCGTCGGTACCCACCTGTTCCAGGATGGTATATTTGTCGGTTGTCTTCAGAACACCGATGCGGTCCGGCTCGTTGTTGAAACCAAAATTGTTTTCCAGCAGGAAAATGCTGTATCCTTTTGCCTGAACCGGTCTTTCAGTGCAAACACGAGTTCGTACGACCCTGCATTGGATTCGTAGAAAACGAGCCCATCCTGCAGGGTAGGGTCTGCTTCAATGGTGGAGTCTTTCGTGATGATCTTTGAACTGGAGTAGTGAAACGGTTAGATCCTGCCGGTACTGTATTCACGGATGTCGTGGAAAAGGGTGCTGTCGATATGCAGGGAGTCGCAAATCATCTTCTCGCCCCTGGTCAGGATATAGCCTTTTGCGGGCTGAGCCTTGCAGGTGAGCATGCATATGCTGATAACAGCGGCGAATAAAAGGGTTGTTCTGAAAGGCATCGGGATTGTTTTGAAAAATGGTTTCTTATTCTTCACCCATGAACCTGGCAAACAGGTTTGGACAGATCTTTTTCATGCTGGCCGGATCGTCTTCCTGCCAGGTGAATTGGACAGGGGGATAATGTGCCTCGTTTGTTTTGAATATTTCATCGTCGATATAATCGTACAGGTCCTTGCCGGTCTTTTGCCGAAACGCCTCGTTTGCCACGTACCAAAAGGTTTCAAATTCATAGACATCGAGGTCTTCATTGGCTTCGCTGACCAGGTTGTCGGGGTTGACCATTGCCCTGTCGTACACCTGCTTTCCCCGGGAAATAACCCAATTCCTGAAATACTCGAAACCATCGTCGGAGCAGCCGCCGTTCATGATATATCCTGCACACCACATGGCAGACGTGTGGGTATCGTACAGCAGTTTGTCGGTGCGCAGCCTGAACCCGATCATTTGCCTGGGGGTTAGTTTGCCGATTTCGGCAATAAGAAATTGTTCCTGCCGGTCCTGGTCGTCGCGATACTTCAGCGACCGGTCCACGATATCCCAGTATGTTTTTTCTTCGAGCATTTCGGCTGTTTTGGTCAGCCCGGTGGTGTCGGCCGGCTGGTTGGTCCTGCCGAACAGCTTATCGAATAATCCCATATTTGCTGCTGTGTTTTGTAAGCCTGCCAGGGCCAGGCAGAATGATTAGATGGTTCAAAGTCCTTGTCCGCAAGATAGCGGAATAATTTCCCTGGCAGGCAAACAGGCGGCGTGGCTATTGTTCATTTTCTGTGCTGCTGCCAGGTCAGCATGGCCGTTTCGAAAAAGCGCCGGATTTCCTTTTTGCTGCCATCAACCGATACACGAAAGGAAGGGCCGTTGACATAATTGACGCCCATATACGATAAGTCGCCCTGCACGTTGTATACCGTGTCGATGGAGACGATATCACGGTACCAGGCAAAGTTGATTTCGTTTTCAGCCGGGTCGCGGCTGGCCAGCCAGTAGTGCGCGATGCGCCGGTCGGTAAAAAAATTGCCGGCCCTGTCTTTGCCGGCGTTGGAATAATATTGAATGATGGTTTCGCCCGGCTCCAGCAGGCCCAGGGAGCGGATCAATTGGATGGTGCCCTTATCGAGGGTGTTCCCGGTTTCGATATGCTGGCAGGCCAGGCAGCCCAGCAGGGCGATGAAGAGATATTTTTTCATGGAAGCAAGCGTGCTGAGCATGTAAGTTAATGCAATCTTTCGTGCGTCCCGGCTGCTATTCGCGTCTCTTCTTTTTTCCCCGTTTTTTCGAAGTCTTTCGCCACTCTTTGCGGCCATCGCCGTAATAAAAGTTGCGGTAAGCCGTATAGAAGCCGATTCTGTTACCGGCCACATAGTCCAGGAACCCGGCGGGCAGCATACCACATTCTCCCAAAAGGCACCACTGCATGCCCGTGACCATGTAGTAAGGAATAGGTTCGATATCGTTGATCAGGAATAAGGCGATATCGCCCACCCGGTATTGCCCGCCGGTGCAGGTATTGGCGATGCCGGTAAGGCTGCTGTCTTTGAGCTTTTCCAGCAGGAAGGGAATGGCATATTTGTCCAGCTTTTGAATGACCAGGTAAGCGCTGTCGGAAAAGGCGACGGATGGCTGTTCGCCTTTGCCATACGGCACAGCCTTCACCTGAGGAAGCTGTGTTTCTATCGTTTTTTCAATTTGCGCCAGCAGTGCCGTGGCATGCAGGCAAAGCAAAAGAAGTACGGGTACAGGTTTGTGCATGATAAAGCATTGGTTCATCCCACAGATGCGGGAAGCGAACGCTTTACACAGCGGGGTTATTGCTGCTCACCAGCCGTTTTTTCACCTTCTATCTCAAAGGCTGCGCCGGCCCGCTGCAGCCGGCTTGTTTCGGCTATTTGGTACAGCACGGCAATGAGGGGGCGGGCTTCATCGGGCGGGAACATGGTCTTGAAAAACTTTCGCTGGCCGTTGTAATACACGATGATCGTTTTCAGCGAACCGTCGCAGCACTCGGGGCCGCCGATCTTCACGGTATCCAGCCCGATGGTCTCCAGTTCGTGCACCAGCTTGTTGTACGTGGTATCCGCTATCGTGCCCGTAAAGTAGCCGGTGCGGGCGCTGTCCGGGTCCAGCGAGAAACCCTTGTCTTTGCGGTACACCCGTTCGGCATGCAGCCGCAGGGTTTTGTCGCTGTTTACCTCCAGGTGATAAGTGGGGCAGGCGCCAAAGCAGGGCGAGGTATGGAACACGATCTTTTCGAGCTTTAGTTTAGTATCGGGATGGCCGCAGTCGCGCAGCGAGGCTGCAGCTACCAGCAGGAGTAAAAAGGCTTTTGTCATACCGGGTCGTTGTTTGAGTGACGGGATCGGGTCATGACCACGGCTGCAAGCAGAGTGCCATAAATTTGTCAACGAGGCTGGTACACACCCGTTGTGTGATGGTTGCCGTACCTGGCTTTGAAATGCGCCAGCAATAATAAAAAGTCAAGCCGGTTGATCCGGATATGATCCAGGCTGGCCGTGAGGGTTATTCCGGCATCGCCTTTTTTGTAAACAATATCTATTTTGCCGCGGGAATCTTCTTCATCACCATCATAGCCCCATTGCTGTATGCCGGGCCAGGTGTATAGCTGGTCGTCCAGCACCAGGCCGTTTTCGCGGAAGCTCAGGGCCGTCCCGTCCTGCCGGTGCCAGTTGATGGACCGGAAGCCGGCCTCCGTTGCCAGCTTGTTATCGGCTAAAAATTGTTGTGTCAGCATCCGTGACGGGTCAGGACCGTCTATCAGGTCTTCGCTCCAGCTGATGTCAGCCTCCTGAACGAGTTCCAGTTGCTTTAGCACCGAGAGGAACTCATAGGGATAGGCGCAGCGCCGCAGACAATAATTGACAAGAAGGTGTTTGGTAAAAAAACCGATGAGGGAGAATGCCAGCAGGCAGATGACCAGGATCGCCAGTGTCCATCCCCTGAACAGGAAGCAGGCGATAATGGCTATCGCAAACGGCAGGGTAAAGACGGTGTAATACGTTTCGACAAGACGGATGGCCGTTTTCAGTTTCATGGTGTCGATCGGTTGAAAAGTGACTGAATCAGTCCCGCCTGTATTCCGCGATCAGGTAGCGGCCATCCCATTTTCCGAACAGTATCTTTGGGTAGGCGATGTCGCTGATGCCTTGCACATGATTGCGGATCATGGCTTCGATTTCTTTGTATTGCTCCTCGGTTATCTCCTGACCGTCCAGGTGTATCTCGATCGAGGAGGGAAGGGGATTTTCATCGAGTAAGGCGCTCCAGTCTCCGTTGCCATCTGCTACGTATTTTTTACGTGCCGAATCTTTGGAAACATAGCCGGCGGCTGCCACCCGCGGTAATTGCCGTATCTGTTCCAGGTCTGCCCGAATGGACGCCGTATCATAGGCAGGGCTCAGATAGACGTTGATCGTTACTTCTTTCCGCCACATTTCCTGTAAGTTGAACCGCAGGTACCCGCGCAGGCTGCCGGGCAGTTTGTCTTTGATAGACCGGCTGATGGCATCGCCGAAGAATAACAAGGCGGTGATTTTTTCATCTTCCATTGGCCATACCTGGCCTTTTATGCTGATAAACCCTACCATCCGGAACCTGACTGAATCGCCGGTAGTTGGGCCGCTGCGGGTACTCACATAGCCGATGCCTGTATCCAGCTTTGTCCAGTTGACTGTACGCAGCCGGTTCAACGTTATTTTTTTACTGTTGCACCCTGCCAGCAGGAGCAGGACCAGTAGGATGACGCCGGCGGGTACCGGCCGGATATGAATGCGCATAAAATGCACGATAGCTTTTTGGCGAATATAATAGTACGTGCTTGTCTTCATGAAAAATAGCTCGTCGTGCCGTCTGCTTTGCCAGTATGATGTTGTGCCGATTGCCTCCGCAGGCCCGGCGCCAGCAGGCAGCCGATCAGGAAACCGCTGACCAGCCCCCCGATATGGGCTGCATTGTCCACACCGCCGGTGAGACCCATCAGCAGGTTGTAACCGACAAACACAGCAGTACTGATCAAAAGTGGTTTCCCCAACGTTTTTGAAAACGCCTTCAGCAGCAGCAGCGCCAGCAACAAGCCGTCAAGCCCGAAGATGGCGCCGGACGCACCGATGCTGACGGTAGCCGGGTGCCACCAGATGCTGGCGGCGCTGGCCAGTATGCCGGTGACCAGGTAAATCAATGCGAACCGAAACCTGCCCAGCAACGGCTCCAGGAAAAAACCGGCAAACAACAAGCCCGCCATATTGGCCAGCAGATGCAGCAGTCCTCCATGAAGAAAGACAGAAGACAACAGGCGCCACCATTGTCCCTGCGTGGTGACAGGCCGGTAGTTGCCGCCCCAATTGAGCAGGTCGTAAGCCCGGAAAGAGATCAGTCCCAGCCCGCCGACAACCATGGCCAGGTACATAATGATATTGAGGTTGATGATGACCGGGGTAACGAAGAAGCCTTGTTTGGGAATAAACAGGCTGAAGAATTCATGTGTATCCGGGTCGCTGGTCCTGATGCCCTGCCTGAATTTGTTCAATGCCGCTTCGTCGAATTTGAACAGCAGCAGGAGCAGGAACCAGGCAACCAGTCCTCCGCCGAAGGCTAAAAGGATCCAGGCGGGCATGCTGCCATTGCGGTCGGCAAATGCACCTTGGCGGGGAAGCAGGACGATGGGGGCCTTGCCGGCGGCCACGGGGCTGGACTGGATCGCTTTGTCGAATTCGTCATGATCGTCGGTATTGCCCGCTTTTTCCAGGTAAGAGAAGCGGCTGAAATCCGTGGAGTCGAATTCGGTCTGGACCCGTTCGGCAAACAGCTTGTATTTTTCATTCTTTTCCGCATCGCTGATCTTGTTGCTGATGGTTTCGGAGTATTTTTTGCCAAGCCAGCACACCGTTTCAGTACCTGCGGTATCTGCCGCGGAAACAAGGATGGGTAGCGTAACGTACATGGCAAAATTGAGATCCCGGTTGTATTTACCGCTGACAGTGCTTACGGCCCGGATGCCGGCCTGCGATTTGTCGATATAATACTCATTCAGCGAATAATATTTGGTCGGTCGGGCCTGGTCCAGCTGTCCGGTGTTGTCCAGCCGGGTCAGCTTACCGGTAGCGGTTTCCAGGTATTGCTGGGCCAGTATGGTGGGCAGGGCTATCAGCAGCGTGGCGATAAACAGCAATGCAAAAGATCCGTTATCCTTTTTAAACTTCAGCAGTTTTATCCGCGGCCGCAGCCAGATCAGGGCGGGTATCCAGGGCAGCAGGAAGGGAAGCCAGAAGTTGACGATATCTTCTTTCAACGAAACAAGGCCGGACTGGATCAGCAGCAGCCAATTCAGGAACGAATAGAGGAGGATGAAGCCAGCGGCGATGAGTAGAAAAGGCAGAAAAATGAGCCGGACCTTTTCGTGCAGCTTATTCATGGTTAGAAGTTTGGTGGTTTATCGGCAGCCAGCAATATAGCAAAGGCTGCTGAATAATCGGATCGTGTATTATTTTAAGTTATCCTGCAGCGGATAGGGGGCCGTTTCGGAGGCTTTATTCGTCGATCCCGATAGCTACCGGATGCGTGACAACCGAACGGATACACTACCAATAATCGCTCATCGATCCGGCAGTGCAAACGCTACGTACGCATCGCCCGACCGGGTGCCCAGCTTACCGCCACCGCAGGCGATCACCAGGTATTGCTTCCCATCCACGGTATACACGGCCGGTGTGGCAAAGCCCGGCGCCGGCAAGACATATTCCCAGAGCAGCTGCCCGGTGCGTTTGTGAAAAGCCCTGATCTTACCGTCACGCGCCGCGGCAATGAACAAGAGCCCGCCGGCGGTGACCACGGAGCCGCCATAGTTTTCCGTGCCGGTAGGCGGTATGCCTTTGGCGGACAGCTGCGGGTATTCGCCCAGCGTGGTTTTCCATACGTGCTCACCGGTATGCAGGTCGATGGCCGTGAGCGTGCCCCAGGGCGGCGCAATGGCAGGAAGGCCGTCTGGCCCCAGGAATTTATAATAACCGGTGATGCCATAGGGCAGGTTCAAAAACGTATCGGCCGGCTGCTGCGGCGCTTTGAAATGTTCTTTCGCCTCCTTTGTACCAAGCAGGTATGCGACGATGGCTTTCTTCTCTTCTTCACCGATATGCCGCAGCGACGGCATCATGCGGCGGCCGGTATTGATCAGCTGCAGCGCCCCGGCGGGTGTATAGGTGTTGCCGATATTCGTAAGCGATGGATAGTTGCCTGATCCTTTGCGGTCGCCGCCATGACAGCCGGCGCAATGCCGGTTATACAGCCGCTGCCCCGCCTGCATCACCGTTTCTGTTTTCGGTGCTTCCGGCTGCAGGTCGCGGATGGTGACCAGCCATCCCATTTCGTTGGCATTTACATACAGCCATCCCGTTTCCGGGTCCACCGCAGGCCCGCCCCATTCAGCGCCGCCGTCAAAGCCCGGCAGCTGTACGGCCGTCGTCCGGCCCGGGGGGATAAATAGCGGGCCATAACGATAACCCTGCAATTCTTTTTGCAGGTGGGTACGCGAGCTATCCGGCAGGTACGGGTTCAGATCGCTGCCTGCAAGGTGCTGGCGCACGAAAGGTTGGCTGAAGGAAGAGACCGGCTGCGTGGGCCACAGCTTTTCACCGGTCAGCTCCGTCAGGGTATCCACCGGCATTTCCTGCACCGCGTGCAGCGGCTGGCCGGTTTCGCGGTCCAGCAGCCATATCATCCCATGCTTGGTCACCTGTGCCACGGCATCGATGCGCCGGCCGTTCTTTGTAATGGTGACCAGCGCCGGGGGGCAGGGCAGGTCGCGGTCCCACACATCGTGGTGCACGAACTGGTAATGCCAGACACGGCGGCCGGTGGCGGCATCGAGCGCCAGCAGGCAGTTGGCAAACAGGTTTTGCCCCCTGCGCCGCCCGCCGTAAAAATCGAAAGAAGCCGAGCCGGTGGGTGCGAACAGGAGGCCGCGCTCCTCATCCAGCGAAAAACCGCTCCAGCTGTTGGCGCCGCCGATATGGCGGTAGGCGGCCGGGTCCTCCCAGGTATCATACCCGTATTCGCCGGGCTGGGGAATGGTGTGAAAGATCCAGTGTTGCCGGCCGGTGCGCACATCGAAAGCGCGGATATGGCCGGGCGCTGCAGCAGGGCCTTCATCCACCCGAGAACCAAGGATGTACAGGTCTTTATAAACGATACCGGGCGAGGTGGCGGTGATGAACAGGTCCTTCACATCGCGGCCCAGGCCTTCGTGCAGGTCCAGCCGGCCGCCATCGCCAAACCCGGCAACCAGCCGGCCGGTGCGGGCATCCAGGCAGTGCAGGAAGGAGCTGGCCACGAAAAAGATGCGCCGGTCGCCCTTGCCATCGGTCCAGTAGGTGACGCCGCGGTTGTTGTTCAGGATAAAATGATACACCGACGAATTGCGGTACAGCGAGTCGGGGTTAAACACCCACAGCAGCCTGCCGGTGGCGGCATGCAGGGCAAAGAGACGCAGGGTAGGCGAGGTGACATACATCACCGAGTCGATGATAATGGGATTGCACTGGATCTGCGAGAACCTGGCCGTATCTGCGTCGCCGGTATGAAAGGTCCAGGCTGGCTGCAGCTGTGCCACATTGGAGGTATCGATCTGGCGCAGATCGGAATAGTGCAGGTTGTAGCTGTCGCCGCCATAAGCCTGCCAGGTAGAGTGGCGCAGGGGCTGCCTACAGGCGGCCAGCAGGCAGAGGAGGGCAAGGCAATGCAGGAGTTTCATTGGTATTGGTATCACTAAATGTAGAAAGGAATGACCGGATATCCGGCAGGTGGGCAAAGTTTTTTCACTGTTTCCTCCTGATTCTTAACGCCTCCTGTACTGGTCCCTTACCGCCGGTACAGGAAGGACAGAAATTTTACTCCGGCAGGCTGCCGAATCGGTATTTTTGCGCTTCCGAAAAATAAAACGGAATTTTTTTTATGAAATTGAAATACCCGGTTTTAGCTTTTTGTATGATTGGGGCGCTTGGTGCTTCGGCGCAGCAGGTCAAATTCACCGAATACGACCTGGCCAATGGCCTCCATGTCATCCTGCACCAGGATAAATCCGCTCCCGTGGTGGCCGTCACCGTGATGTACCATGTCGGCTCCAAAGACGAAGACACCGCCCGCACAGGGTTTGCCCACTTCTTCGAACACCTGCTCTTTGAAGGGTCGGACAATATCAAGCGCGGCGAGTTCATGAAGCTCGTCAGCAGCAACGGCGGCCAGAACAATGCCAATACCACGCAGGACCGCACGTTTTACTACGAAGTATTCCCCTCTAACCAGCTGCAGCTGGGCCTGTGGCTGGAAAGCGAGCGCATGCTGCACCCCGTGATCAACGAGATAGGCGTAAAGACGCAGAACGAAGTGGTGAAAGAAGAAAAGCGCATGCGGATCGATAACCAGCCCTATGGCAAGTTCACTGCTTCCATGTTTGCCCGCATGTTCCAAAACCACCCGTACCGCTGGGCGCCCATCGGCTCGATGGAGCACCTGGATGCGGCCAAGCTGGACGAGTTCATCAACTTCTTCAAAAAATACTATATCCCCAACAACGCCGTGCTGACGATTGCCGGGGATATCGACATCGAACAGACCAAGCAATGGGTAAAAGCCTACTTTGAGCCGGTACCCAAAGGGGCGCCGGTAGTGCGCAAACCGATCGAAGAAGCGCCGCTGGGCCGGCAACTGACGGATACGGTATACGATGCCAACATCCAGATACCGGCCATCTTTGCTGCCTACCGCATACCCGGCTTCAAAAGCGAAGATGCCAAGGCGCTCGAAATGATCTCGACCGTACTTTCCGGTTCCGGCAGCTCGCGCCTGCAGACCAAGCTGGTGGATAATAAGAAGACGGCACTCCAGGTAGCGGCCTTCAACTACCCGCTGGAAGACCAGGGCATGTATATCACGCTGGCATTGCCCAACAACAATGCTTCGCTGGACGAGCTGCTGCAGGACATTGACAGCGAAGTAGCCGACCTGCAGAAAAACCTGATCACCGACCTGGAGTACAAAAAACTGCAAAACCAGTTTGAAAACGCGTTCATCAACTCCAATACGAGCATGCTGGGCGTGGCGCAGAACCTGGCCAACGGCTATACGTTTCACCAAAACACCAATCACATCAACGAAGAGCTGAACCAGATCAGGGCCGTGACCAGGGAAAAGATCCGGGAAGTGGCGCAGAAATACCTGACCCGCGATAACCGCGTGGTATTGTATTACCTGCCGCAAAAACAGGATCAACCACAACAGCGCGGGTTCTGATAGATGTAGTAGTAACTGGTTTTAAACACAAAAAGAAGATCATGAAAAAGATAGTACTGATAGCCGCAGCTTTTATGGCGGCACATTTTTCCTTCGCGCAGATCGACCGCAGCAAACCGCCGAAAGCGGGCGCTGCACCGGTGATCACCATAGCCGACCCGGTCATATTCAAACTGGCCAACGGGATGACCGTGCTGGTAGTGGAAAATCATAAATTACCGTCTGTAAGGGCCGCCCTGCGCATCGATGCGGGACCTGTAACGGAAGGCAGCAAAGCCGGCCTGCTGAGTATCATGGGCGGCATGCTGAGCGAAGGCACGATCAAAAAAACAAAGGCGCAGTTTGACGAAGCCGTGGACCTGATCGGCGCCGATGTCAGCCTGTCTGCCGGCGGCGGTTCCGTATCGGCGCTGACCCGCTATTTCGACCAGGCCTTCCTGCTGATGGCCGAAGGGCTTCGCTATCCCTCGTTCCCGCAGGAGTCGTTTGACAAGCTGATTTCGCAGGAGATCACCGGGCTGAAGACCATCGAGAAAAGCGCTTCGCGCATTTCCGGCCGCGTGGTAGATGCACTGGCCTTTGGCGTGCATCATCCCCAGGGCGAGTTTGAGACCGAAGCCAGCGTAAAGTCGCTGACGCTCGACGATATCAAAGCAGCGTACAAGAAGTACATAACGCCGGCCAGGACCTACCTCACTTTTGTAGGCGATATCAGCCCGGCAGCAGCCAGAGCGCTGGCAGAAAAAGCGTTTGGCGACTGGAAAGGTTACCCGCTGAAGCTGGAGACATTGCAGAACGCACAAAACCCCGGTAAAACGGAGATCAACGTGGTGGATGTGCCCAATGCCGTGCAGGCCGAGATCACGATCGTGAACCTGGTAAACATACCCATGAGCAGTCCCGACTATTTCCCGGTACTGCTGGCCAATAAGATACTGGGCGGTGGCGCTGATGCCCGCCTGTTCATGAACCTGCGCGAGAAGCATGGATTTACCTACGGCGCCTATTCCAATATCGGAAGCGGCCGTTTTCAATCCACCTTTGCAGCGTCGGCCTCCGTACGTAATGAAAAAGCGGACAGCGCCGTACGCGAGTTCCTGTACGAAATAAACCAGATGCGCACCGGCCAGGTAAGCCCGGATGAGCTCGCCAATGCAAAAAGCCAGTACAACGGCAGTTTTGCCCTGGGTATGGAAAACACGGCCCGTATCGCGGACTTTGCAAGTAATATTCTGATCAACGGGCTGCCGGCCAATTTTTACCGCACCTACCTGCAAAAGATCAATGCAGTGACAGTAGCCGATATACAACGCGTGGCAAAAAAGTATTTCAACTATGATAACACGCGTGTCGTGGTAGTGGGCAAGCAGTCGCAGATAGTGCCGGGACTGAAAGCGCTGGGCTACCCGGTGAAGTTTTATGATAAGTATGCAGCACCGGTAGAAGAAAATGCAAATGCTGCTGCCAAAACAACCATCACGCCTGCACAGATCGTTGATAGCTATATCAAGGCTATCGGCGGCCGCGAAGCGCTGGCGAAGGTGAACTCCGTATTGTCGACCGGTAAAATGGAGATCATGGGCCAGTCGCTGGATGCTACCATGCGGCAAATGGCACCCAACAAGGAACTGCTGGAAATCAGCATGGCCGGCCAGGCGGTGATGAAAATGGTATACGATGGTACCACCGGCTACCAGATGCAGATGGGGCAGAAGCAGGACATGGACTCGGCCGACCTGAACAAACGCAAGGCGGTGAAAGGCCTGTTCGAGCAACTGTATTACAATGATGGCCGATATAAGCTGGAAGTAAAAGGCATGGAAAAATCGGGCAATGCCAATGTGTATGTGCTGGCGGTAACCCTGCCTTCCGGCGATACCCGGACGGAGTACTACGATGTGACGAGCGGGCTGCTGGTGAAAACAGCAGAAGCAAAAGAAACAGAGGGCATGCAGATCACCCAGACCACCGAATTTGCCGATTACAAAAAGGTGGGCGATGTATCGCTCCCCTACAAACTGAGCACATCGGTCAGCACACCGATGGGTGCGCAGGAGTTTGTGATCGTACTGAATACGGTGAAAGTGAACGAAGGCGTCACTGCTGCTGATTTCAAATAAGCTGGAAGAAATCATCCACAGGAAGCCCGCTTTA
>JBEVLT010000301.1:0-11613 GCA_040509055.1 Chitinophagaceae bacterium
CCGGTTATAACAACCCCGCGATCGCCCCGTGAAAAGGCAACGGCGCCGGTACGGGCGGTGCCTTCAAAGCCTGTTTTCTGCAACCACAGGTCGGTGACAGGATCATAGCGCCAGGTATTGGACACAGAAGCGCCGCCGCTCTCACCGGTGGCCAGGTAGGCATAGTTGCCCATCACGAAGACGGTGCCGTTTTTACGGCCAATGGCACTGTAATCGTCATCATACTCCTCGTCGCTGTTGTAATTATAGATCTTTCGTTTTTCCGTCCATTGGGCGGTGGAAGGATCATACATCCACAGGTCCTGCAATATTTCCCCGTTGTTGTCGCCTGAAACGATATAGGCTTTGCCATTGATCACGAAGGCCTGGGCTTCTGCTCGCTTGCGGCCCATGCTGGGCTTTTCCGACCATTGCTGGCCTGCGGCAGCTGTGGGGTCGTATTCCCACAGGTCGTTCAGGTAGTTGCCGTCATAGCCGCAGGAGATATACCCTTTGCTGCCGATCGAGAATGCCACCGCGTCGCGCCTGGCCGTGCCGGCAAAATTGGCTTTTTGCGTCCATTGATTGAGCGCCGGATCGTATTCCCAAAAGTCATTAAGCCGCGCTACACCATCATAGCCCGTACCGAGATAGCCCTTGTTGCCGATGGCAAAGGCAACGGCGGAACTGCGGGCTGCACCCGGCAGATCGGCCCGCTGCGTCCAGTATCCATCGGCAATGCTGAAGCGAAACAGATCTTTGAAACGATCCCGGTCGGTAGTGCCGGCAGACAGGTATACATAATCGCCGATGGTAAACGTGGCAGCCTCGCTGCGGCCATTGCCGCGGAAGTCGACGGAAGTGGTCCAGTTGCCGATCAGGTCATCATCGCTATCCGTATCCTTGGTGCAGCCCTGCGTGAGCAATGCCGAAGAAGCAACCAGCGCACCACCCAGCATATAAGCATGTACTTTTCTCATTGTGCAAATAATTTTCGATAAAAGTATCGGTGGTTTGCCTGAACACTATCCTAAAATAGATGGAACAGGCTGTGCAATAGACGAACCCGTTCGATTAATCTATAACACCCGCCGGAGCAGGATTTGCCTGCTGATGGGAGGCAAAAAACGATTGGTCCGGACAGAATGCGGACTGGCAGATTTATCAGGCCCGTTAATAGACTATAACAATTCGCGGGCAGCTGGCAGGAATAAATTGCGGCCATGCAAAAACAAAAATCGGCTGCAACCATCCTGTCTGCGCTCAATGGTTCTTTATGGCTGTTCTGCATAACTGCCTGCACGCGCAGCACAATAGAGTTTGGAACCGTACCGGAAAACAACTATACCAATCTTTCCTATACGGATACCGTGGCAGCACAGCTCTCCACCGTGCTGGAAGACTCGTTCGCTACCGGCAATGCCACCTCCTTTTTGACGGGCCGCTACACCGATCCTTACCTCGGTACCGTTACCGCCAAAGCATTTTTTCAGCTGGACAGGCCGGCCACCCTGCCGGAGATACCGGCTGCCTCGGCTTATGATTCACTGACGCTCGTCATCAAACCCAGCGAATATTATTACGGCGATACCAGCCAGGCGCAAACCATCATTGTGTCCGAACTGGCACAGGCCATCGTAACCGGTTATAATGATCAGTTGTACAATACCAGCGGGGTAGCAGTAAAGCCTGTTCCGCTGGGAACGAAAACGCTCCGCATCAGGCCTGCAGGCGACGATTCGGTAGTGATCAGGCTGGCCGATAGCAAAGGAGCGGAATTATTTACCAAACTGCAGCAGGCCGATGCCGATGTCAGCTCTACGGAAAGCTTCCTGCACTATTTCAAAGGGCTTGCGCTGGCAGGCGGGCCGCTGGATGCAGCGATGTTTGGCTGGCTGGGTGGCGCCGGCAGCGTGGTCATCCGGCTGCACTATCATACCACCACCCCTTACGAGACATCTCATATCGCCGATTTTCCTTCCCTATCCAATGAACTTGCTTTCAACCAGGTGCTGGCCGACAGGCCGGGCACCGGTATCGTATCAGGTGGCTCCACATCGGGGCTCACGGAAATACCGGCTGCGCAAACCGGTAACAGGGCCTATGCCCAGCCTGGTACCGGGCTTCGGCTGAAAGTGACTTTTCCCTCGCTGAAGGATATCCTTTTTACCAATAACTATGTGCGGCTGATCAGGGCTGACCTGATCGTGAGACCGCTCTATCTTTCGTATGACAGGAACCTGTACAAGCTGCCGGACGGGCTGTACCTCGCAGCGACCAATGGGTCCAATATCGTTGGCAACGCCATTTCCGATTCTACCGGTGCCGCCGTCCTGTATGCCACTCCTGTGATCGATGCTGTTTACGGCGAAAACACCTATTACCGGTTCAACGTTACGGCTTATATCAACCAGTTGCTGCAGCTGTCAGGCAGCGATAACGGGTTGTATATCATGCCCGATTTCTCGGCTACTTCGCCCGGGGTAACGCGGCTGGTGCTGGGTACGGGGCATGCTGATTACATAACCCGGCTGCAACTTTCTGTTTTAACCATCAATAAATGAGCATGACCGGAATACGTTCTATACGCTATGCTGCGGCCGTCGCCATCGCGATGGCCGCGGGCTGTTCTGTTTTTTCGCAGAACATGAACAGTCCTTATTCGGTATACGGTATCGGTGATATCGATAGCCGAAGCTATAACCGCACCAGCGGTATGGCAGGTACCGGGCTGGCCCTCCGGTCTTCGTCTTTCCTGATCGATAACAACCCTGCTGCCATCACGGGACTGCCGCGCAGCTTCTACACGGCGCATGTGGCTACCACGGGGCGTTTCTCTTCCTTTTCCGGCGACCCGATCGATGCCTCGAACAGCCAGAACAGGGATATGTGGATCAAGCGGTTTGAGCTGGCGGTTAAAATAAACGGATTCTGGGCCAGCAGCGTCGGGTTTTCCCAATTCAGCAATATCAACTACAGGTTCAGTGGCAACCAGTTCCTCGAAGGCACCGCCACTTCGTATAAAACATCATACGAGGGCGATGGCGGGCTCAACGATTACCACTGGACAAACGCGGTATCATTGGGCAGGCATTTGTCTGCCGGTATCAAATCGTCCATCATCGCCGGGGCCATCAACCAGTCGGAAACGCTGAGCGATGCAGCCCTGCAGTCGGTGATCACCACGCACCAGCAGGATTATATCGGCGACCTGCGCTTCCAGGGCGGTCTTTTGTATGAAGGAAAGCTTAACAAGAAGTGGGACTTTTCACTGGGCGGGCGTTATGCCCCAAAGACCCGGTTCTCCGCCCAGCGCACGCTGACTGTAACGGAAAACGGTGAGCCGCTGATAGAAGACGAGTACATCAAAAGCGACCGCTTTTACCTGCCCGCAACCTATGCGGCAGGGATAGCGCTGAAGAAGAACAAGGTTACCACGTTTGCAGCGGATTATACGTACGAGGACTGGTCTTCACTGCATATAAAAGAAAGCGGGTGGCAGCTGATCAGCAGCCATCGGGTATCCGGTGGCGTAGAGTTTTCAAAGCAAAGAAACCAGTGGGGAGTGATTACCGAGAGGCGGTTCTTCCAGGCAGGGGCTTTTTACAGCAGCTCCAGCCTGCAGGTGCGCAATACACCGGTGAGGGAATATGGCCTTACCGCTGGCATGGGCGGGGCGCTGGGCAATAATTTATTGTATTCCTTCTCCCTGGAAGCCGGCACCCGGGGCACCACGGCTGCCAAACTGATCAAAGAAAATTATATCGGCTTCACACTGAATCTTTCTTACCGCGACTTCCTGTTCAGCAAAGGAAGAAAATACGATTAATGTTTAAATGAATAGTGCATGAAAAGGATCATGGTTTGCCTGGGTATGGCCACAGGCATGGGCTGGCAGGTCGTTTCCGGCCAGGTAATAAAGCAGCATGAGCTGTCTGTTGGTATCGCCGGCCGCATGCTCACCGACCGGTATATTTTGTCTTCGCCGGCAAGCGGAGAGCTGATGGCCTTGCAGTATTCATTTGACAGCTATTCGGCTGCCTGGAAAAAGAGTTTTTCGGTGGCCTGGGGCAACGGGCTGCTGACCAATGCCGCCTCTGCTGCAAGGATCAATAGTGTTACGCTCCGCTACTCGCAGGCCTGGCCGGTTGTCAAAAGCCGGAAGTTCAACGGTTACCTGGGGTATAGCCTCAGCAGCAACCCGGTATTGATCAGGGCGGGATCCGGGCAGTCAGCGCAATACAGCTGGGCCACCACCAGCAATATTTCGTTGTACCATTCAGGTGTTTACACGGCGCGCAAGGGGCAGTGGATGCTGGATGTATACGTGCCGCTGGCCGGGCTCTGCTCCCGCCCGGGCGAAAAGGCCGGTGGGTCGCACACGACAGAAGGAGCGCTTTACGACAGTTACAGCCGACTGTTTGCCACCTCCTGGCACAACCAGCAGCAGGTATCTGTATCGCTTGGCTACACCCGGTCTGTCAGCGACAGAATGAAGCTGGTGCTGCAGGGCCGGTTTGACTACCAGGTACTAAAAAGTGATTATCGTTATCAAAGCAAAGAGGCCGGTTTGTCGGCCGGCATCGCCTGGCAGATGCGGTAGTCTTACGGCGTGGGGTCGAGCTGTATATTTTCGCGTGCAAACTTTTTCATGCTCCGCTTTTCCAGCAGGCGGATCATCCACAGGGAGAGCACCAGCCAGATAAACCCGACTGCCAGCCCGGCCAGCACATCGCTGGCATAATGCACGCGCAGGTACACACGGCTGAAGGCAATGATGTGGATCAGCAGGATGAGCAGGATGGTCAGCGTCCAGCGCACGGCTTTGTTTTTCACCTCGTGCCACACGATGTAGACCAGCAGGCCGTAAAAAGCAAAGCTCATCAGGGCATGGCCGCTTGGGAAACTGAACCCTGATACCTCGGCAAGGACAGGTATATCGGGCCGCGGCCGGCTAAAGGATAATTTCAGCAAAAACATCAGGCACAGGCTGCTGATGGCAACGGCTGATACCCGGATGGAAAACCATTTGTGCTTTCTTACAAAAAGAAAATAAGCGATCAGCACCAGGTTGGCCGGAATCAGGAAAGTATGCTTGCCCAGGTTGGTAAAGAACAGCATCACAGCGGTATTGGCGTCTGTAACGTAGGGACGCAGCCATTCGAACACGCGGTGATCGATGTCTGTTTTTTTCTCGATGAAAATGGTATCCACTGCCGTGGCAAACACGAAAACGGAGGTAATGAACAGCAGCAGCACAATGATCAGTTCCGTAGAAAGCAGCGTGATCTCCTTCCAGATGCGGTTTCCGGCTTTCTGTAGTTGTCGTCTCATGCTGTTTTAGCAGGTAAATCCATGCCGGATTTTTTTAATCGGTGCGCCTGGACCGGATGGCCATTCCTACCTTCAGCTGTATGGTAAAGAAGGCGTCCTTCTCAGAAAGGCCCCTGGTCATGCCGTCTTCCACGAAATGGGTCGGGTCTTTTTCCTGTGTCCTGCTGTACAGCCGCTGTGCGATCATGGCCTGGCTGGGCTGCAGGTATTTGGAAAAGAGCGCAGGATCGATATAGGTGGTGCTCACATCATCCAGGTAGTCGGTAGACAGGATGCGGTATACCATTTCAAGACGAACATTCAGCGAAGGGCCAGCTTCATATTTCACGCCGATGCCTACCGGTATGTTGAACTGGCCAAGTTTGTAAGGCTTGCGGTCGGGGTATTCATCAAAGCCCTGTCCTTCCAGCCGGAGCGGCTGCAGGTCGTACCAGCGGCCATCCAGGTTAGCCTGGGGATTGAAGGAGAAAAAGCCAATGCCCGCTACGATATAGGGAGACCAGAAAGGAGCCTGGCCTTCGTCGTACCACTTGAAGAAAAGCGGGTGTATCTCTGCAGCCAGCTGGATATCGGTGATCTTGCTGCGGAAACTAAGGTTGCGCTGGTAGCGCGGTTCCTTGGACGTTTTTAAAATACTGTCATACATGCCTATCCGGCCAAACGTACCTTCAAGCCGGAACCCGATGGCATCCCGGTACATGAGCAGGGTATAGATGCTGAAGCTTGGTTTGCTGGTTTTCAGCGTCAGGTCTTTGGTAAACTCTTTGCCGCTGCCTTTGCGGCCACCCAGGTCGGTGAAGCTGTTCATGATGCCGAACGAACCTCCCGCTTCCAGCACCAGGTCGCCGGAATAATGCCGTCCGTCATGAAAATAATACTGGGCACTTGCCACAGCCATCGTCAGGCAACTGATGCACGTAAGAAGGATACGTGCAAATAATTGATTTTGCATTAGTTATGGTCGAGGTATGGTGACGAAATCAGGGGACGGACTACTGGCTCACAGTCGGTGGTTTCAGGGGGTGCTGAAAGAATAAAAATAGGTAAGAAAAGCGAGTGGGAAAAATTATTGAACGGTTTTTTGATAGTACAGGCAGGCCGGGCGCAGGCCGCATCGCCAGCACTGCGGGGTGCGGGCCAGGCAGGTATAGCGGCCGTGCAGGATCAGCCAATGGTGGGCAACGTGGATAAGCGCTTCGGGAATATGCTTCACCAGCTCCTTCTCTACGGCCAGGGGCGTAGTGGCCCGGCCCGGCACGAGCCCGATCCGTTTGCTGACCCTGAACACATGCGTGTCCACGGCCATATTGGGCTGGTTGTCCACCACGGACGTGATCACATTGGCGGTTTTGCGCCCTACACCCGGCAGCTGCACCAGCTCTTCCACCGTCATCGGTATTTCCCCGCCGAACTGACCCACTACTTTCTGCGCCATGCCGATCAGGTGCCTGGTCTTGTTATTGGGGTAGGAGATGCTTCTGATAAACGGGAACAGTTCGTCGAAATCAGCCTTGCTCAGGGCATATACGTCAGGATATTTTTTAAATAGGGCCGGCGTGGTCAGGTTCACCCGTTTGTCCGTGCACTGGGCCGAAAGGATAACGGCTACCAGCAGCTGGTAAGGATTGTCGTAGATCAGTTCGGTCTCAGCTTCCGGCGCGTGCTCCAGGAAATAGCTGATCACAAACCGGTAGCGTTCTTTTCGCGTCATGATAAAATGGATACGCGAAATTAAGGGCAGAAAAAGAAAAAGCATCCGCGGGGCGGATGCTCAGTACAGTGTAAGACAGTTAATCGCTATTGCACAGGCGCCCATTTTTCACGGGCATAGCTCAGGATTTCCAGGATCACTTCGGTCCGGGGTGTTTCCGTAATGGAATCGAGCCGTTCCATCGAAGTCTTCAGTACATTCAGTTTTTCGCGTAAAGCCCAATCGTGTTCCAAAGCGGCTGCAATAGCAGCGGTTTGTTGAGGCGATGTTTCCTTGTACAGGTATTGCAAAAGGTCCTCGGGGGTAAAATTGGCCATTTTGGCAAACGTTGATTATGGTATAGAAACGCCCTTACTACAGGGTTATTGTGCGTGGCTTCCTATTATTCTCCACCGGTTGCCGGTTCAGGCACCAGGAAGAGGTCTTCATTGGATCTTTTCACCAGGTACTTTTCGCGGGCATGTTTTTCCAGTATGGCCGGGTTGGAGAGCAGGTCGTCCAGCTCTTTGCGCCCGTTGGCGATCCGCTCCGTATAATACTGCTTGCTTTCCTGCAGGTCTCTCAGCTGCTGGCGCCGGTCCAGCTGGGTAAACAGGTCGTTCTTGTCGAAAAACAGGATAATGCCTGCAAAAACGCCGGTAGCGATCAGGTATTTGTTCCGCAGCCAGGCGGGAATATGGGTGAGTAGTTTCATACCGGAAGCTGAGGTCCGGGGTAAGAAGCCGGCTGAAAGACGATCAGACCCCGGCTTCCTACCCCAGGCCTGTCTATTTTCCAAATTTAATCTTTCCTTTCGGATAAACGGCAGAACTTCCCAGCAGTTCTTCGATGCGGAGCAGCTGGTTGTATTTGGCCATCCGGTCCGTACGCGAAGCAGAGCCGGTTTTGATCTGTCCGCAGTTCAGTCCTACAGCCAGGTCAGCGATCGTGGTATCTTCTGTTTCTCCGCTGCGGTGGCTCATGATGGTGTTGTAGCCGTTGTGCTGGGCCAGTGTTACGGCATTGATGGTTTCCGTCACGGTACCGATCTGGTTTACTTTTACCAGCAGGCCGTTGGCAATGCTCTTGTCGATGCCCTGCTGCAGGCGGGTCACGTTGGTCACGAACAGGTCGTCGCCCACCAGCTGGCATTTACTGCCTACCGCTTCGGTCAGCGCCGCCCAGCCGTTCCAGTCGTCTTCGGCCATGCCGTCTTCGATGGATACGATCGGGTAATCCTTCACCCATTTTTCCCAGAACTTCACCAGCTGGTCGCTGCTCAGTTCCTTGCCGGAGCTTTTATGAAATACGTATTTTTTCTTTTTGGCATCCCACAGTTCGCTGTTGGCTGCATCCATGGCAATCACGATCTGCGAACCGGCTTTGTAGCCTGAAGCCTGTATCGCTTCCATCACCGTATCGATCGCTTCTTCATTGCTTTGAATATTGGGAGCAAAGCCGCCTTCATCTCCCACGTTGGTGCTGAATCCTTTTTTCTTCAATACCGATTTGAGTGTATGAAAAATTTCAACGCCCCAGCGCAGCCCTTCGCTGAAAGTGGAAGCGCCTACCGGCATTACCATGAACTCCTGGAAGTCGATCTTATTATCGGCATGTGCGCCGCCGTTCAGGATGTTCATCATGGGTATCGGCAATACTTTGGCATTGGTGCCGCCGATATAGCGGAACAGGGGGAGGGAAGATTCTTCAGCAGCAGCCTTGGCCACGGCCATGCTTACCGCCAGGATAGCATTCGCGCCTATTTTTCCTTTGTTGGGTGTACCATCCAGTTCAATCATCAGCTGGTCGATGCCGGTCTGGTCGGCTACATCATACCCCAGCAGGGCCGGCGTGATCATATCGTTCACGTTTTTCACTGCTTTTAAAACGCCTTTGCCCACGTATTTTTTCTTATCGCCGTCGCGAAGCTCCACCGCCTCATGAATGCCTGTACTGGCACCACTGGGTACGGCGGCGCGTCCCAGCACGCCTTCATCTGTTATCACGTCGACCTCTACGGTAGGGTTGCCGCGGCTGTCGAGTATCTGCCGGGCAAAGATTTCGGAAATGTAGCTCATGATTGATTGCTTGGTTTTGGAATTAAATGCTGGTGCAAAGAAACGATGTTTCGATTAGAGTATCCGTACTTATCCTGCAGCCCGTGAAAACCGAAACAGTTATTTTTTTGAAAGAAGCGGATCCGAGGTCAGGTTCCTGAACACTTCCTCCAGGCTTTGGTTTTCGCTGTGCAGCGAAAGGATGTTCAGGTTGCGCTCCAGTGCCAGCGCCAGCAGCTGTTTGCGCAGCAGCTCCGGGTTGTCTGTTACTAACTGCCAGTTGTTCGTATCTGTTTTTGTTACCGATGCTGCGGCCGGCAAGCTTTGCAGCAGCGCGGGTTCCACCGGCTCCTTAAAGCTGATGGTTACCGTGTTGGACGAAGCGCCCCCCTGCAGACCGGCCAGGGTATCGTCGGCTACCAGGTTGCCTTTGTTGATGATAATAACACGGTCGCATATCGCTTCCACTTCGCGCAGGATATGCGAGGAGAAAAGAACGGTTTTGTTTTGGCCCTGCTGCCGGATCACTTCGCGTATCTCGATGATCTGGTTGGGATCGAGCCCCGAGGTAGGCTCGTCCAGGATCAGCACTTCGGGGTCGTGCAGGAGCGCTGCGGCCAGCCCGGTCCGTTGCTTGTATCCTTTCGATAGCTGGCCGATCTTTTTACGGCTTTCCACGGTTAGTCCTGTGAGCTGTATCACTTCTTCGATGCGTTGTTTCGCTTTGCCGTTCAGCTGGTGTACCTCTGCCATAAAGCCAAGGTATTCCCGCACGTACATGTCGTAGTAAAGTGCATTAGCCTCGGGCAGGTAACCGATCTTCTTTTTTGTTTCCAGCGGTTGGGCCGTTACATCCATGCCGCATACCAGCGCCTGGCCGGCCGTAGGCTGCAGGTAACCTGTAATGATTTTCATCGTCGTGGATTTGCCGGCGCCGTTTGGCCCCAGAAACCCAACGATCTCGCCTTTGCCTGCCCGGAACGAGATATGGTTGACCGCGTTTTGCTCACCATACTGTTTCAGCAGATTTTTTACTTCGATGGACATACTACAAACCTACTAAAATCTGTGTTACGCATTGGCGCTGCCCGGTTATCCATGTTGCCGGTGCAAGGTTTTAACATAATAAAAGGATTGGCGCCGCAAATGGAAAAGATCAGAAATTGTATTGGTACACAGGGTCGATCTCCGTTCCGGCCTTCATTTCGATAATGGGCTTGATGAGCCCGTCGTGCAGGCCGTATACCCAGCCGTGCAGGTCCGGCCGTTTTTCCGCATGCCAGGCTTTCTGGATAATGGAGGTCTTGGCCAGGTTGAAGACCTGTTCCTGCACATTCAGCTCCACCATGCGGTTCACGCGGGTTTCTTCATCTTCTATCTCATCGAGTTCGTCGCGGTGAATGCGGTAAATATCCTTGATGTTGCGCAGCCACATATTCAGCACCAGGCCGAAGTTGTCGTTTGACAAAGCAGCTTTCACCCCGCCGCAGCCATAGTGGCCGCATACCACGATATGTTTGATGCCCAGGTGATTCACGGCATAGTCGAGTACGCTCAGCACGTTTACATCAGTGTTCACCACCAGGTTGGCCACATTGCGGTGGATAAAGATCTCGCCGGGTTCCGTCTGCGTGATCTGGTCGGGCGGCACGCGGCTGTCGCTGCAGCCGATCCATAAAAATTCCGGTCGCTGCACATGAAGCAGCCGCTCGAAAAATGCCGGATCCTCTGCCAGCTTCCTGGCCGCCCAGTGTTTATTATCGTTCAGTAAAACTTCGTATGATTTCATATAGGACGTAAGTTATTCAAAACCCGGCTATTTCGGGACGAACAACTGTTCGCATTTTTAAGCAAAAAAATCATCAAAAAATGATGGATGCTGTCAAACAACATGATCATTTGCTTGTTATCGGGATAGGAAACAAGGCAATGGGCATAATGCTTGCAGCAGATGCCTGATCGGTAAGGAGATCAAAGCATGTGTAAATAAATTTACAAAACCGGTAAATTAACCATTTGATCAGGTGGCATGGTTTGGTTCCCTGCGTTTAAATGACTATTTTGCGGCCCTTCGAATGAATAAAAAAAGGAAACCATACAATCGGATTCAACAGCTCTCTGCGGTATGCATGATACTCGCATTGTGCTGGCTTACGATCAGTATTCCTTTTGTCTATGCCAGCCAGCAGGCACTGGCCAAGCAAGGCAGGATGGCCGCACAGCAGGCGCCTCTTTCCGATAACGACGAGGAGACGACCAATCCTTTTGGCAACAATACCGAAGAGAAAGCGCCTACCGGCAGCAATTCCCTTTCGGAAGAATACCTGCACGACTGCCACACGACCGATTATTTCTTTCCCGTCATCGCCAGTTACCATAAGTGCGAAAATGCAGGTACCTATGTAGCTTTCCACGGCGAACTTGACGTTCCTCCGCCAGACCAGGCTTAATTTTCATCTTCTTTTCCAAGCCCTTTCGGGCCTTATTACTATTGCTGTAATGTCATCGCATTACTGTCGCTATTCCTGAATCTATTAACATATAAAAATGTGT
>JBEVLT010000302.1:0-5728 GCA_040509055.1 Chitinophagaceae bacterium
GGTAGTTAGTACGCACCTGTTTTACACGGTGCTATCCACCGAAAAATGCCGTTTTTGGGCAGTTATGCACAGGTTATGAACGCATATTCTCGTATTGCAGGGGTACGCCCAGCTCCCATCCCTTGGCTGCCTGGATCACGGCCTGCAGATCATCGATCTTTTTGCCGGTCACGCGCACCAGATCGTCGTTGATAGACGCCTGTACCTTCAGCCCCGAATCCTTGATCAGCTTGACGATCTTTTTGGCATCCTCCTGCTTCAGGCCGTTGCGCACCTCCACCTCCTTTTTCCATGCTTTCCCGCTCTGCGCACCTTCTTTGGAAAGGTCAAACGCTTCGGGGGCGATGCCCTGCTTGTGCGCCCGGCTGATCAGCACATCCAGCAGCTGGCGCATTTTCATATCGTCTTCCGTCTCAATATGGAGTTTGAATTCTTTCTTGTTGAGATCGATCACCACGTGCGAACCCTTGAAATCGAACCGGTTGGTGATCTCTTTGCTAACTACGTTTACGGCGTTGTCCAGCGCCTGTGCATCTACTTTACTGACGATATCGAAGGAAGGCATAAGCTATGTTTTTAAGGTTTTGATGGCGAAACGCATCAAAAATAACCTTTCCGGTCATATCCGTTACTGCCTTGTCAAAAAGAAATTCCGGGCGGGGAGCCGGGAAAAGTTCAGGAAAGAGGAGAAGCCGGGCCGGGCCCGCAAATTTTTACCCGCTTGCCGCGATGGTAAAGGTGAATCAGATGCAACACCCGAAGGTGTCCCGGGCATGCCTGCCCGGGATGTTCATGGCTATACCGGCACCGGACGATCGTGTCCATCTTATTATTCTCCCATGTAATTCGGCCGGGCAGACCTGCTATCCCCCCCATCAAACGGGCAGCAGTCCCTGGTTTCTGCCACTACTGATCCCGGGCAGGATGCCGGTCCTTTCTGTTGTGCTAAAAATAGCCCGGAAAAACAGCAGTGTCCGGGCCAATATACAATTGGTATCATTTAATGCATAGTTGGGCGCCTTAAGCCTATCGTTAACCTGTATTGGGCAGTACCGCAGGGTAACCTAATTTTATCAGGTAACACCAGGCTGATGGCTCTATGCAGGTTTTTCTATTTTTTGCTGCTGCCCGCGATTTGCATGCAAATGCAGGCAGGGGCGCAATACACAGCTTTTGAAAAGACAAGGCTAACTGTATCAGAAGGATTGCCGCAATCCTATGTGAGCGGTATTGTGCAGGACAAGCAGGGATTTATCTGGATATCCACACGCGACGGGCTGGCCAGGTATGACGGCCGGCAGTTCAGGGTGTTCCGGCACCGGCCGGGCGACACGACCAGCTTATCCGGCAATGTCATCACCAGCCTGGTCATCGACAGGCAGCAACAACTCTGGATACAGTATGAAAGCGGGACGATCGACATCCTGGACCTGGAGACAGAAAACATCCTTCATTTCACCGAAGATCCCGTATATAAAAAGATCCTGAACCGGTCCAGGAGCATCAAGACGATCATCGAGGACGATCTGAACCGGTACTGGCTGATCGCCGAAAACGGGTTATTTATCGTAGACCTTCCTGCCCATCGCCTGGAATTTTACAGCCATGCACAGCTGGGCATCCGCAACAACCCGATCACCGGTATCGGCCGCTACCAGCAACACGTCATGCTAGTCTGCGATACGTCCATCATCATCATGAACCTGCAGAGAAAGATCGTGGACAACTGGCCGCATCAATTCTCCGATCCTCACCTGCAGGATCCCACGCGTCCCTGGAAGAACAACTCCCCCGTCATCCGGCCCAACGGGTATATCGTGATAATTTATTTAAACCGGCTTATCCTTTTTAACCCATCGCAAAAGAAAACACGGCAGTGGCAGTTTCCCACTCCCGATTTTTATTTGTTTCCACCCCGGGTACAGGATAACCGGGGAAATATCATCTTTGGTTCTGCGGCCGATATTTATATGCTGACTGCTGACGATGAGCTGAAGCTGTGGAAGGAAAGAAGTGCCGGATCGCCGGAACGGAACACCTCCCTGCTGCTGGACCGTTCCGGGGTGCTGTGGCTGGGTACCAACGGTTATTTTCTGCGCCAGTTCGACCTGCGCCTGCCCCGGATGCCCCGGCTTGCATACCAGGAAAACTTCACGGCCGATATACTGAAAAAGCATCTTCATGTGCCGGAAACAGACCTGGCCAAAAGCCCGGTGTGGAAGGTAAACACCTATTTTTTCCGATGGCTGGCCGGCAGCGATGGCAGGATCTGGCTGTCCAGGGCAGGTGCTGAAACCCTACCCTGGCCTGAGCTCTGCTACTATAAGGATGGCCGGATCATTACTGAACGCTGGCAGTATGAGCCTGCCACACAGCCGCGGCCCAGCCGGATCAGCGCCTTTGCCTTCAGCAGTTCAGGCCGGCTCTGGGCTGTGGATCATTTCCTGCGGCTGATCCGCTTCGACACGCTGGCCCATACCGCTACAGTGGTAGCGCAGGCAGGATCAAACTACATCAATAAGCCGCATACCGTGAACAGCCTGATCATCGATGATGAAAATACCTGCTGGATCAGCACATCCTTCGGGCTCATCCGGTATGATATTGCCACGGGCAGAACCGATGAGTTCCGGGACATCCTGTCGCTGAGCGAACTCACGGTGATCGCCAACGACCCGGTGGATAAAAACATATTGTGGATCGGCACACTCGGCGACGGACTGATCAGCATGGACAAGCGAACCTACAAGTTCCGCATTTATACGACTTATGATGGCCTGCCCAACAATACGATCTATGCCATCCTGCGGGAGAATAACAAGCTATGGTGCAGCAGCAACAAGGGTATCTTTTCCTTTGAGCCGGCCACCGGCACCATACGCAGCTATACTACCCTGGACGGCCTGCCGGTAGATGAGTTCAATCGCTTCTATTTTTTCCGGCTCCCGGACGGGCAGCTGGCATTTGGGGGCACGCAGGGATACACCGTCTTTGACCCCTCTGTAACCGGCTACGATGATTTTGAGCCGCCTGTGCTGCTCACGGATATCCGGATCAATAATAAAGATGCCGACTATGGCAGTCCCGGCGCCCTGCTGCCCCGCGCCATCAACAGCCTGGACACCCTGTCGCTCTCCTACCGGCAGAACTTCCTGACCTTTGAGTTTGCAGCACCCGAGTATAATATTCCTGAAAAGCTACGCTACCGCTATATCATGGAAGGGCTGGACGCGCAATGGATCGAAGCCGGCACCAATAATATTGCTACCTATACCAGCCTGCCGCCCGGCCATTACATCTTCCGGGTCAATGCGACCAATACTGCCGGGAAATGGAGCCGCTCTGTCAAGAGCATTCATGTGATCATCACACCGCCCTTCTGGCGCAACTGGTGGTTCATCACTGCAGGCATCCTGCTGGCAGCAGGCCTGCTTCTTCTCGTTATGCGGGCCCGCGTCAATAAAATCCGCAGGCAGGAGCAGCAAAAACACCTGTTTGAAAAAGAGGTGAGCGGGCTGCAGGCCCAGGCCCTGCTTGCACAAATGAACCCGCATTTTATTTTTAATTGTCTCAATTCCATCAAGGCCCTGATCCAGGAAAACAGGAAAGAAAAAGCGATCACCTACCTCACTACGTTTTCCAAGCTGGTCAGGAATAAGCTCGGCAGCACCCAGCAGGAGATCAGCCTGTATAGCGAGATCCAGACCTGCCGCCTCTATGCGCAAATGGAAGCGCTGCGGTTTGGCGACCGCATCACGTATGAATTTATTATCGACGATTCCATCGATCCGTATTCGGTAAAAATGCCACCGCTGATCCTGCAGCCCCTGATCGAAAATGCCGCCTGGCATGGCATCCTTCCGGCAAGCGGCAAAGGATGGATCAGGGTAAGCGTGCAGAAAAACGGGGATTACCTGCACTGTTCCGTAGAAGACAACGGGATCGGCCGCGAACAGGCCCGCCTGAACAAATCTGCGAACGGTTTGTCATATGAATCCAGGGGCATGAAGCTGATCGCCGACCGTCTCCGCCTGTACAACCAGCAGGGTGATACCGGCAACATGCAGGTGATCGACAAAACGAATGAAAACGGTCAGCCTGCCGGCACCCTGGTCATCTTAAAAATCAAACTCAACCATGATTAACGCCATTATCATCGACGATGAGCAACCCTGCATCACGGCCCTGCAGAACGATCTCCGGATGTTTTGCCCGCAGGTAAAGGTGATCGATACCTGCAGCTCATCGCGGGAAGGATTGCTTTCGATCAGGAAAAACAAACCCGATCTTGTGTTCCTTGATATTGCCATGCCGGTGATCAACGGGTTTGAGCTGCTGGAAATGCTGGGAGAAGAGGCCGGCTTCCAGCTGATCTTTACGACGGCCTATGAGCAGTTTGCCACCCGGGCATTCCGGGTAAGCGCCGTGGATTACCTGCTGAAACCGATCGACGGCAACGACCTGTCAGAAGCGGTGCGCAAGGCGGAGAAGGCTATCGAAAGAAACCAGCCGGACAATAACCAACCGGCTGCCGGGCACCAGAAGATCGCGCTGCCCAACCGGGACGGCTACGATTTCATTGCCACATCGGATATCCTGTATTGCCGGGCAGAGGGCGCCTATACACATATTATCCTGAAGGACCAGCGAAAACTATTGCTGTCAAAGCCGCTGGGCGAGATCGAAGGATTGTTGCCGGCATCCCTTTTTGAAAGGATCCATCATTCTTACCTCATCAATATCTCGCAGGTACACCAGTTTCGCAAAACGGAAGGCGCCTCGCTGATCATGAACAATGGCGACCAGCTAAGCATTGCAAGATCAAAAAAAGACCAGCTGATGAAACGTCTCGGCATCAACCCTAAATAGCAGAACTGTTGAAATCAGTTCCCAGCTCCCTGAAAATGCTGCTGTACGTTTCGTCCTCCTTCTTTTCGGCATTTTCAATCGTCTTATACAGGCTTTCGATCAGCTGCTTATCGTCTTTTTCCGCAAAATGCTCGATGGTTTGTATCACCACCCCATCCTGATTGTACAGGCGAAAGTTATAGCTGAGATTCTCTGACAGGTCCAGCCCCAGGAAAGCATTGCGGATATAGGTCTGTACTTTGTATACCATCAGGATAGATCCGTTCTGGAATTTGGTTTTGTACTCGTCATTGTTGCCTGTTTTCAGCCACTGGATCGTTCTGTTCTTCGTAGCATCGATCAGGACACACAGGAGTTTTTTTGCATTTGTTTCCATAGACTTATTGTTTAGGTTATCAATCCGGTTGGCAAGGCTGACGCCTCGTTTTCCGGCATAGTCATGCCTGCACCGGAGTGTTGCAGGTATAGCTATGCAAACAGGAAAACAATCAGCGACCGGATGGTGGGGATATCCAGGCAGCAAAGTTGTATCCGGCAGTATGGTGGCCATATCAGCCGGATGAGGTAATCAGACCAATCAATCGATCTACAGTTTTGCACCAGGCTCAGCTTCTCTCTTTTCGATGGCACCATGCCGGCGATCCTGGCAGTTTTAAAAATAAACAGGCTGCGGAGCCTGGCTTGCTCAATTATATAACTGGCAGGCTGGAAGCATACTTTGCCGGTATGAATTGATAACCGGGAACAGCTAAAATGAGCTAACCGGCTGACTATAAGTGTAATTACTTATGCCAGCCGGTCACAATAAAATCAGTGCAACCCATGCTTATTCTGCCGCCTTATGATCGTAGCTCAGTAC
>JBEVLT010000303.1:0-6323 GCA_040509055.1 Chitinophagaceae bacterium
GGACACGGAAAAAGCCTTTGAATATGCTGTAACCCATAAACCCTTGCGCGTAGGCGTGCGGATCGCCCGGCAGGGCACTTAATTATTTTGTATGAATACAGGAAATTTCAGAAAGCAGCAATGGAAAATGCTGCTGCTGACCATGTTTTGTTACATGTTCTTTTATACCGGTCGGCATAATTTCGGATGGGCGGCAAAGGGCCTGGCAGCTGAGTTGGACATTTCTTATTCACTGATTGGCTGGATCAGCTTTGCCATGCTGACCGGCTATGCGATTGGACAATTGGTGCATGGCAACCTGGCCGACCGGGTCAGTCCACGTCACCTGATCCTGGCGGGTGGGCTTTTATCGGCAATAACCAATGTGTGCATCAGTTTCAGCTCCTCTTTCACTGTTATTCTGGTACTGTGGACATTCAATGGGTATTTTCAGTCGATGGCCTGGGCATCGGGCAGCCGTATTATCGCCAACTGGTGGCGGGATGGTAAGCGGGGTTTGGCTTTTGGGCTCTATACCATGGCTGCCGGCACTTCTTCTATTCTCACGTATCTGTTTTCTATTTTGCTGGTGAACGAAGGCTGGCGAAACATATTCAGGATACCGGTACTTTTCCTGGCGGTGGCAGCCCTTGTTTTTTTCCTGCTGGTCCGCAACAAACCAGCTGACCTTGGTTTCTCCGGAAAGGAATATCCGGATGCTGCATCCAGGCCTTCCTGGAAGCAGGCTTATCGCAGCGTGTTCACCAACAAGCGTTTCCTGGTTGTTTGTCTTTCGCTGGGCTTCCAAAGCATGGCCAGGTATGGTCTGATCTTCTGGATCCCGCTCTATTTTCAAAGCCAGGTACCTGATGGCGCTTCATCTACACTCTGGATATCCCTGTTGTTGCCGGTTGGTATGGCAACAGGAGCGCTCTCTTTTGGTTTTATATCAGACAGGCTGTTCCGGGCCGACCGGGTTAAATCCATCATGCTGGGTATGAGCTTGTGCGCCGTCGTTTCGCTGACGATCTATTTATTCCCCGCACACCAGGCGATCGCCATTGGCATCCTTGTGTTCCTGGCTGGTTTTTTCGCCTACGGTCCGCAGGCCAATTTCTGGCCCCTGTCACCAGAGTTGCTGGGACATGAGTATGTAGGAACAGGCATCGGCGTAATGAATATGTGCGCCTACCTGTTTGCTGCATTGGGTGAACCTGCCATGGGCTGGCTGATAGATGTTACCGGCGACAAGAAAGTGATCTTTATCACGGTAGCCGTTATTGCACTGCTCAGCGCCTTTACTATTTTTTGCACAGGTTTGTTTAAAAGCAATAAGCAAAGCGAATCTTTACTTCTTTCCGTTAATTAAAATGATAGTGCAATGATAAAGATGATCGTCTTTGATATGGCCGGCACCACGGTTAATGAACACAATATTGTATATAAAACCGTGCAGGAAGCTGTCAACGCGGCCGGCTTTGATTTTTCCCTCGAAACGGTACTGGCTTATGCGGCAGGCAAAGAAAAATTGCAGGCCATTAAAAGTGTACTGGGGAGCGCCGGTGTAGTGGACGATGACCTGGCAGAACGGATCTTTGCCGATTTTACCGCCAGGCTGGAGAAAGCCTATAAAACGAAAACCATCACGGAACAACCCAACGCGACAAAATTATTTCATGCGCTAAAGGAAAAAGGAATAGCCGTGGCGCTGAATACAGGCTATAACCGGGAAACGGCCGAATTCCTCATCACCCGTATTGGCTGGCAGCAGGGAAAGGATTTCGACAGTCTTGTTACCGCCAGTGATGTGAAGCATGGGCGTCCGCTGCCCGACATGATCCGGCTGGCTATGCAGCAAATGAATATTGACAGTGCAGCGCATGTAGTGAAAGTGGGGGATTCTATTATTGATGTGGAAGAAGGGAAAAATGCGGGCTGCGGCATTACCGTAGGTATTACAACAGGTGCCCATACTTTCGAACAGCTGCAATCGGCTTCGCCATCCTGTATCATCAATGACCTGGAGGAGCTGGCAGCTGTTGTTGAAAAGCTCAATGTTAAGTAAGACTCATTCCTTTTAACAATCACCCTTATAAATTTATCGAATATGTCTGCCAGAAATTTTCTCCTGAAAGCGATTGCCTGCTCAGTCACCGGCCTTCTGTTTGCAACATTTTCACATGCGCAAACCACCGCAGAAAACATCATTGTTATTACTACTGACGGGCTTCGCTGGCAGGAAGTGTTTAAAGGAATGGATTCCGCTATTGCCAATAACAAAAAGTATCACGAAAAGGACAGCGCCTATATTTTCCGGAAATACTGGGGTGCCGGTGAAAAGGAAAGAAGGGAAAAGTTAATGCCTTTCTTCTGGAGCCAGCTCGAAGCAGGCGGGCAATTGTATGGCAACAGGACGCTGGGCAGTAAAGTGGACAATGCCAATCCCTTCTGGTTCTCTTTCCCGGGCTATAGCGAGATCATGACCGGGTTTGTAGATACGGCTATCAATTCAAACGATCATCCTGGCAATCCGCATACGAATGTGCTGGAGTTTTTGAACCAGCAGCCGGGATACAAAGACCGTGTGGCTGCATTCAGCTCCTGGTTTGCATTTGACAGGATACTTAATGAAAAAAGAAGCGGCTTCCCGGTGGTACGTGCGTTTGAGCCTACAGGAGGGGATAACCCTACTGACAATGAAAAGCTTTTGAACAGCCTGAAGAAGGATTCTTACCGTCCGTGGCTGGATGCGGTCTGCCAGGATGTATTTACCCATTATGCGGCATTTGAATGGCTGAAAACAAGAAAACCTAAAGTGCTGTACATTGCTTATGGAGAAACGGATGACTGGGCGCATGGAGCGCAGTATCGTTCTTATCTCGATGCCGCTCACCAGGTGGATGCATGGATCAAACAATTATGGGATTATATCCAAAGCGATCCGCAATACAAGGATAAAACGGCTTTGCTCATCACCACCGATCATGGCCGGGGAGATATCGTGAAAACAAAATGGACGGGGCATGGTCAAAAAGTAGAGGATGCCAGCCAGATATGGTTTGCTGTCATGGGGCCAGGCATAAAGCCTTTGGGAGAGGTAAAAAATAACGGCCAGGTTTATCAAAAGCAGTTCGCTCAAACGATTGCCAGGTTAGTGGGGCAAAATTTTGTGGCCGCCCACCCGGTGGCTGATCCTGTGCTTACCGTATTTCGGTAATAACTAGCTTAAGCTCCTGCTGAGGTGTTCATCACGCCAGATCGAGAACAGTCCATATAAAGGATGGAAGAATAAGCGTTGTTGTTGCAGGAAAATAACAATTTGATCAGCAATGGACGCTTTCTTATGCATACGCGCCAGGTATCACCTTGCCGGATTTTAGCGGGTATGAGCTTTTAATCCTTTACCCTGTTCTGCTCCGATTGCGCGCCGGTGGCGTTATGTTTCCGGAGATCCGAGATCGCTTTTCCAAAACGATGGACAGCGACACGGTAACGGTTCTCGTATTATTCGCATTTTTCCAGCCGGCCAGCGTATTTGCCAGGTTGTTGATGCAGGAGCCCGCCGGTTTTATACCTGGTAAAACCGGACATTCTGGCGACGATATAATAGTTGCCGGGTTTCAGCCTGTCAAAAACAAAGCTGCCGTCGGCCCCGGTCAGGGTGGTTCTTGCAAGCAGGGAGTCCTTACCGGTGTGCAACCCAACAGACGCTGCTTCCAGTGGTTTTGATCCATTCGTGATCTTCCCGCTAATGGTTCCTGTTTCAGTTTGCGCATATAAATCGTTCGCGGCCAGGGGTAGAACCATGTAAAGCAACAGGCTTTTCCCGTTCATAGGTATTTCTTTAGTAGGACGCCGGTTGGGCGTACTTCCGGTATAGCCATTCAATATCTTCATTGCCCGTAAGTGGTTAGACATTAAAACTACGGTGAAAAGAAAAGGTCAGGCTGATCCGGATTTAATCCGGGGTCCCAAAGCCTGAATCGCCCTTCGACACCCCGGACTACCGTTGTATCTGCCTTGAAGGTATCTCCTGCCCGGCAACAGCTTATCCCCGTAAGTTTCTGAATTTGTATACATTTGTTTTCAACTATTGCAATACAGAATTACTTGCCGCCGGATTCTACATATGGTGATGAACGGGTTTTATTCCATCGGTTAGCTCAGGATGATGAGCAGGCTTATACAGAGATTTTTCACCTGTTTACGCCCCGGCTTTTTCCCTACCTGCTAAAGATTGCCAGGGACGAGCACCTTGCCAGGGAATTGCTGCAGGAGACTTTTGTGAAACTGTGGGAAAAAAGAGCTTCGCTGGAACAGGTGGAGCAGCCCGTTGCCTGGCTTTTCCGGGTAGCAGCCAATCTGTGCCTCATGCACCTGCGGACACAGGCAAACCGGTACCGGCTTTTGCAACAGAAGGGAAGTGCACCCGAAGCCGTAAATGAAATAACAGCGCAGCTGGAAGGAAGAGAGGTGGCCCGCGTCATCCAACAGGCTGTCCATGCATTGCCGCCCCAGCGTCAAAAAATCTACCGGCTCAGCCGGGAAGATGGCCTGGCCCACCAGCAGATTGCAGACCAGCTGCAGATCTCTGTTCAAACGGTAAAAAACCAGCTGGGCATCTCCCTGAAATTTATACAGGAATTTCTGCAAAAAGAGCTTGATTTAGTGCTGATTGCGGCTGTTTTGCTGCAGAGCGTATAAAAATATTTTTATACCCGACGGTACTTTATCTCTTTTCAATCATCCTTTATTAGCGCCCTGCCCGGGGCATCCTCTTAAATGTATGCAATCAGCAGGTAAAAAAGAACAGTTACAGTATTTATTGCTTCGCTTCCTGGAAGACAAAGCCACGGATAGCGAAAGGGCGCAGTTTTTTCATTACCTGTCACAGGAGAATGATGATGAAGGCTGGACAGAGCTGATGGAAGAACTGCTACTAGTCGGGCCTGAAATGAAAGACTATGACCGGGCCAAATGGCAGCCGGTCATCGATGAAGTGATCAAACGCAATGCAGTGCCGGCAGCCGCACAAGCGCCGGTACGCCGCATCGGCTTCTTCCGGCGGTATGGATGGTGGGCTGCTGCCGTATTATTATTAGCAGTAGCAGGTTTCTTCCTGCTCGATCAGCCATCGCGGACAGGTACACCGGGCAAGGCAACCCTCTCACAACTGCCGGGTGGCAATGACATCATGCCGGGCAACAACAAAGCGATACTGACCTTATCCAGCGGAAAGGCCATCGTGCTGGACAATGCAGCAAAAGGCAAGCTGGCCGAGGAAGGAAATGCCGAAGCCATCAAGCTGGAAGATGGCAGGGTGGTGTACAGGGCCGATGACAACAGGGACGGTGAGATCGTATTCAATACGATGAGCACGCCGCGCGGCGGCCAGTACCGGCTTACATTGCCGGATGGCACGGAAGTATGGCTGAATGCAGCTTCTTCTATTACCTATCCCACCAGTTTTACGGGAAGCGAACGCAGGGTGACCATTACCGGCGAAGTCTATTTCGAAGTGGCTAAAAACGCAGCTATGCCGTTTCGGGTGAAGGCGAATGACGTGACCGTAGAAGTACTTGGTACGCATTTTAATATAAATGCCTACAGGGACGAAGCGCTGCTGAAAACCACCCTGCTCGAGGGATCTGTAAAAATAATAAGCCGTAATGCCAGCGGCCTGCTGTCGCCGGGACAGCAGGCCCATGTGAATGATAAGGGAAATATACGCTTGGTGCAGGGTGCCAATACCGAAGAGGCAATGGCCTGGAAAAACGGGAAGTTCTATTTTGACGGGGCGGATATCCAAAGCATCATGCGGCAGGTGGCCCGGTGGTACGATGTGAAGATCAGCTATGAAAAGCAGGTGCCGCATGGGCATTACAAAGGCAAGCCGTCGCGGAACCTGACCCTGCTGCAAATGCTGAAAGTGTTTGAATACAGCGGACTGAAATTCCGGCTGGAAGGAAATACAATGATCGTAATGGAATAATTATAACAATAAAAATAAAGCTACAGAAGGCCCCAAATAAATACCGGAAGTGCTGGAGACACTCCCGGCTGATATCGGGCTACATAACGTAACGAACAATTCTAACGAAACTGCTTATTAGTTAACCCAATAATACAAAAGTATGCAATTTACTGCTCTTTGTAAACGGGGTGTTGCTTTGCCATGTCACCACTTTTCTTCTCCCTGGTCTGCAGCATTCAAGCCCCGCTTCTTTACCAAAACACTGCTTGCTATGAAACTGACAGTTCTTCTGCTGACCATCGGCTTCCTGAGTGCAGGAGCGAGGGGCCTGTCGCAAACCGTTAATTTTTCCGGGAAAAACGTACCGCTG
>JBEVLT010000304.1:0-8417 GCA_040509055.1 Chitinophagaceae bacterium
CAGAGCTCTGCCTAGCCACTCGGCCACAGGACCGTTTTTCAAAACCGGTGCGAAAATAGCTAATTTCGTGCAAATAGTATTATCTACTGATAAACAGGTGCCTGTCACCTACCTGAACCATATGAACCGCATAGCAGAATCAGAACTGATCATCAACCCCCGCGGAGCAGTGTACCACCTGGACCTGTGCCCCGGGGAGATCGCCGGCACGGTCATCACCGTCGGCGACCCCGACCGTGTGAAAGAAGTGAGCAAACACTTCGACTCCATCGAAGTGACGGCGCAGCACCGCGAATTCATCAGCCATACCGGCTACATAGGCGGCAAGCGGTTGACCGTGCTGTCCTCCGGCATCGGGCCTGACAATATCGATATCGTGATGAACGAACTGGATGCGCTGGTGAACATTGATTTCGAAACCCGCCGGGTAAAACCCGAGCTGACCGCGCTCAACATCGTGCGGCTCGGCACGTCCGGCTCGCTGCAGGCCGATATACCGGTAGACGCGTTCGTGGCCTCCACGCACGGGCTGGGCATCGATAACCTGCTGAACTTTTACCGCCTGGAGCAGAACGAAGAGGAAAACCAGCTGCTTCACTCCTTCGTCACCCATACGCAGATGCACGGCCAGGCCAGCTACCCCTACATCAGCGGTGCATCCGGCTCCCTGATCAAGCATTTCGTAACCCACTTCCACCAGGGCATCACCGTCACCTGTCCCGGCTTTTACGGTCCGCAGGGCCGCGTGCTGCGTCTCGGCATCCGCAACCCCGACCTGATAGCCCGGCTCACCGATTTCAGCTTCGGCCAGCACCGCATCTCCAATTTCGAAATGGAAACCTCGGCCATCTACGGCCTTGGCAGGCTGCTGGGCCACCATTGCCTGGCGCTGAACGCCATCGTGGCCAACCGTATTACCAAAGAATTTTCCAAAGACGGGAAGGCCGCCGTGGAAAAACTGATCGTCACCTTCCTGGAAACATTTTCCGCCAATATCTGAATCGACGCATGAACATTCAATTCACTAAATACCATGGTACCGGCAATGATTTCATCATCCTGGACAACCGCGACAACCGCTACGCGGCCCTCACCAACGACCAGGTAAAACACCTGTGCGACCGCCACATGGGTATCGGCGCCGATGGACTGATGCTGTTGAATGAAAAACAGGGCTACGACTTTGAAATGAAATACTACAATGCCGACGGCCGCGAGAGCACCATGTGCGGCAATGGCGGGCGATGCCTGGTGAAATTTGCCTACCGCCTCGGCATCCATCGCAGCGAATACCGGTTCCTGGCCGTGGACGGCGAACACCGCGCGGAAATAGATACCGACGACACCGTGTCGCTGAAAATGATCGACGTGGACAATATCAAAAAAGCACATGGCGATTTCATCCTCAACACCGGGTCGCCGCACTATGTAAAGCTGGTACAGCACCTCGCCGATATGGACGTGTATGCCAAAGGCCACGAGATCCGCTACAGCAAAGATTTTGAGCAGGAAGGCATCAACGTGAACTTCGTGGAGCAGACGGGTGAAGACAAGATAACCGTGCGTACCTATGAGCGTGGGGTGGAAGACGAAACCTGGTCCTGCGGCACCGGCGTGGTGGCATCGGCACTGGTCTGCTACCACAACGAGAACGGCTTTAACGAAGTAGAAGTAAAAACCCTGGGTGGTAAGCTCAGCGTGGAATTTGACCGGCTTGACGAAGACAAATATGTGAACATCTGGCTGTCCGGCCCGGCCGAACAGGTCTTTACCGGAACCATCAGCCTGTAAATCATGCCGGGTCACCTGAGCCTTGCCGAAACCGCGCAGCAGCTGCAAAACGCTGCAGAGCAACTGGCAGGCTATTGCACCGCATTAAGCAACGAAGCTTTCTTTTGGCAGCCGGCAGGTAAATGGTCGGCTGCGCAACAGGTGAAGCACCTGGTGACGGCCACGAAGACGGCTCAATACGCCTTTGTACTCCCCAAATTCATTGTTCGCCTTGCAGGCGGCAAACCCAACCGCCCTTCCCGCCCCTTCGATGAGCTGGCGGTCAACTACCAGTTGAAGCTGGCCCGCGGCGGCAAGGCCAGCCGGCGTTATGTTCCCAAACCGGTCGCTGCCGGGTATGGCAAAGAACGATTGATCCGCGAGTTCAGAACTGCCATGCACCGCTTGATTTCGGCACTGCAGGAGAGATGGCAGGAGCACCAGGCAGATGCTTATATCGTACCCCATCCCCTGCTGGGAAAGATCACGCTGCGGGAACTGTGCTACTTTACCATTTTTCATACGCACCATCACCTGCACAGCATTGCCGCGCTCACCGGCCCCTTGTCGCCAGGCTCAGCAGCAGTATAATTTCTCTACCTGTTCCACCGGCCGCCCCTACCTTTGCCGCGATGATCCAGTATTTCAAAAATATCAACCACCAGACGGTGGAGATCGATAAGCCGGAAGACGGCTCCTGGGTCAATGTATTACCCCCGCTGAAGCAGGAAGAATTCTCCGACCTGGCCGAAAAGCTGGAGATACCACTCGACTTCCTCACCGACTCGCTGGACATCGACGAACGGAGCCGCTTTGAAAAGGAAGACAACGTAAAGCTGATCGTGATCAAAACGCCGACGGAGAACAATTCGTTCAACGACAGCGACGCGTATTACATCACCATCCCGATCTGCATTATCCTGACGCACAACCAGATCCTGACGGTAAATTCGTTCGAGAACACGGCGATCAAAAAATTTCTGAGCACCTTCCAAAACCGCCAGGCGGACAAGAAGAACATGATGGTGCTGAAGATATTCGAAAAAGTGGTGCAGAACTTCATGGACCACCTGAAGGAGATCAACCAGCGGCGCAATACCTACGAGCAAAAACTATACGACGCCAGCAAAAACGAGCACCTGCTGGAGCTGATGCGGATCCAGAAAAGCCTGGTATACTTCGTAACGGCCCTGCGCTCCAACGAGCTGGTGTTTATGAAAATGGAGCGTACCAATTTCCTCGGAATGAACGACGAGGAAAAGGAATTTCTCGAAGACCTGATCGTAGACAATTCGCAGGCCCTGGAGATGGCGAATATCTATACCAACATCCTCAGCAGCACCCTCGATGCCTTTGCCAGCATCATTGCCAACAACCAGAACCAGGTGCTGAAACGCCTGGCCGTGATCACCATCGTGCTCACCTTCCCGATGCTGATCGCCAGCATCTTCGGGATGAACGTGCCCAGCGGGTTCGAGCATTCCCGGTATGCCTTTTACATCGTCGTGTTCCTGTCGCTTGTGATATCGCTTACCGTAGGCCTGTTATTCCTTCGCAAAAAAATATTCTAACCCCTTTTATGCAGCTTTTCAATATCCGCGTGTACGGCATCCTGGTGAACGATCAAAAACAGGTGCTGGTCAGCGACGAGTTTATCCGTGGTAACTATTACACCAAGTTTCCCGGCGGCGGGCTGGAGTTTGGCGAGGGCACCCGCGACTGCCTGAAGCGGGAAATGAAAGAAGAGATGGACCTGGAAGTGGAAGTGGGCGAGCATTTGTACACCACCGACTTTTTCCAGATGTCCGCCTTCAACCCGCAGCACCAGATCGTGTCTATTTATTACCTGGTCAAGGCATTGGAGCCCATCAAAGCGCCGTTGCGCACCCAGCTCTTCGACTTCGACGAACAGCAGCTGGCCGTGTATGAAAAGACCGGCGAAACCGAGACCTTCCGGTTTATCGGCTGGGACGAGTTTTCCGAGGCGAGCGTAACGCTGCCTATCGACAAAGTGGTGGCCCGGCTGGTGAAGGAACAGGGTATCCGGCTCTAATCATCCCGCATGGCAGCCCGTTTCATTTCTGCAGCCGTATCCCTGCCAAGATAACCCTCGATCCAGCTATGGACCAGGTAGATCACCGGTGTAAGCACGATCGCCACGATGAACTTGTAGATATAATTCACGACGCCGACCGCGATAAAAAGGCTGAACGGCCATACAAAATCATCCCCGGACCGGTTGACGCGCGTGCCGACATAAAAGGCGATAAACAGTACCACGAAGCTGTCGATAAACTGCGAGATGAGCGTAGACCCGGTGGCCCTGAGCCAGATTCGCTTTTCACCGGTTATCCTTTTTATTTTGTGAAAAATAAATACGTCGATCAGCTGCCCGAGAATAAAGGCGGTGAGCGATCCGATGATGATAAATCCACCCTGGCCGAGTATGCTGTTGTACGCCTTGCTCATATCAGGCACCCCGCTGCCCTGCTTGCCGGTGACAAAGAAATCGGCCGGTACCAGCTTCATGGCGCCATAAAAAACCAGGAACGCAAAGGCGATAAGCCCGGCCGTGAGGTATGACAGGAAGCGTACGCCTTTCATGCCATAATATTCGTTGATGATATCGGTCATGATAAAAACCACCGGCCACAACAATACACCAGCGGTCAGGTTGACCGAAAGATCGTTGCCGAGCAGGTGAATATGGAGCGGTTCGAGACCCAGCGTTTTTTCCAGCGAAAAGATCTTGACCCCGATGATCTCGGCGATGAGCGCATTGGCGATAAAGAATCCGCCCAGTACCAGGAACAGGCGGGTCGGTTTATTTTTGATGATAGTATGGATCATTGAAATAAAATATATACATGATAAGAATGAGGAGGAAAAACAGGTTGGCTGTGACCAGCCAGGTGGGTACGTAAACCGCCAGCCTTTTTTTGACCAGCAATACCCCCAGGTAACAAAGATTGACCACCGGCACCACGATGGCCCCGATGAAATACCCGATAATGATAATGGTGGATACGGCTACCTGGTCGCCGGCCCAGTTGCGGATGAGCAAAGACACGGACAGGAGGAAAAAAATACCGCAGATAAAGGCCAGCCGGGACAAAAATAATAACCAGCGCATAGGTGGATTTTCGTCTAAAATAGCATTATTTTGTCACCTTAATATCAACGTTCTATGAATAAGGGACTGCTGAAAAAGATCCTTCCCCACGCCGTCGCATTCTTGCTTTTCCTGCTGATCGCCCTGATTTATTGTCTCCCCTCGCTGCAGGGAAAAGTATTACAGCAACATGACATCACCCAGTGGGAAGGAGCGGTTCACCAGTCGCAGGTTTTCCAGCAGCAGCACGGCCATATGCCCCTGTGGACCAACAGCATGTTTGGCGGCATGCCCACCTTCCAGATCGCGAAGGACTATACCAACGTGATCCCGGGTTTTGTACACACGGTTTTGACCCTGGGACTGCCGGCCCCGGCCCAGTTCTTTTTCCTGGCCTGCATTTGCTTTTACTTTCTGTGCCTGGCCCTGCGCGTAAACCCCTGGCTGGGCATACTGGGCTCACTGGGTTTTGCGTATGCTACCTACAATCCTGTCATCATCGTAGCCGGTCATGCCACCAAGATGTGGGCCATGGCCTATATGCCTGCCGTTCTGGCCTCTGTGATCCTGATCTTCGACCGAAAATACTGGCTCGGCACGGCACTGGCAGGCATCTTTACAGCCACGATGATCGCGATGAACCATCCGCAGATCGTTTATTACTTTTTCATCGCCCTGTTTATCATGACAGTGTTTTTCATCGTGCGCTGGATCCTGGCCAACGAATTCAAACACCTTGCGGTTTCCCTTGGCCTGGTCATCCTTGCCGGTGTGACAGGACTGCTCGTAAATGCAGGTAACCTGCTCAGCACCTATGAGTACCAGAAAGAAACCATCCGCGGAGGCGGTTCGGCCCTGACGGATTCCACGCAAAAAAGCACTACGCCGCAAACCGGGCTGGATAAAAGCTATGCATTCAGCTATTCGGCGCATATCACCGAGCCGTTCGTACTGCTGGTGCCCCGGATGTTTGGCGGCAGCTCCGGTAGCTCGGAAATCGAGCCTGAAAAGTCCAAAGCCATCGAAGCCCTGAGCTCACTGCCGCAGCAGCTGCAGCAGCAACTGCCCCTGACCTATTACTGGGGCGGCATCAGCTCAGACGGAAAGTTCGGGGGCACTTCGGGTCCGCCGTATTCGGGAGCGATCATCTGTTTCCTTGCTATTCTTTCGTTTTTCTTTCTCGACGGACGGCATAAATGGTGGGCGCTGACAGCGATCATCCTCACCTCTATGATGGCCATGGGATCGTACCTGAAAGAGTTTAACTACCTCCTCTTCGATCACCTTCCTTTTTACAACAAATTCCGGGCTCCGTCCATGGCGCTGGTGATACCGCAGCTACTGCTGCCTATGCTGGCCGTGCTGGGACTGAATGCCATTCTATCGGCTCCCGACAGGAAAAGCTTATTGCCGCTTTTCAAAAAGGGACTCATCGCCACCGGTGCTGTATTCGTGATATTGTTTATCCTTTATTTTTCGTTCGACTTCAAAGCCCAGGGTGACCGGGAACTGCTGCAGCAGGTAAACAATGCCAACCAGCCCCAGCTGTACGAGGCAGTAAAAACATTTTATGACGGGCTGATCGCCGACCGGAAAGGCATGATGCTGGGCGATATTTTCAGGTCGCTTGGCTTCATTGCCTTAGCGGCAGCCTGCCTTTGGCTGTTCCTGAGAAATACGCTCAATCGCAGCCTGACCATTGCCATCATTACCACCTTCTCATTTATCGACCTGATCGTTATCGATTCACACTACCTCAATGGCGGCAAATACGAGGAGAACATGGGTGAGGGCGGTAATTTCAGTACCACCCAGGCAGACCAGGCCATCCTGGCAGACAAATCTTATTTCAGGGTGTTCAACTTCTCCGGCGATGCATTTACGGAGGCGTACACGTCCTATCATTACAATTCGCTCGGCGGTTATCATGCCGTAAAGCTGCGGCTCTACCAGGACCTGATCGAACACCAGTTCAGCCCGCAGCCCAACCCTGCCGTGCTGAACATGCTGAATACAAAATATTTCATCCAGAAAGACCAGCGGGGCAACACGCAGCAATACCAGCGCAATCCCGGTGCATTGGGCAACGCGTGGCTGGTGGGCCATGTGCAGTTTGTAAAAGATGCCAATGCCGAAATGGCGGCGATCAGCCATTTCAACCCGGCGGATACGGCTTTCGTGCAGGAGTCGTTCAGGGCGGATATACCTTTTGCACCCGTACGCGACAGCGCAGCGAGCATCAAACTGGAACAGAACCTGAATGATGTATTGACCTACAGTTTCCAGTCGGCGACCAACCAGTTTGCCGTATTCAGCGAGATCTATTACAAATCGGGCTGGAAAGCTTTTATCGATGGCAGGGAAGCGCCGATCGTTAAAACGAATTATGTGCTCAGGGGCCTGGCCGTGCCGGCAGGAAAGCATGCCATCGAGTTCCGGTTCGAGCCGAAAGGATATTATACCGGCGAAAAACTAAGCGTTGTGTTCACGGTCATTCTTGCAGTGATCCTGCTGGTAGCCATTTTCATGATCTGGCGCGAAAACCGGCGGCCAAAAAAAGTGGCGGCCCTGTAAACGGCTCAAACCCTTGCACATGGGAAGCCCGATCATCAGCGTCATCCTGCCTGCTTACAATTGCGAACGATTTATCCAGGCGGCTGTTGACAGCGTGCTCGGACAGACGTTCCGCGATTTTGAGTTGCTCATTATCGATGACGGATCTACCGACCATACAGCCGCCCTTGTGCGCGGTATTGCGGATCAACGGATCCGGCTTATCCGCAATGAAAAGAATCTCGGGCTGGTCGATACTCTTAATAAAGGGATCGATCTTGCCAAGGGTGAATATATCGCCCGCATGGATGGCGATGACCTGTGCAGGCCAGACCGGTTTGCGATCCAGCTGGCTCATCTCCAGGCACTGTCCTACCCGGCCTTGCTAACAGCGACAGCGCAGCTTATCGACGAAGACGGGCTGGATATCGGGGTATGGAAAGATGATGTTCGCCACACTACCCCTCCAGCCATTCGCCACTACCTCCCGAAAAATAATTGTATTGTACACCCGGCCGTCATGGCCCCTGCAGCACTTTTTCGCCATTACCGGTACCTGGTCCGCCAAAAACAATCGGAAGACTACGATCTTTGGCTGCGGATGGCGGCAGACGGGATATCGCTGGAAAAGATTGCAGCCCCCCTGCTCCGGCACCGTATCCTGCAGCAATCGTTTACCCGGAGGCGGCAACGCAACGTGTTTTTCAAGCTGGCCGGGACCAAGCTGGTGTTTGTGGCGATGGCAGCAGGACGGGGCAAGCTCAACGGGTTTGTGCTAAAGACGATGTGGTATGGCCTGACCGATGTGGCAAAGGGTTGCGGCAAGTGGCTATCAAGTATATTTAAACGGAGTTGAACTATTCACTATATATCTGGAAGCGCAGGATGGAAGATCTCCTGATGTTGCCGCTGATCGGGTTGGGCAGGATCATTGCGCTTATCCGGCCGCTTGACAGGTCTTACCGGGTTTTTTATTTTTTTT
>JBEVLT010000305.1:0-3467 GCA_040509055.1 Chitinophagaceae bacterium
TAAAAGTATATCGTTTGGCTCGCATTTCCGGGGCGCAATCTAAAGGCTTAATAACTGAAATTCAAATATTTTAGTATAAAAGCAAGCCATTTTTTTTGCCCGGATAACAGGGAAGATAGCCGCCGTGCAAGCCCCAATTTCCTTACCTTTAATTCCTCTAAAAAGCTTGTATGTCAAAACTGGACGCGGGGTCTACGCTGAAACGACTACGCAACCGCTATAGACTGGTGGTAATGAACGATGATACGTATGAGGAAGTCGTCACATTTAAACTGTCCCGGCTCAGTGTCTACATAGCGTTAAGCACAATTTTCGTAGTTTTAGTAGGTCTGACCGTGGCGCTGATCGTTTTTACCCCGCTGAAATATTATATCCCCGGTTACGACGACCTGAAGGTGGGCCGGGAATACCGGCAGATGAAATACAGGGTGGATTCGCTCGAAAGGCAGGTAGGTTACCAGGCCGGCTATATCGAAAATGTCAAGAAAGTGCTGAGAGGCGATGCCGTGACGGCGCTCGATACGATACAATTGCAGGTACCCAGAGACGAGATCTCCAACGATTGAGCTGTTGATAGTTTAATAACAGAAGCATAAAACCGGGTTGACCGGTTTACCGCTAACTTGACCTTGTTAAAACCAGCTATCCATGTTTAAATCAAAAACCAAAACTGATATGCAATTCGACAAAGCTGCTGCAGGCAACTGCACCACGCTGATCGGCAGTGGTACCACGCTGAAAGGCGATATACACAGCAACAGCGATCTGCGCATCGACGGCACGCTGATCGGTAACGTGCACAGTTCTGCCAAAGTGGTGATTGGCGCCAACGGGGTAGTGGAAGGAGATATTTCCGGCAACCAGGCCGATATCAACGGAAAAGTGTCGGGCAATGTACGCACCCGGGATCTGCTGCAGCTTCGGGGCGATTGCAATATCAAGGGCAACCTGTATGCCGGCAAGCTGGAAGTAGAGCCCAGCGCGGTTTTCAACGGGGAATGCCACATGGGGACCAACGTGGTGGAAATGAACAGCGTGACCGCCGCCGAACAAAAGCAGGTAGCGCTCAGTTGAACCCCAAGCGCAGTACCTTTGCATCTACCCGCTTAAATGAACACCTACTGATGAGAGAGAACAAATTCAAGCCCCTGGTCCCGGTATTGCTGATCTTTATCATACTCAACGCCTTTTTTATTGCCGGCAAAACCATGCTTGGCCGGTGGGGTATCAACCACGAAGTACTGATCGTGGGCAACCTGCTGCTGGCGCTGGTTACTTTCGTTTCCTATTCGCTGCTGCAGCGCAGCCTGGGATCGGCCAACCCGCATTCGTTCATGCGGGCCATTTACGGCGGCTTCATCATCAAGTTTATCCTTATTGCCGCAGCGGCCTTCATTTATATCATGGCGACCAGGGAGAAAGTGAACAAACCGGCGATTGCCATCTGCATGTTCCTGTACCTGGTCTATACCTTCCTGGAAGTATCGGTGCTCACCAGGATGCTGAAGGAAAAGAAGAATGCCTAAGAAGGAAGTTCCCATCGCCCAGCTCAGTGATTATTTGCCTCCCGGCACATACGATTCCGTGCTCGGGTACCTGCGCCGGCACAAGGTGCACCTGACAGTGGCGCGCGAGCGGAAAAGTATACTGGGCGATTACCGGCATCGCACCTATCAGCAGCACCATCGCATCAGCGTAAACGGCAACCTCAATCAATGGGCCTTTCTCATCACCCTCCTGCACGAGCTGGCTCACCTGCTCACGTTTGAACAATACGGCAATAAAGTGGCGGCACACGGCCGCGAATGGAAGACGATCTACGGTAGTTTGCTGGCTACGTTCCTGGAGCAGCATATTTTTCCCCCGGATATCAGGACGGAGCTGCTGCGATCGTTGCAAAACCCGGCTGCAAGCAGCTGTGCCGAAGATGGCCTGCTGCGTGTGCTCCGCCGGTATGATGCCAATGCGGCCCGCCAGCGGCTGGTAGAAGAGTTGCCATCGGGCGCCCTGTTCCGCCTTAGCGACGGCCGGGTGTTTCAGAAAGGGGAAAAGTTACGTAAGCGGTTCAAGTGCACCGAGGTCGCTACGGGTAAGGTGTATTTGTTCAGCCCGGTGTATGAAGTAGAAGAAGTTTGATATGGGGCGTCCGATAATTGAAAACGTCCTGCAGGTATCGGAGCTTGAAAATCCGGGGTTGATGTTTGAGTTCGGGGTTGGGATCGGCTAAGCGGGAAATAGCCCCTCTTTCTCCCGAGTGTGCTTAACCCAGAACCTCAAACTTCCAACTCCAAACTCCGACCTCCAGGAGTAAGGATTTTTTTATCCGCATTCTTCCGCCCGCTACCGTGAATTATATTGCATGCAGTAAAAACATACCAACGATGATCAAATATCTTTTGCCTGCCTGCCCGGTTGTACTTGCATCGGTTGCCCTGTCGGCGATGGTTGCCTGCAACAATGCCGGGAATTCTTCCAAAGCGGAAAGCGATACTGCAAAAGCAGCAACGAGTGCCGATAGCCTGAAACCGATCTCTCAACCACTGGTCAGCCATATCTACACAGCCGACCCCTCGGCGCACGTTTTTGCCGGAAGGATCTATATCTATCCTTCGCACGACTACGAGGCCGGCGTGCCGGAAGATGACCTCGGAAGCCATTTTGCCATGAAGGATTATCATATACTTTCCATGGATAGCATTGGCGGCAAGGTGACCGATCATGGTGTAGCACTGGATATCAAAGACATTCCCTGGGCTGGACGGCAGCTTTGGGCGCCTGACGCGGCTTTTAGCAACGGGATGTATTACCTGTATTTCCCGGTAAAGGATAAGGATGATGTATTCCGGATCGGGGCCGCCACCAGCACTTCCCCGGCAGGACCGTTCAGGGCCGAAGCCAAACCGATCGCCGGAAGCTACAGCATGGACCCTGCGGTTTTTAAAGACGACGATGGCGCTTACTACATGTATTTCGGAGGTATCTGGGGCGGTCAGCTGCAGCGCTGGAGCACAGGGACCTATAACCCCAAAGATGAATACCCGGCCGACGACAAACCGGCGCTGAGCCCTAAAATAGCCAGGCTGAATAAGAACATGCTGCAGTTCGACGGTGCTGTAAAGGACGTACAGATACTGGATGAGAACGGCAAACCACTGACGGCCGGCGACAACAAGCGGAGGTTTTTCGAAGCGTCGTGGGTACATAAGTACAACGGTAAATATTATTTCTCCTACTCCACGGGCGACACGCATCTCATTGCTTATGCTATTGGCGACAATCCCTGGGGGCCGTTTACCTACAAGGGCGTCCTGCTGAACCCGGTAAAGGGGTGGACCAGTCACCACTCCATCGTGGAGGTGAACGGGAAATGGTATCTCTTCTACCACGATGTGCAGTTGTCCGGCAAAACCCACCTGCGGAATGTGAAGGTGACCGAACTGCACTACAACCCGGACGGCACGATCCGG
>JBEVLT010000306.1:0-3378 GCA_040509055.1 Chitinophagaceae bacterium
CAACAAACAGAAATTTTTATGAAAATCATACTTACAGGCTCTATCGGGAATATCGGGAAGCCGCTTACGCAAACTTTAGTGCAAAACGGTCATGACGTAACAGTCATCAGCAGCAATCCGGAGCGACGGCCGGCCATCGAAAAGCTGGGTGCCCGGGCAGCGATCGGCACCATGATGGACCCGGCTTTCCTGACCCGTACTTTTCAGGGTGCAGAGATCGTTTACCTGATGGAAACGCTGGATGCTGCGGGCGGTGACCTGTCCGACGCGGAGGTTGATTTTATTGGATTAATTAACCAGATCGGTGGTAATTATAAGCAGGCCATCGAAGAGTCAGGAGTAAGGAAGATCGTGCACCTCAGCAGCGTTGGGGCACACACGGATAAAGACAACGGCTTTTTGATCTTTCATCACAATGTGGAAAATATATTGAAGCAGCTGCATGCCGGCGTATCTGTCAAAACATTACGTGCGGTGAGTTTCTATACCAATCTATTCTCTTTCATCCCAACCATCAAAACAAAAGGTGCGATCATTTCCAATTATGGCGGCGACCGGAAAGAACCCTGGGTTTCCCCTTTGGATATTGCCGCTGTGATCGCAGAAGAAATGGGAAAACCATTTGAAGGAAGAACGGTTCGCTATATCGCGAGTGACGAGGTATCGCCCAATGAAGTTGCCCAGGCATTGGGAACGGCAATCGGAAAGCCCGATCTGCAATGGAAGGTCATTCCGGATGAACAGTTGTTAAATTCCTGGCTAAGCATTGGATTTAACCCGCAAATTGCCCGGGGCTTCATCGAAATGCAGGCCAGCCAGGGCACCGGCAAATTGTATGAGGATTATTACAGTCACCCGCCGGTCTTGGGCAATATTAAACTGGCCGATTTTGCAAAAGACTTTGCCGCGGCGTACCAGCAGGAAGGCTAAGCTTATCGAGGAAACAGCATGCTAAAATTGTCTTTGATTTGCTATTTTCAGTAGCGGAAACATTTTTAAGCGCATATGTCCAACATTCAACGCATAAAAACCATCACCGAATTTCACCGGTCCCGGGGACTGATGTCGCCGGGACATCCTTTGATCAGCATCGTTAACTATGCTGATGTGCGGCTTACGGCGGAACAGCTGGATCAAACCTGGATGTTTGACTTTTACCTCATTGCCTTAAAACGGAATATAGAAGGCAAAATCAAATATGGACAGCAGGCGTATGACTTTGATGAAGGCGTGCTATTTTTTATTGCGCCAGGGCAGGTATTCAGCATTAGCAGAGAAGGGTATTCGGCCGGTGAAAAATCGGGCTGGATGCTGCTCCTGCATCCTGACTTTTTGTGGCGCACTTCATTGAGCAAAACGATAAAGCAATACGATTATTTTGGCTATGCCATTCATGAAGCCTTGTTTGTGTCTAACAAAGAGGAGGCAGTGCTGGAACGTATCATTGAAGACATCCGGCAGGAATATCATGCAAATCCTGATCCCTACAGCCAGAACATTATCGTCTCGCAGCTGGAGACGTTGCTGAATTATTCGGAAAGGTTCTACAACCGGCAATTTTTGACCCGCAAAAAGATTGGCCATAAGCTTTTGGGTAGCCTGGAAGAACTGTTGACGGCTTATTTTAACGACCAGGAGCTGGCTACAAAAGGCTTACCGACCGTAGGGCTTCTGGCGGAGCAGCTGCATGTTTCGCCGAAATACCTGAGCAGTTTGCTCCGCCAGCTGACCGGTTTGAGCGCCCAACAGCATATTCATGAAAAGCTGATCGAAAAAGCTAAAGAAAGATTATCGGCCAGCAGGCTTTCGGTCAGCGAAATTGCCTATGAATTGGGCTTTGAGCATCCTCAATCCTTCAGCAAGTTGTTTAAACTGAAAACCCGGGTTTCGCCACTGGCGTTCAGGCGATCTTTCCAGAACAACTGATATTTATCCTGATTGCCGGCTGAAAGGTCTCCATCCAACAAAATGTCTCTTACGGCGCTCGTTTTCATTTTTGTTTCCTTCACTTCGCAAAGCAAGCGTTGCCCCCTCCTGAAAACAAAAATGCCAGCCATTCGGCTGGACATTTTAACCTGGATTGGCGGAGAGAGAGGGATTCGAACCCCCGGACCTGTTACAGTCAACGGTTTTCAAGACCGCCGCATTCGACCGCTCTGCCATCTCTCCGCGGCAAAAATAGGTGCAGGAGATAACATAGCAAAATAGTAATTGCCATAAATGAATTTTTGGGATTTCAGGTAGTTGTTCCGGTGCTTGATAAGGGGTTTGTAACCATTTATGACGCCGGACCCCGGTCACACCCGTTGCGCGCCTGGCCTTATCGCGTGGCACTCTTCATATGCATGAAGTTTAACAAACGTTTGCGGAGATGCCGGCGTCCGGTAATGGCTTTTATTTATATCCTTGCGCATGAAACCGGCATTCAACACAGCAGGATTACTGGCATTCCTTATTGCATTGAGCTTTATCAGTTCCTGCCACAAAAAAGACTTCCTGGAGGGCTACGACAAACGGGAGCTGTTTGCTGCACCCATCGCCACAGAAGTGACCGATGTTATGCAGCGCTGGCAAACGGCTGACCTTACTCCATCCGGCTACAGCGTGCAGAGCGAACAACAAGTGGCAGCCGGCCGGTTCGTGCTCAGGATCGTTTCTTTTCAGCTGCAGGGCAATACGGAATACGGTGCGCTGGTAATACCCAACGAGGCGGGAAGCTTTCCTGTGAGGATGCAGATCGGCGGTTTTGGATATGGGGTAACCACCAATAGTCTCAGCCTGTCCCTGAATACAGCAGGTCCTTCCAATCCCTGTATTCTTGCCATACCGGCGCTGCGCGGGCAATCGCTGGAGCTGACACTGGATGGTGTAGTGTATAAAACACCCGTATCGCAGGGGCAGCACTGCGATGCCTTTGACGGCGCCACCGATGATGCGCTTGCCTTCCTGAACCTGATCGGCGGCACAGAACCCAGGGCAGACGTGAACCGCACTGCCATCCGGGGCGGAAGCCGTGGCGGCACGGTGGCCTTGCTGGCCGGCATCCGCGATGCCCGGGTAAAACGCGTGGTATGCGTGGCCGGACCGACCGATATGCTGTCACTGACAGCCATGCATACAAATGATGCCACCTACCAGTGCCAGTTTCTCAGCGACCTGGTCAGTAACCAGGCTACAGTTGCCGCCACCCGGCAAAAAATGATCGCCAGTTCCCCGGTTTATTTTGCCGGTCACCTGCCACTGACACAGCTGCATATGGGCAGCAGGGATACACAGGTTCCCATCTGGCAGGCAGATGAGCTTGCCGCAAGCATGACAGCCGCAGGAGTGGCCGCAAAGCTTGAGCTTTTTAAATACGACAGGGCGCACTCAGATATT
>JBEVLT010000307.1:0-8686 GCA_040509055.1 Chitinophagaceae bacterium
GTAGAGGGCAACAAACGTTTTGTCGATAACCTGATCACCGACCAGGACCACCTGGAAATGATCAATGAAACCCGTGAAGGGCAGTATCCCTTTGCCGTCATCCTGAGCTGTATGGACTCCCGCACTTCGGTAGAGCTGATCTTCGACCAGGGCCTGGGCGACCTGTTCAGCATTCGTGTAGCCGGCAATATCGTGAACGATGATATTGTGGCCAGCATCGAATACGCGGTGAAGTATGTGGGATCCAAAGTATTGATGGTGCTGGGCCACACCGAGTGCGGCGCAATTAAAAGTGCCAAACAAGGCGTGGAAGACGGGCATATCACCGGCCTGCTGAAGCGTATACAGCCTGCCATCAGCAAGGCGCTGCTCCAGGATGGAAACGCATACAAACACAAAGACTCCGTGGCGTATACCAATGTGGAGAACAGCCTGGAAGAAATCCTCACCAGCAGCGATATCGTGAAAGAAATGTTTGAGAAGGGAGAAATAGGCATTGTGGGCGGAGTGTACAATATCGAAAATGGCGAAGTGGATTTCTTTAAAAACCTGACCCGCAAAAAAACCAAGGACGAACCATACATGGTTAACGTATAACAACCGGTTGGTATTAATCTTACACGTACAAAAGCACTTTCATTGATTTATGTCGAATAAAAAGTATCTCAAGTCAGACCTGCCCTCGGGCCTGGTGGTATTTCTTGTGGCCCTGCCCCTGTGCCTGGGTATTGCATTGGCCAGTGGCGCCCCGCTTTTCAGCGGGCTTATTTCAGGTATCGTAGGCGGTATCGTCATCGGTTCGCTGAGCAACTCACAGCTGAGCGTAAGCGGCCCCGCAGCCGGCCTGGCAGCACTGGTGCTGGGAGCGATTACCACCATCGGCAACTTCCCGTTGTTTCTATGCGCAGTGCTGATCGCCGGCATCCTGCAGATCCTGTTCGGCGTGGCCAAGCTCGGCGGCATTGCTAATTACATTCCCGGCAGCGTGATCAAGGGCATGCTGACCAGTATCGGCATCCTCATCGTGGCCAAGCAGATCCCCCACGCATTTGGTTATGACAAGGATGAAAAAGGGAACGCCACCGAACTGATCCCTTATGGGTACGAAGACATGCACGAATTGCTGCAGCCCCTGCATCATATCGAAATAGGGGTAACGATTATTTGTATCGTGTCCATCCTGATCATGGTCATTTGGGATAAGCCTTTTATCAAGAAAAGAATGCCTTTTATACCCGGGGCCCTGGTAGCTGTAGTGGCGGCGGTGGTCATCAATGCCATCTGGCAGGGGTCGGGAAGCATGCTGGCTGTGGAAAACGAACACCTGGTACAGATTCCTGTGGCCGGAAGCGCCAATGAGTTTTTCAGCTTTTTCACCCTGCCGGACTTTAATGGCTTCCTGGATAGCCGCGTGATCATGTACGGTGTGTTTATCGCTATTATCGCTTCGCTGGAAACCCTGTTGAGCATCGAGGCGATCGATAATCTCGACCCGCAACGGAGGGTGACCAATACGAACAAAGAACTGTTTGCACAGGGCGTGGGCAATTCCATCGCCGGCCTGATCGGGGGATTGCCGATCACCAGCGTGATCGTACGCAGCAGCGCGAATGTAAATGCAGGCGCCAAATCGAAATTGTCGGCCATCATTCATGGTATGCTGCTGCTGGTATGTGTGATTGCGATTCCCTTCCTGCTGAATAAAATTCCGTTGTCGGCACTGGCGGCCATCCTGCTGCTGACGGGGTACAAGCTGGCAAAGCCTTCTGTATTCAGGAACATGTTCAGGAACGGTAAATACCAGTATATCCCGTTTATCGTAACGGTGGTCGTTATCCTGGCGATCGACCTGTTTGGGATATACCCGCCGCTGGGCGGCAAGGGCCTTGTGATCGGCGTATTTGCCGGCATTGTGGCTGCTGCAGGCGCTATCCTGCATGGCAATCTTAAAAACTCTTATTTTTTCCACGAGCAAAAGCACCGGCAGGGGCAAAGCATCAGCATTCATTTATCGGAAGAGGTGTCGTTCCTGAACAAGGCCGCCATCCGGCAAACGCTGGATCATATGCCGCCCGATTCATCCGTAGTGATCGATGCTTCCAATACAAAATATATCGACTTCGATGTGCTGGAACTGATCAAGGAATTCCGGGATATCAAAGCGCCGTTGAAAAATATCAACCTGGAGCTGCGCAATTTCAAAGAGGTGTACAAGATGGAGAACCAGTACAATGTACAGTCCGGGCATTAGGACCAATCTTTACCGTACCCTATAAAAAAAGAGGGTGTCTCAAAAGGGCACCCTCTTTCTGTTTCAGTTTTTTATAACCACCACCGGTGGTTATTTTTTTGCAAGGCTGATCAGCCGATCTCGCCGGAGCTCTCCGGTAGCCGGTCATATTCGCCTTTCAGGGCATACCAGCCAAAGATCATCAGGCCAATGGCAATGGGTGTAAAAATGGCAATGATGATGATCCAGATCACCGGGTTGTTGATGTCTTTTTTTCCATGCGGATCGATGTGGGTAATAGCGCCGCTGACCAGGAAATAGATCACCACCGGGGCCAGCAACAGCCATACGATGCCTAAGTATTTTTTCAGGATATTCATGAGTTCGTTTTTTAGTCGGTTACGTCTTCGTCTATTTTATTGCGCAGGTAGATGGCCCCGATCACGAAACAAAGGGCAGCTATTCCAATGGGATACCATAGCCCCACCAGCGGGTCGGCCGGGTAGGTAGTGGTAAGCAGCAGGCCGATAAAAGGTACCAGCCCGCCGAATACGCCGTTGCCGATATGGTAAGGCAGCGACATGGAGGTGTAGCGGATACGGGTCGGGAACAGCTCTACCAGGAAAGCGGCTATAGGGCCGTACACCATCGTTACATACAGGATCAGCAGGAATACCAGCCCGACAAATTTCCAGTAGGTTGATGATTTCAGCCTGACATTTATAAAAGCTTCTTTTGAAGTTGATACGCCTTTGTTTTTATCCAGGAAAACGGTATCGGTATAGGTGCTTGTAAAACCATGGTAAACCTGGGATACGGGATAGGCTTTCGAATGAATGACCAGGGAATCTTTTTTGTTTTTTGCCAATTCGGCTACGCTGACAAAAGGATTCTCGTTTACGATATTGGTATTGACAAACGTCTTGTCTATCCGGCTATCGTTCAGAAATGTGTCAAATATGGGCCGATAGGTCAGTATGCCCAGCAGCATGCCTGCCAGCATGATCCATTTCCGCCCGATCTTATCGCTCAGCCAGCCGAAGAGCAGGAAAAAGGGTGTGGCAAAGGCGATGCCCCAGAGCATGATGGTGCGGCTTTGCTCAAATTCGATATTGCATTTGCTTTCCAGGAAGCTTTGCGCATAAAATTGGCCGGTATACCAGATCACGCCCTGACCCATGACGGCACCAAAGAGCGCCAGCAGCACCATTTTGAAATTGGCCCTGTTCCTGAAGCTTTCTTTCAGCGGGTTGGCCGATGTTTTTCCTTCTGACTTTAGTTTGGAAAACAGGGGCGATTCTTCCATCTTCATCCGGATGTAGACAGATACGATGACCAGCAGGATGGAGATCCAGAACGGGTAGCGCCAGCCGCCCCAGTCGGCATTGAACTGCGCGTCGCTCATGTTCAGCTTTACCAGCATGATCACGCCCAGTGCTACGAACAGGCCCAGCGTGGCCGTGGTTTGTATCCAGCTGGTATAATAACCTCTTTTATGGGCAGGGGCATGCTCGGCTACATAGGTAGCGGCGCCACCGTATTCGCCGCCGAGGGCCAGGCCCTGCAGCAACCGGAGCAGCAGCACCAGCAACGGCGCGGCAATTCCAATGGATTTATACCCCGGCACCAGCCCGATCAGGAAGGTGGAGCCGCCCATGAGCACGAGGGTGAGCAGGAAGGTGTATTTGCGGCCGATCAGGTCGCCCAGGCGGCCGAATACCAGCGCGCCGAACGGACGTACGATAAACCCGGCTGCGAAAATGGCTAAGGTACTCAGCAACGCTGCCGTGGCATTTCCGTCCGGGAAGAACTGCGTGGAAATGGTTTTGGCCAGCATGCCAAAGATGTAGAAGTCGTACCACTCGATCATGGTACCTACAGACGAGGCGGTAATAACTTTGCGGATCGTGCCGGAAGAAGCTGTTTGGTTCATTTGGAAAGCAATGTGTGGACTTGTAAAGCAAACAAATTCATGGGAAAGGGTGCACTAATTTAAAGCAATTAAACGGAGTTGTGTAAATTTATCGCTCTATACACCCTGCTAACTCATACGATTATGTCATATCCTTACCAGATCCGGAGCATGGACCAGTACGAAATGGCTTACCGGGTCAGCATTACGCAGCCGGAACAATACTGGGCATCTGTAGCCGAAAACTTTCAGTGGAAGAAAAAATGGGATCCCGCCAAAGTGCTGGAATGGAATTTCAACGAGCCTTCTGTCAAATGGTTTGAAGGGGCAAAGCTCAATATCACCGAAAACTGCATAGACCGCCATCTTGCTACCCTGGGCGATAAGCCTGCCATCATCTGGGAGCCGAACAATCCCGAAGAGCGCACCCGCGTGGTTACGTACAACCGTTTGCACAAACGTGTATGCCAGGTGGCGCAGATGCTGAAGAACAATGGCGTGAAAAAAGGCGACCGGGTTTGTATTTATATGGGTATGGTGCCCGAGCTGGCGTATGCCGTACTCGGTTGCGCCCGTATCGGCGCTATTCACAGCGTTATCTTCGGCGGGTTTTCCGCTCAAAGCATTGCCGACCGGCTGGAAGATGCCAACGCGGAATTTATCATTACCTGCGACGGGGCATACCGCGGGGCCAAAGATATTCCCCTGAAAAGCGTGATCGATGACGCGCTGATCGGCAACAAAGCCGTGAAGCGGGTGATCGTGTACACCCGCACGCGTACCCCTGTTTCTATGATCAAAGGAAGGGATGTGTGGTGGGAAGATGAGATGGAATATGCAGAAACGCAGATCGAAAAGGACGGCGTGGTCAGTTTTCCTGCAGAAGAAATGGATGCCGAGGACCCGCTGTTTATATTATATACCTCCGGCTCCACCGGCAAGCCCAAGGGCGTGGTGCACAGCTGTGCGGGGTACATGATCTGGACCACCTACACTTTTGTCAACGTATTCCAGTACCAGCCCGGCGATATCCATTTCTGTACGGCCGATATCGGGTGGATCACCGGGCACAGCTATATCGTGTACGGCCCACTGAGCGCCGGCGGCACTTCGCTGATGTTCGAGGGCATTCCCACCTGGCCCGATGCCGGCCGCTTCTGGGATATCGTGGACAAGCACAAGGTCAATATCCTGTATACAGCCCCCACGGCCATCCGCAGCCTGATGGGCTTTGGCCTGGAGCCGCTGGCCGGCAAAGATCTTTCTTCGCTGAAGACGCTGGGTACGGTAGGCGAGCCGATCAATGAAGAAGCCTGGCACTGGTACGATGAGCATGTGGGCAAAAAACGCTGCCCGATCGTGGACACCTGGTGGCAAACAGAGACCGGTGGTGTACTGATCTCCAACCTGGCAGGGGTCACGCCCGCCAAACCTTCCTGGGCTACCCTGCCGATGCCGGGTGTGCAGCCTGTACTGGTGGACGAGAACGGCAGGGAAGTAACGGAAAAGGATGAGGATGGACTATTGAAGGGCAACCTCTGCATTAAGGCGCCCTGGCCTTCTATACTGCGAACCACCTATGGTGATCATGAGCGCTGCCGTAAAAATTATTTCGCCACCTACGAGAACATGTACTTCACCGGCGATGGCGCGCTGAAAGATGAAAATGGTTTTTACCGCATCACGGGCCGGGTAGACGATGTGCTGAACGTAAGCGGCCACCGCATCGGCACGGCGGAGGTGGAGAATGCCATCAACATGCACGCCGGCGTGGTGGAAAGCGCGGTAGTGGGTTACCCGCACGACATCAAGGGGCAGGGAATTTATGCCTATGTCATCTACAGTGGCTCCAAAAAGGATGATGACCTGACAAGAAAGGACATCCTGGCTACGGTATCCCGCATCATCGGGCCCATTGCCAAGCCGGACAGGATACAGTTTGTAAGCGGGCTGCCCAAGACGCGCAGCGGCAAGATCATGCGGCGGATACTCCGCAAAATAGCGGAAGGCGAAACAGGCAGCCTGGGCGATACCAGCACGCTGCTCGATCCTGCGGTGGTGGAAGAGATCAAGAATGGGAAGCTCTGAAAGAATCTAAACCTATGAGGTTTGCCTGAATAGCCGAAACTATTTAAGAGGAAACCTCACAGGTTTTCTATTGAGGACTGCTGTAAAATGAATATTGAGCATTGAATATTGAGTGTTTTTAATATTCAATAAGCAACATCCGATAGCTATCGGATCAACAAACAATGCTCAATGGTTAGCAACGGCCTATTTCCTGATCATCACCATTCCCAGGAGAGTCTCGCCGTCTATTTCCCAGGCGAGTCTCGGCGTACGGATTATCCTTTTTTGCGTGATGCAAGTGCCGGACTCACCGTGGAAAAGCTACGTTAACCTGTCAGGCCGATAGTGTACAACTTCAGGTAGTGCAGCAAAGGGTACAATCTTCGGTCACTGAAGACGGCGAGTCGGGCCCTGCTGTCTTTGGGACGAGTGAACCCGCTGCCCAGACTCGCCTGCGAAGGAATAGAAAGTTCCATTTATCAGACTGTGCAAAATGAATATTGAGCATTGCGTATTGACTATTGAGTGTTTTTAATATTCAATAATCAATACGCAACAAAACAATGCTCAATGAGCGCTGATCAACGGATGCTCACTCCATCAGCCCCGGGAAGGCCGTCACGATCCGGCCGCCGCTGTCCGTAAGGATGGTGATGATGGCGGTGGGCAGCCCCTCCTTATCAACCCCCACCTGGCTATCGGCTTCCCACACCCGTTTATCGTTCAGCGATCCGGGCACCGGCTCCGGCGGCAGCTCTCCGGCCTGGCGCAACTGGTGCAGGATGTCCGCCACGGGAATGGTGAACTTGCCGGCGCCGGGATGGCGGGCTATTTTGTAATAATGCCGCTCCAGGATATGGGTCAGCGCCGGGGCCGTGAGGCAGTAGCTGCGGCGAAAGAGGCGCTTCCGGCCGGCCACCGGTACTTGATGAAAGAGGCGGCGGCCGAGATCATCCAGCCACGCAGCCGTATCGCTGAGCAGGAAGAGCAGGCGCATCCATTCCTCTTCGCAGAAGGCGGCTCCATGCGGAGCATTCGTCATCGTTTCCATCATGCTGTTTTTTTGACGGGAGTGGTGGCTTTATCCTCTTTTTTGCGGGCTGCCAGCAGCGCGGCTGCATCCAGTGCCCGCTCTACTTCATACCAGGTCATCAGTATATCCTGCCGCTGCTCGGCTGTTTCAATGGCGCCGGGGTCCGGCGTGCCTACGCAGGCCTCCACCATTTTCCAGAGGTCACGCCTCATTTCGCTCAGGGAGGTTTGGCTGAATATTTCCCGCAGCGTGGCCCGCGGATCGCTGGTTTCTTCCGGGGTCAGGTGGATGGGTTGGTCGTAAAATTCAGGGTGAAGCTCAAAAGGGTTCATGGTCACAAGTTTTAAGGTTTATGGATATCGTTCATCACGCCCTTTGGTCGTTCGGCCCTTGCTGGTGTATTTCACCGGCAAGGAGGTCAGGTGTTGTATGTTTATTTCTCCAGGCGAGTGCCGGCGTAGCAGTGTAAATTTTTTTACACCGATGCAAGTGCCGGGCTCGCTGTTAAAAGCAGGCCGCCTGGTTCATGCCACGGAGGCACGGATTAGGGTGCCTGGTTGTCCGAAACGTCTTATTTCTCAGGCGGGTCCCGGCGTACGGATTATACTTTTTTTGCGTGATGCAAGTACCGGACTCGCTGTGGAAAACTGTTTCTCACCAACAAAGAGAAATTTTCACCAGCAGCGGGCGCGGACCAGGCTTTCCTGGTAGCCGACCGGCAGCGTTGCCGGGTTTTTTACCCGCCGGTGATGGGGTTTTTTGCCAGCAGCAGCATGCGTCTGCCGTTGCTGTTGCGTTTCATCCGCAACGGGATGATCACCGCCCCGCCCCAGCAGCATACCGGCCTCCAGCATCCGCTCCAGCTGGTGGTACAGCCAGAGTAAGGACTGCCGCTCTTCCGCTGCATCAAAGGGGGAATGGGGCTGGCCCAGCGCGGCCTCCACGGCCAGCCACAGCAGGCGGCGCGTATCGGCCAGCGGGAACACTTCAAAAAACTCCTGCAATACCTGCAGCGGGGCAGCCGCTTCCTCCGGCCGCAGCCGGATGGGCTGGTTGTAAAAGGCGGGGTGGAGGGCATAGGGTGTCATGGCCGTGCGGTTTAAATGGTGAAGAAGCGTAAGCAGAGCACCGCCACCCGGTAAAAAAGAAAGGCGCAGGTCTCAGCTTACCGTCTTAGAGGCCGTAGGAAGGCCCTGACAACGAATAAGTGAGCCCACGCCTAGGTCGTGAGCCTGTTCACTTATCATCCCGTTGTCATTGAAAGTTCCTACGTTTCTAAGACGAGATTCAAAGCGAATGCTTCAAATGCGTTTATTGAAGTATCGCAAAATTATGGTCTGATACAAATATAAAACAAATAATGACAAATATGTCATTGATGGGTAAATAAATTATACACATCTTGAAAAATAATGAGCCAAATAAGAAATACTGTTTTGCT
>JBEVLT010000308.1:0-10875 GCA_040509055.1 Chitinophagaceae bacterium
GAAATGTTTCACCGAATGGTGAAGATGGTTAAAGCCTGATCGCCAGTGACCCTACCAGCAGCCGGTCGTCTTCATCGGTTGCTTTGATATTGGTAGTCTTTTCAAACGTCCGTGTGATCTTCCGGAGTAATCCACGAAACTTCGTTTTCTTGTCAGACTGGCCTGCGTCAGCCAGGTCATCTTCGCTATTCAATTGGTTTCCTGCTTGTATATACGCAGCAGGGATATTCGGTGTTACACGACCTGTGTTAATTTCTTTGGGTTTAGCAGAAGGCATATTGTTATCTGCCAGTAAAGAGCTGTTATCGATGGGGTCCTTCATGTTGGGATTGTAAGCTGGCTGCGGCAGGTTGTTGCCGTTCTTTTCCGGCGCTGCTGCTGTTGCCGGCGTATTATCCTGAAGGGGGGCCTGATGCTGAACGTGCCGGACGCCTGCATTTACAGGCTGTGATGTGGTGGATGCAGGCGGCTGTTCTTTTGTTGCTGTTGTTACAGCCATTGCCGGGTTGCCCTGATCGTCTGCAGGAGCATTGGCAAGCTGGTTTTGTCCGGAATCAGTGCTGCGGGAATCATTGATAGAAGGCTGCGTCATGCCGGCCATGGCATCGGTAGCTGATCCTTCATTCTTAAAGGCATAGAAACCGCCGATGCTTACTGCAGCAAGTACGGCCGCTGCGGCAGCCATGCGCCACCAGCGGATGGTTACCACCCGGGCTGTTGCTTTCTCTTCGTGGCGGTACAGGCTTTCTTTAAAGGGGAAAGTGATCGTTTCCGGCTGCAGCCTGGTTTGCAGCAGCAGGTCCAGTTCTTCTTTCACAACAGGGTGTGCAGCCGCAAAGCGCTCCACTTCGGTCTTTTGGGCCGGAGGCAGCTCGTTGTCCGCATAAAGCAGCAACCACTCTTCATAATTGTGCAGCGTCAGGGAGTCGTTGGCGGCAAACCGCAGCAGCTCTTCCTTGTCTGCGAATACCAGGCTGGTATCCGGGACAAAGCTGGCTTGCTGCAGCAGGTCGAATTCTTCCTGCAGATCAGGATTTTCGTGTACAAAAAGTTCTACCGACGCCCGGTCCTCCCTGCTCAGTTCCTTATCCAGGTACAGGATAAAAAACTCTTCGTAATTATGACGGTTGATGTTCATGTGTTTTCTTGGCTGTTTAAATCACGTTTTCCACTTTTACCAGGTATTCCTTCAGCTGCACCCTGGCACGGTGCAGGTACACTTTTACCTGGCTTTCGCTCAGTCCCATTATCTGCCCGATCTCGTCGTAGCTGTAGCCTTCGTAGTCCTTCAGCAGCACCAGCGACCGCTGTGTTTCGCTCAGCCGGGCCAGCGCCTCTTCCAGCACCTTTTTCAGGTTGCTGACAGGGCGGTCCTGCACCCGCAGGTTCTCATTGAATTCTTCGCGCAGGCTCACCCGTTTCATTTTGCGGATGTGGTCGATCATCTGGTGGTAGGCTACGGTAAACAGGTACGATTTGGAGCGCTGGGCATCCACCTCTTCCCGGTTACGCCACATTTTTTCAAACGCGGTCTGCACCACATCCCGGGCATCTTCTTCGTGGCGAAGATTTTTCAGGATAAACCGGTACACATTGTCTGCGTACTGGTTTACACATTCATTGTATTCTCTTTCAGTCATAAACAGCCGGTATCCGGTGAGGCAAAAGTACTGCGATCAGCCGGGATTTAATAGTTATACGAACAGGATTGTAAAAAGTTACAGCGAAGCGAAAAAAGCGTAACGGGCTCAGAATGAGGAGAAAAACTGCTCTGAAAGGCCCTCCCAGATCATTTTGCCGCCTTCCTGGCGGGGGCAGGCATCCATCGATTCCTTGCAGACATCCTCTTTGGCCGGCCCGGCAGCCCTGGAGCGAACCACCAGCAGCAACGCGGTAATGGCCATGATGGCCACAACGATCCGTATTATGCCTGCTTTCTTCATGTGCTGGTTGGTTTGCCCGGTTTGACGACGTTGCTTCGGCAAATGTTACAGCAAAAGTAAATAACTCTCCGGCCCGGTCAAGCGAATGGAGACAGACAGCCCTGATTTGCCAACGAAATGTGTAAAAACGCCGGTGAACTGCATTCCGGCCGGCGGCCGGGAACCATAACGGACAACACAATATCTTTGCCGCCTAAAATGCTCCGTATGAATGAAAAATTTTCGCAACGTATTGCCAGCGAGATAGAAGACATCAAAACCTCGGGCCTGTTCAAGACCGAGCGGGTCATTACCGGCCCGCAGGGTGCTGAAATAACGGTGCAGTCGCCGGCAGGAGGCGCCCCCCGTACCGTGCTGAACTTTTGCGCCAACAACTACCTTGGTCTTTCCTCTCATCCCAAGGTGATCGAAGCGGCCCGCAAGGCTATCGATACGCATGGGTATGGCATGAGCAGCGTGCGTTTCATCTGCGGCACGCAGGATATTCACAAGGAGCTGGAGCAAAAGATATCCGCCTTCCTGGGCACCGAAGACACGATCCTGTACGCTGCGGCCTTCGATGCCAATGGCGGTGTTTTCGAACCCCTGTTTGGCGAGCAGGACGCTATCATTTCCGATGCGCTGAACCATGCATCCATCATCGACGGGGTGCGGCTGTGCAAAGCGCAGCGGTTTCGCTACGAGCACAACAACATGGCCGACCTGGAGGCTAAACTCATAGAGGCGGCCGGCTGCCGCAGCCGGATCATCGTCACCGATGGCTCGTTCAGCATGGATGGCACCATTGCGCAGCTGGACAAGATCGTGGAGCTGGCTGAAAAGCACGATGCCGTGATCATGGTGGATGAATGCCACTCTTCCGGTTTCCTCGGCCGCACCGGGCGCGGCACCCACGAATACCGCGGGGTGATGGGAAAGATCGATCTCATTACCGGCACACTGGGCAAAGCCCTGGGCGGCGCCTCCGGCGGATTTACCTCCGGCAGGAAAGAAGTGATCGAAATGCTGCGGCAGAAATCGCGGCCCTACCTGTTCAGCAATACCCTGGCGCCATCCATCGTAGGCGCTTCCATCGCCGTGCTGGACATGCTCACAGAAACTACCGAGCTGCGGGATAAGCTGGAGGCCAATACAAAATATTTCCGGGCCAGAATGACGGAAGCCGGTTTCGATATCAAACCCGGCGATCATCCCATCGTACCCATTATGCTTTATGATGCCGTGCTGGCGCAGGATTTTGCCGCACGGTTGCTGGAAGAAGGTATTTATGTGATCGGGTTCTTCTTCCCTGTAGTGGCTAAGGGCCAGGCGCGCATCCGGGTGCAGCTGAGCGCCGCGCACGAGACGCATCACCTGGACAAAGCCATCGCCGCGTTTACCAAAACAGGGAAGGAGCTTGGTGTGCTGAAATAAATTATATTCGTTTTATCAACCACCACCATGGAGGAACACCAACACCCAGCCGAAGAGCCTTCTTCTCCTGCCGGATGCGCCCAGTGCGGCTTTCCTGTGATCGAAGAAGGTTATCCCACACCCTTGTGCGCCACCTGTCGGAAAGCCTTTATCCGGTTTCCCATTCCCAACGGCATTAAGATTTTTGGCGGCGTCATTTTATTGATCCTTGTGTTCGCCATGATCAAAGTGCCGAAAAGCCTTTCGGCCGGCATTCACCTGGCGCGGGGCAGGGACGCTATTGACCATGCCCGGTACGCCACTGCCGAAAGGGAGTTTCAGCAGGTGGTGCGGCAGGCTCCCAAATACACGGAAGGAGAAGAATACCTGGCCATGGCCTCCTTCTACAATGGAGACCTGTCCACTTTCTTTCAAACCGTAGAGCATCTGGAAGGAAAGAACGTGGAAAATGAAGATATGTATCGTGAACTAAGCAGGCTGATTGCCAAAGGCCCTAACTACTTTCCCGCCGATTCCCTGTTTGCTATTTATACGGCTTACCAAAAGTCTTTTGACAGTATTCCCGAACCCGTGTACCTGGCCTATATGCAGAAATACCCTGACGAATTATTCCCGGTCATGATGTATGCCAGTGTGGTATTTGACAAAAAGCAATATGTGGCCTGCGACAGCCTGCTGGATGTGATACTGCAACGGGACGAGATCTACCTGCCCGCCCTGCTTATGAAGACAAGTGTAAAGCGGGAGCGATCTCAGCTGGACTCAGCTGAACAGTATGGCCGCCGGATCCTGGCCCTGAACAGCGAATCGGCGATGGGCATGTCGTCGCTTGCCCGCACCCGCCTGAAGGGCAAACGGGATAAGGAGGGGCTGGATTGGGCACAAAAGGCTGTTGCTGCCAACCCTGACAATGTGTATGCGAAAGCCACCCTGGCCATGGCCTGGCATTTCAATAACGAGCGGGGCAAACGGGACCGGTTGCTGGACGAATTAAAAAAAGATACGGCCGCCACCGATCATACCACATACGTGGTGGATGTAATAGAAGGCCGCGAAAAATTCAGGGATTAACTGCAAAAACTGTATTCATATGTTTATTCCGGGTATTTTGATCAGCATCGTTACGTTTCCGGGCGTGATCGTGCACGAACTGGCGCACCAGCTGTTTTGCCGGTGGTGCAAAGTGCCGGTGTTCAAAGTAGTTTATTTCCAGGTGGAGAATCCTGTAGGTTATGTATTGCATGAAGTGCCGGTGAACAAATGGCACAGCATCCTTATCAGCGTCGGGCCTTTTTTCATTAACACCATTGTGGGCGCGCTGATCGCCTTTCCCGCGGCCCTGCCGGTTTTCCGGTTCAACGATGGCAGCTTGCCCGATTATATCCTGATCTACCTGGGCGTGTCCATCGCCATGCATGCGTTTCCCAGCACCGGAGATGCCGACGCTATCTGGAGCCATGTCAGGGACAGGCAGACGAACCTGCTGGTAAAGATCATCGGGTACCCGGTGGTGGGCCTGATCTATCTCGGCTCGCTGGGCAGTTTTTTCTGGCTCGACGTGATCTATGGAGTGGCTATTGCCATCGGTTTGCCGAACCTGGTCATTTCACTGATGGCCTGACGGTGCCCGAAGGCAGGCAATACCCGCGCTTTTTTCGCGTTATCCTTATTGACATGAAACGATCGGTCCTTTACCTGTTGGCGGCCATACTGGTTGTTTTCCTGGTGAGTTCCTGCGCCAGCACAAAACGAGATTGCACGGGCCATAAGCATTACAAGCAAAAAGGCGGGTTTTACATGTGAACGTTCATGGCCCGCGCCGGCATCCTGTCAGTCACTCCTGCGCTTTATATTCTTCAGATGACAAAGCAACGTCTGTTATGCGCGTCACCATTCCGTCGCCGTCCTGACGAATGATCCGTTCAATCAGTATTTTTATCGTAAAATCATTTTAGAATGAAGCGCTGGACATTGCTTTGCGGCTGCCTGTTTATTTCCCTGCTGTGTTTTTCCCAGTCTTTTCCCCAAAGCTGGTGCGGCAGCTGGAAAGGCGAACTGTTTTGGTACCAGGGGGCGGGCAAGGAGCCTAAAACCGTACATATGGAATTGCGGATCGGGGCTACTGACAGCGCCCACCGGTTTTCCTGGCAACTGATTTACGGTTCAGCTGCAGCCGATATCCGTCCCTATGAGCTTATAGCAAAAGATACAGCGAAGGGTCATTGGGTGATCGATGAAAAGAACGGCATCTTTCTCGACCAGTATTGGATGGCAGGCCGCCTGAGCGGTGTCTTTACCGTTCAGCAGTCCACCATCATCAATCACTACTGGATGCAGGATGGGGAGCTGCATGCAGAGTTCTGCACCATAGGCGCCCGGCCCATTGCTACCACCGGCAAAGGAGATGAAGAGAGCCCGCTGGTAGACAGCTACCAGGTAAAAGGTTACCAGAAAGCCGTATTGCGGAGAGAGTAGGTGCTGTAGAAATTACGGTATATCAGATACCTTTGCCGCAAATTTCCGTATGCGCATTACCAGTTTTCTGTTGCTGATAGCAGCCTTTTATTCCTGCTCGCCCAATAACGTGAAGGAAGATGCGAGCCTGAAAAAATATTTCGATGAGAACAAGGCGGCCGGCTGCTTTGCCCTGATGAACAATGGTACCGGGGAATTTACCGTCTACAACCTGGCGCGCTACCGCGACAGCAGCTATCTGCCGGCCTCTACGTTCAAGATCGTGAACTCGCTGATCGGCCTGCAAACGGGTGACATCATCAACGACAGCATGGTCATCAAATGGGATGGGGTCACCCGCCCGGTAGAGGCCTGGAACAAAGACCTGACAATGTACGAGGCGTTCCGGGTTTCGGCCGTTCCTTATTACCAGGAAGTGGCGCGCCGCATCGGCCAAGACACGATGCAGCAATGGCTGGATACCCTGCATTACGGCACGGCGAAGATCACAACAGCGATCGATTCGTTTTGGCTGGACGGCTCGCTGAAAATAACGCCCGACGAACAGATGGGCCTGGTAAAACGCTTGTATTTCGACCAGCTGCCGTTCTTCAAAGTGAACCAGGAAATGGTAAAAAGGGCCATGATCGCCGAAAATAACTCCAACTACACGCTGGCGTACAAAACCGGCTGGAGCGGCTGGGATGAGAAAACGGGCCGGCAGATCGGCTGGGTAGTGGGCTGGATAGAGGAAAACCGGCACCCGTATTTTTTTGTGCTGAACCTGGAGTCGCCGGACCGCCATTTTGATATGACGGCCATCCGCCTGAAAATGCTGAAGGGTATACTGAAGCAGCTTGGCTTCCTCGAAGGGAAAATGTAAGTGCCGCCAGGTGTTGTGGTGCAGTCTTTGCAATAGCAGCAGGCGTTAATCGAATACAGGTTTTGTCATTGCAGTTTCAATACAAGGAATTTTACTGGCTCTTCGCAGCCCTTATCGTCTTTGCCCTGCTCTTCATCCTTTTGGTGAAATGGAAGGCCGGGGTGCGCCGCCGTATGGGTGATGCCCGGCTGGTCAATGCCCTGACACAGCAGTATTCTGCCCGGCGGTTCACGCTGAAATTCATATTGCTTTTTGTTGCATTTGCCGCGGGCGTGATAGCCGTGATGAACCTGCGCCGTCCCGGCGGCGAAGAGGGCGTATCCAGGAAAGGCATCGATGTGGTGATCGCCCTGGATGTGAGCAGGAGCATGCTGGCTGCCGACCCGGCGCCCAACCGGCTGGAACGGGCAAAACAGCTGGTGAGCAAACTGATGAATGCCCTGCCGGATGACCGTATCGGGCTGGTATTATTTGCCGGCCGGGCTTATTTGCAGATGCCGCTCACGCCCGACCATGGCGCTGCCGCATTGTATGTATCGTCGGCCGGTCCTGATGCCGTGCCGCAGCAGGGCACGGTGATCAGCGAAGCGTTGCGCCTGAGCGCCAATGCCTTCAACCCCACAGACCAGCGCTATAAAGCGGTGGTGCTGATCTCCGATGGAGAGGATCACGATCCGGAAGCGGTGAATACGGCCAAAGAGCTGGCTGCCCGCGGCATGATGATCAATACGGTCGGTATCGGATCGCCGGAAGGATCGCTGATCCCTGATCCGGCTACCGGTGGCAATAAGAAAGACGAAGCCGGAAATGACGTGGTGTCCCGGCTGAACGAGGAGATATTACAGCAGATCGCAGCAGGCACCAATGGCGTTTATGTCCATTTGCAGGACAGCGATGCCGCTGTAGGGCAGTTGCGACAACAACTGTCCGGTATCGAAAGCAAAGTATACGGCGATGTATCGCTGATGGTGTTTGAAACCTACTATGCCTGGTTTGCCGGCCTGATGCTGGTGCTGCTGGTGGCAGAGTATTTTATTCCCGAAATAAAAAGACGCAGGAGGGTGGCACTATGAGGCGTTGCTTTTTTATCCTGTCCCTGTTATTTTGCCTGGGCTATGGTGCCGTGGCACAGCATGCGGCACAGCTGATCCGCCAGGCAAACGACCTGTACCGGCAGCAGCTGTACGACCAGGCCGCTAATCTGTACCAGCAGGCACTGGACCTGGAGCCGGCCAATGCCACGGCCGCTTTCAACCGCGCCAATGCGCTGTACCGCCAATCCCTGGCGGCAGACGCTATCCGTGAGCTGGACGAACTGGCGCTGCGTACCACTGACCCTGAGCTGAAAGCAAAAGCGTATTATAACAAAGGCGCGATACTGTCGGCAGCGAAAAAGACCGAAGAAAGCATCGAAGCCTATAAAAATGCACTCCGCAACAACCCCGCCGACACGCAGGCGAGGGAAAACCTGCAAAAAGCGTTGCTGGAGCTGAAGAAGAAAACCCCGCCCCCTCCTCCCAAAGAAGACAGAAAGAAGCAGCAACAGCAACAAAAGCAGCAGCAGCCCCAAATGAACCGTAAAGAAGCGCAGCAGCGGCTGAAGCTGCTGGAGCAAAAAGAAAAGGACGTGCAGCAGCGTATGCAGCTGGAAAAGGCCAAAACCGGTACCGGCCAGCAAAAGGATTGGTGACCGATGGTCGCCGCCCGCCCGAATAGCCGGCTTTGCGTTAACTTTGCCTGCTTCTGTGATGAATCGATTTTATTGTCAAATTACCCTGTTGCTCCATGCAGTTGTACAGTGAGTCCCTAACCAGTTATCAGCGGCTGATCACCCGGGAAGTGAAGATTGGCGACCTGTTGCTGGGCAACCCCGCCCACCGGAGCCACCCTGTGCGCCTGCAAACGATGACGACTACCGATACCATGGATACCCTGGCTACCGTAGAGCAGTCCATCCGGTGTATCGAAGCCGGTGCCGAACTGGTCCGCATTACAGCGCCATCCAAAAAAGAAGCGGAGAACCTGCTGCTGATCAAAAACGAACTGCGGAGAAGAGGTTACCAAACGCCGCTGGTGGCCGATATTCACTTTACCCCGAATGCGGCCGAGATCGCAGCCCGTATCGTGGAAAAAGTGCGGGTGAACCCCGGTAATTACGTCGACAAAAAGAAGTTCGAACTGATCGAGTACAGCGATGCCGACTATGCGGAAGAGATCGATCGCATTCATGAGCGGTTTACCCCGCTGGTGAAGATCTGCAGGGAATACGGCACCGCCATGCGCATCGGCACCAACCATGGCTCGCTGAGCGACCGGATCATGAGCCGCTATGGCGATACGCCGGTAGGCATGGTGGAAAGCGCCATGGAATTTTTGCGCATTGCCCGCTCCGAAAGTTACCACAATATTGTGCTGAGCATGAAAAGCAGCAACCCGCAGGTGATGGTGCAGGCATACCGGCTGCTGATCCGGATGATGTTTGACGAGTTTGGCGAATGCTACCCGCTGCACCTGGGCGTGACGGAAGCCGGCGATGGGGAAGACGGTCGTATCAAATCGGCCATCGGTATCGGCAGCCTGCTGGAAGACGGCATCGGCGATACGATCCGTGTCTCGCTGACGGAAGACCCGGAGTTTGAAATACCGGTCTGCAAGGACCTGGTGAAACGGTATGTGAGCCGGGAGCCCATAGCCCGCCAGGCCGTTCCGGCGATCGAAAAGCTATCGTATTCGCCGTTTGATTATAAGAGGAGGGAGACATTTGCCGTGGACAATATCGGTGGTAAACAGGTGCCGGTGGTGGTGGCCGATCTGAACCGGATCGAAAAAATTACACCGGACCATTTGCGGAGCATCGGCTATGCCTATGATGCGGCTACCGACAAATGGACGATCGGCGATGCAGCGGCGGATTATGTATTTACCGGTCACCAGCTGCTCGGCTTTGCACTGCCCGGTACGCTGAAGGTGATTGTGTATCCGGACGCCTGGGCCTCTGCGGCCGACCAGGCAAAATATATTCCTATCTTCCAGGACAGCGGCTATGTAGAGGCAGCTGCGAAGAGCAACAAGCTCAATTTCGTGATGGTAGACTGCTACAGTGATGGGTCACCGCCGAATACAGCCTGGCTGGATAAAACGGGCAATGATCCTACGGTCGTTTTATGCTTCAGCAGCACCAATGCCAACGCGATGCAGTCCGTTCGCCGCATGTTTATCGAGTTGCAAAACAGGGAGATCAAAAACCCGGTGGTGCTGATCACCGACAGCGGCTGCCAAACACCGGATGAGCACCTGATCCATTTTGCTACGGAAACAGGGGCCCTGCTGCTCGATGGATTGGGTGACGGGCTCTGCCTTGGGTATAATAGCCGGGCGCAGATGGAAAACCTGCAGGCCACCGGCCGCACTTACCTCGATGTAAAAGACATTTACCAGTTTACCAACAATACAGCCTTCAGCATTCTCCAGGCTACGCGCACCCGCATTTCCAAGACGGAATACATCAGCTGTCCCAGTTGCGGACGCACCCTGTTTGACCTGCAGGAAACCACGGCCCGCATCCGCTCGCGCACGCATCACCTGAAAGGAGTAAAGATCGCCATCATGGGTTGCATCGTAAACGGGCCCGGCGAAATGGCGGATGCTGACTTTGGGTATGTAGGCAGCGGGCCCGGCAAGATCACTCTGTACAAAGGCAAGGAGGTGGTAAAGCGGAATGTGAACAGCGAAGTAGCCGTGGATGAACTGATCGATTTACTGAAAGAGAACGAGGCCTGGGTGGAGCCGCAATAAAGCATGAGCAAACGATCCTGGATATTGTTTTTTGCGCTGGCATTTGCCACTCACCTGGCCGGTATCGTTGTTCAGCATCGTGACATAACGTTTTTTTCAAAATTCCTGATCGTTTTTGCACTGGGCGGTTACTTTATAGCTGCATCGCCACGGTCTGGTTTGAATAAATGGATCGTGGCAGCCTTGTTCTTTTCCTGGGCGGGCGATATCCTGCTTCTTTTCCAGGAAAAGAACTCCCTGTTCTTCCTGCTGGGATTAGCTGCCTTTTTGCTCGCACACATTTTTTATATCGTTTTTTTCCAGCGTGTCAGGATGCAGGAAGGAATTAGTGCCCGGTGGTGGCTATTGCTGATCGTGGCCGTTTATTATGCCGGGTTGATCTTTCTT
>JBEVLT010000309.1:0-16824 GCA_040509055.1 Chitinophagaceae bacterium
CTTTCAGCAATTCACATCGGGGATTCCATATCCTGATCTGCGCTTCTGTGTATTGGAACAATACCATCAGCAATACCGGTAAGAAAATGCGATGCTTCATACCCATTACTTTTCAAAAAAATTAAAATACAATACTATTTTCAATGCCCGCGACGGGTCCTTTTCATAATCGTAAAAGATATTCTTCATCCCCATCGGGCCGGTTGTCTCATTCCGTTGTGTCTTGGTTCCAATGCCCGGAATGCCCTGCATAAATGAAATATCTCCCGAAGGAAAGATCGGCTCATAATTATGCCACTGGTCGGTTTTCCAGGCCGGGGTGAAAAGCCGGAGAAAAAGATCCTCATTTTCGGTTGCCACGGTAAAGGGCTGGCTGCTGGTCATGAACCGGCACCAGTACAGGCTGGAATGATAGCCTTTGAATTCGGGATATACCCAGGGCGCTTCGCCGGTCTCCGTATTGTTATAGGTTTTATTCCAGATGCCAAACCGGTTGCCCTTCATCCTGTTTTTCCAGGCCCGGTACGGCCCGTCGCCCATGTACTGCACCGCCCTGATCTCCTTCTCGGGAAAAGAAAAGTTGACACCGGCCATCGACGTGAAATACTCCGCCGGGAAATAGCTGGCCTCCATTTTTACCCAGCCGGATGGATAAATGGTCCAGGCCAGGGTATTGTAACTGCTTTTCCGGTCGAAGGAAGAAGCGATCACCAGCGTATCGCTTTCATACCGGTAAGAGAAATCTTTAAAATTATTCGCGCCTTCCTGTACCACCGGTCCGTTGCCAAACGGTATGGTTCCTTTGGGTGTAGCTACCTGCTGCAGCACACCGGAATACCGGTTAAAGGAAAGCGTGGTGCCATTTGCAGCAACCTTGTACAGGGAATCGGTTTGCTCCAGGCCGGGTCGGGAAGGACCTTGTTTTTGCACCATCACTGCGGCTACTGTATTTGGCCGGACAATCGGGAAGCTCCAGGTAAAGATCTCTTTTTTGTCAGGGCCATAAGCCGTTACGTACCACACGTCATAATCTTTCCACCCTGCAGGCAAGGCAATGGCAAGATGGCCTTTAGCTCCTGGTGCAATCGAAGGCGATATCATCGTCCCCGTTTTTTCCTGGCCTGAGCCCAGTTTCTTTATTTTCCATGTAAAACGGCACTGGTTAATATTGGTATAGTGATACCGGTTTTCAATCTGCAGCCTGCCGTCAAAACCAGGTGTGATCTCTTTAGGTTCCATATGCACCGGGCTCCAAATCTCTTTGATCGCATAGTAGCTACCCTCTTTCTCGTGGTGCGGGCCAACGATCCCATCGGCGCCCCGGCTTTTATCGGTGTCCAGCGAATCGCCTTTGTCCCGGCGCACCACGCCCTGGTCGGCAAAATCCCAAAGAAAACCACCGGCCGAGAGCGGCGCCTGCCACATTTTTTCCCAATAGTCTTCCAGCCCGGCCCCATGCCCGCCGTCGTACTGGCCATGCAGGAACTCTGTCGGCATCACGATGGCATGGCCATGATCGTAATTGCCGATGCCATAGTTGTATTCGCGGTAATGCTGTGTTTCAAACCCGCCAAACAGCTGCCAGGGATGCACCACCGGCCGTTTCTGGATATCGTATAGCCTGAACAGCGTATCCAGGTCGAAATTGTGGCCACCCTCATTGCCGTTGGCCCAGAAAACAATGGAGGGATGGTTCGCATCATGAGCCAGCATTTCCTTTACCAGCTTGCCACCGGCAGGCGTATCATAGTGCCCGTGCCAGCCAGCCAGTTCGTCCATTACAAACAGCCCCAGTGAATCGCATATGTCGAGAAAATGATCGTCCGGCGGGTAATGGCTCATCCGCACCGCATTCATGTTCATGTCCTTCAGCAGCAGTACGTCTTCGATGCTCACCTGACGGCTGGTGGTCCGGCCGCTCTCCGGGCGGAACGAATGCCGGTTCACCCCTTTCATTTTTACTTTGACGCCGTTGACATAGATGCCATCCCGTTCCTTTACTTGCACGGTACGGAAACCAAATTGCTGCGTCACGGTATGCAGCGGCTTCCCTTTCTGGTAAATCGTGAAGACGGCTTTGTACAAATACGGAAACTCGGGACTCCATTGCCTGGGCCGGCCAAACTTGTGCATCGCAAGAAAGAGACTGCGCTGATCGCCGTAATTGAGCGCTTCAGCAGCTCCATACAAGGTGCCATCGGCCGCATACACCTGCACGGTGGCCTTGTCCGCAAAACCTGTTGCAGAAAAGAAAGCGGTGAAATCGCCATCGGCTTTTGCATCGATGGAGAGGTCGTCAAGATGCGTAGCCGGCAACGCTTCCAGGTATACCGGGCGGAAGATGCCGCCAAATATCCAGAAATCGGCCCGGCGCTCGGCTGCATTCACCGACTCATTGGCCGAATGTTTGGCTACGGTCACTTCCAGCAAATTCTCTTCTCCGAATTTCAACAGCGGCGTCACATCATACCTGAACGCATAAAAAGCGCCCTGGTGGGTTTCGCCGGCTGATTGGCCGTTGACCTTTACTTCCGTATCCGTCATCGATCCTTCAAAAACGATCCGCACCGTTTTGTTCTTCCAGGCAGCCGGCACGGTAAACCGGTATTTATACAATCCCTTTTCTTTTCCCCGCACGCTGTCTTTGGCAAAGCCATAATCATACTTGCCAAAGCCCTGCAGCTCCCAGCACGAAGGCACGGGGATGGTGGTCCATTTGCCGGCATTCATACCCGCCGTACAAAAGAATTCCCAATCCACGGTATGGTCGCTGCCGGTACCGGACAGGTACAGCTTTTCCGTTTGCTGGCCATACAGGTTTGCAAACAGGAAGCCTGTGAGAACAATGGCACTTATTTTTTTAAGGTATCCCCTCATTGATCATTTTTATTGGCCCGGCTGCATCGCTGCACCCGGCTTTCGTTGCGTCGCACTCTTGTACGTCCGGTTCGCTCTCCGGCCATAATACCGGCTCCTGCGGAGCTACCACAATGTCGTCCCTGCGGGACGATCGTTCTCAAGCCTGGTTCAATAGCCGTTCACCACCTTCAAACTTTTAAAAAACAACTTCAATCTTCGACAACCCCGCTGTTGAAGCCAGCTTCTTCCCATCCACCCATACGCTCAGCCCCTTCCCTTTTTTATACTTCACCCCTGTTTTGTCCCAGATAATCGTAACAATCTTTCCATGGTATAAAACATTATCGAGGCAAAACCAGTCCCATTTGTTATCAGGCACCAGCGGGTTGACCTCTACAATATTATCGGCACGCGGCCGCAGGCCTACCAGCCCGGTGATCACGAGGTCGTTAAAGGTAGAATGATTATAGTAGCGGCTGCGCTCCTGGTCGCCTTTCAGCCAGTACCCTGTTTTTTCATCCAGGTATTCTCCTACATAGGGCCGTCCGCGGTAGTATTGCGACTCCACATAGGTTTCCAGCAGGTCGAAATAATTGGTATCGGCAACGATATGCTGCCGGTAATTATTCAGCAGGTTTGCCATCGCCGTCAGCGTCTGCGACGTGGCAAAAGGCCATACGGGGCCATCCCATTCGCAGTTGCAGCAACCGTGCGTGCGAAACTGCGGGTGGCTGCGGTCGGCGGTCGTCAGGCCAAAGGGAGCGCAGAAGTTTTTTGTATCAGTTACTGTTTTCCAGGCTATGTTGTAGCCGGTGTCGGGCAAATTGAAGTACCAGGGAATAAAACCGATGGCTTCCCGTACATTGGCCGATGTGTCGCCCTGCTCTTTCCGCACTTCGAAAAACTGGTCGCGTGTGTTCCACAGTCCTGCCTGTACGGCGCGTTTTATGGTGTCGGCCTTTGCCCGGTACAATGTTGTCAGTTCAGGATTACCGGCCAGCGCCGCGATGGAAGACAAAGCCCGGGCATTGCCATACATATATCCGTTGATCGAAGGCCGCGGGTTCTTCTCCCTGCGCCCGCCGCTGATGGTCTCTTCCATGGCGTCCCGCACATCGTATTGCCAGTACAGGCCGCCGGGCAATCTTTTTTCCTGCTCCCAGGCGGCATAGTCCTTTTCCAGGTCGGGCAGCAGGTCCGTGATAAACCGCTTGTCGGTATTTACCAGGTAGCGGTTATAGATCGCATCGATATTCCAGCTGCTGTAGGCCCGTAGCTTTTTCATGGGCTGGCCTTCATTGCCACGGTACCACACATGCAGGTTCTCGTCCATGTAGGTTTTATCATGCAGCCAGCGGGATTCGTAGAGATGATGCCCCAGCGCGCTGCTGATCAGGTTGTATTTATCGGCATAGTTGCGCTGCACCAGGAATTCGGTAAAGACATGCCCCTTTTCGGTCTTTTTAATGTGTTTGCGCAGCGTCCACCAGCGGTAATACCAGATCTCTTCGAAATTCAGTTGCGGGCATTCAAACAAGGGGATGTTTTTTTCCATCCAGCCCCAGGCGCTGTCGTTGGGGATGGCCTGCCGGATATTTTCATCCTCCATCGTGTTGAAGTAATCCACGTAATGCTTAAAGTCCCGCGCTTTCAGCACCAGCGGTCTGCTCTTTTGCGCCTGGCCGATGTCCGCCACCAAAACGACTAACAGGAATAGGATACCATGTTTGATCATGATCAGTTACTTTACTGCGATATGCTGCTGCCAGCCTGCATAGCAATTTTGAATAGTTTCGTTCTCTTTATCCGGTAGTACGGCTGTCTTTCCTGCCTTCAATTGCTTCAGCTCATCGATGCTTTTATACTGGCCTGTGTGCAAACCGGCCAGGAAGGCGGCGCCTAATGCCGACACATCGGGCAGGTGGCCCGTAACGATATTCCTGTCCAGCAGGTCGGCCAGGAACTGCAGCACAAACCGGTTGGCGGTGATGCCGCCGTTCACCATCAATTCTTTCAATTCCAGCCCGGCATCCTGTTCCATGGCCGCGATCACATCTTTTACCTGGTAGGCGATCGACTCCAGCGCCGCCCGGGCAATATGGTTTTTCGTAGACCCAAAGCTCAGGCCGGCAATAGCAGCCTTCCGGTCCATCTGCCAGTGGGGCGACCCCAGCCCGCTGAAGGCAGGTATCAGGTACACGCCGCCATTATCCTGCACGGCCGTCGCCATGGCTTCGATATCACCGCTATTGTTAACCAATCCCAGTTCGTTTTTCAGCCAGTCGATCGTGGCGCCACAGGAAACGATCACGCCTTCCAGCGCGTAATCCACCCGTCCCGGCACGCTCCAGCAAATGGTGGTGACCATGCCGCGATGCGACGGGACCGGCTCCGAACCGATATCCATGAGTACAGAGCAACCGGTACCCAGCGTGGCCTTTGCCGTGCCCGGTTCGAAACAACCTTCTCCAAAAGCAGCGGCATGCGAATCGCCGATCATTGCGGCAACGGGCAAGGGTTCTTCCAGCAAGCCTTCAAACGAGGTTTCACCAAACAGCGAAGAAGAAGGCTGTATCGCCGGCAGGTGGATCCCCTGCAGTCCGAATGCTTCTACCAGCTCCCTGTCCCATTGCAGCGTATGCAGGTTGAACAGCAGCGTACGCGAGGCATTGGTATGGTCGGTACGGTACTGTTGGCCACCCGTGAGCCGGTACAGCAGCCAGGTATCCACCGTTCCAAAAAAAGCTTGGCCTGCTTCGATGGCTTTTTTAATGTCGGCATTGTTCCGGCACAGCCAGGTAAGTTTGGTAGCTGAAAAATAAGGATCGATCAGCAACCCTGTTTTCCGGCTCACCGTTTCTTCCAGCCCCAGCCCTTTCAGTTCTCCGCATATCTCCACCGATCGTTTGCATTGCCACACAATCGCAGGATGCAGCGGCTGTCCCTTCTGATCCCAGACGACAAAAGTCTCCCGCTGGTTGGAAATACCGCAGGCCGCCAGTTCATTCCGGCTGAAGCCGTTTTGTTCAAAGACGGCCAGGCAGGCTTTTACCGAATCCAGCACATTTTGCAGGATCGCTTCCGGGTCCTGCTCCACAAAGCCGTTTTCGCCATAAGAGGTCGCCAGCGGTTCGGACGCCCGGGCCAGCACACGGCCCTGCCCGTCCACGATCAGCGTTTTGGTGCTGCTGGTACCCTGGTCAATGCTTAGTATGTATTTCTTTTGCTTCAATGGACAGCTCAATCTTTTTTATTGGACCGGTCGATGATCACAGCCGCCAGGATCACGGCTCCCTTTACTACCTGTTGCCAGAACGGCGATACGTTGAGCAGCACCAGCCCGTTGTTCAATACGCCGATGATCACCGCGCCCAACACGGTGCCCCAGATGCTGCCTCTGCCGCCCGACAAGGAAGTGCCCCCGATCACGACCGCGGCAATAGCATCCAGTTCATAACCGGTACCGGCATTGGGCTGTGCCGAATCCAGGCGCGACGTTACGATGATGCCGCCGGCCGCTGCCAGGGCGCCCCCGATCGCATAGACCGTCATTTTTATTTTACCGATATGAATGCCGGAAAGAACGGCTGCCTGCTCGTTGCCGCCGATGGCATAAATATATCGGCCCAGCCTGGTTTGCCGGGTAATGAACAGTGCCAGCAATACCACGATGGCAGCAATCCATACCGGCACCGGTACGCCAAGGAACCAACCGGTTCCGATGTACAGAAAACCGTCCCCGAGATTGCTGACCGGGTGGCCTTTTGTCCAGAGCATAGTCAGTCCCCGTGCAATCGTGAGCATGCCCAGGGTGGCCACAAAGGGCGGCACCCGGAACCTTGTAATGATAAATCCGTTGAACAATCCCAGCAGCGTACCGGTCAGCAGGCCGGCGAGCACGGCGCCAAGAATAGTAAACCCGATAAACAAATTATTCGATGGCAGCTCGATGCCGTTCTTCAGCAGTTCGGCCGTGATGGCGCCACACAAAGCCAGTACCGAACCAACGGACAGATCGATGCCTGCCGTCAGTACGATCAGCGTCATTCCCACGGCGATGCAAACATTCACTGCCACCTGGCGAAGCACGTTCCAGCCGTTGCCGGCCGTAAAAAATTTATCAGACAATACGCCGATGACGATGCAAAGCACCACCAGGGCAATGAGCGACTGGAACCGGCCGATATACTGTGCTCGTTTGGATGATAAAGCAATCGTTGACATCGTCAGTTTTTTTGAATGGCATGTTTAAGAATACTGCTCTCCGTAGCATCCTGCACCGGCAGATCGGCTGTCAGCCGGCCTTCGGCCATCACCAGCACCCGGTCCGATACGGCCAGTATCTCGGGCAGCTCGGACGACACCATGATGATCCCCATCCCATCTGCGGCCAGTTGCCGCATCAGGTCGTATATCTCGTATTTGGCATTGATATCGATGCCGCGTGTCGGCTCGTCCAGCAGCAGCACCTGCGGCCGGGTAGCCAGCCATTTGGCCAGGACGATCTTCTGCTGGTTGCCGCCGCTCAGCTCGCAGGCCTTTTTATACGGCGACGACGTTTTGATCGCCAGCCGCTGGATATAATCGCGCGACAGCTGCATTTCTTTTGCCCGGTTGATGAAAATGCCCCATTTCTCCAGCTGCTGCAGAATGGTAATGCTGATATTGCTGCGGATATCCTGGTCCAGGATCAGGCCCTGGCCTTTCCGGTCTTCCGGCACCAGCGCAATACCAGCCCTGATCGCCATAGCAGGCGAGCCGCAGGATAACCGCTGGTTATTGATAAAGAGTTCGCCGGCACAGCGCCGCGGGTGCAAGCCAAAGATCGTTTCCAGCAATTCCGTCCGTCCCGAGCCCATCAGGCCGTAAATGCCCAGTATCTCTCCCTTACCCAATTGAAAGGAGATGCCGTGCAGCCGCGCCGGTGTATTCCGCTGAGCGCCACGCAGGGCCAGGTCCTTTATCTGCAGCAGGGGCTGCAGCGAAGAGGTGCGTTCGTTCCGTTGCTGGTCGATCTTGCGACCGGTCATTTTTTGAATGATCGCTTCAGGCGTGGCATGCTGCATGTCGCCGCTGCCGATCACCGATCCGTCGCGCATCACGATGTACCGGTCGGCAAGCGCAAACAGCTCATTTAATTTATGGGAAATATAAACGATGGTTTTACCTTCTGCCCGGAGCCCGCCGATGATCGCGAACAGGTTGACAATTTCCTTTTCGCTGATGGCCGAGGTCGGCTCATCCATGATGATCACCTGCGCATCAGCCTGTAAGGCCCGCGCTATTTCGATCAGTTGCTGCTCTCCTACTTTCAACGCGGCCACGGGGTGATCAGGATCTGCACTCAGCTTCAGCTTTTCCAGCCACACCCGGGTCTTCCGGCGCATCTCCTTTTTATCCAGCATGCCCCAGGCAGTGGTCAGTTCGCGCCCGAGAAAAATGTTTTCGGCAATGCTTAAGTAAGGTACCAGGTTCAGCTCCTGGTGAATGATGGCAATGCCCGCCTGTTCCGCATCCCTGGTACCAGAAAAGCGCACCGGCTGCCCCTGCCACAGGATCGTGCCTTCATAATCGGGGTATACGCCCGACAGTATTTTCATCAGCGTGGACTTACCGGCGCCGTTCTCCCCGATAATAGCGTTCACCTTGCCGGGATGCAGCTCCAGGTCCACGCCGTTCAAGGCGGTGACGCCGGCAAATGTTTTCGATATGTTCTTAGTGGCGAGCAAGGGTCAGGGTATCATTTTCAGTTCTACAGGGATGATCTCAATTTTTTCCAGGTTCAAATGCTCCCTGTTCAATTCGAGAGCGCCGGTCCATTCTACCCGGCTGCCTTTCTGAGCTTTTGCTTTAAACGATGGCAGGACGGTAGTGCGAACGATCCTGTTCAGCTCCTCTGAGATCGTATTCAGGTCCATGGTATTGGTAAAATCGCGGATGTCCACGAGCCCCGATGCATCCCGGATCGTATTGCCGTACACATATTCCGTAGCGATCGTGACCGACAGGGACGAATCACCGCTGCCCGTCAGTATCACCACTTCATCTTCGCCGATGGTGGTCACTACACCGGATGCCCGCACCAGGAAGCTGGCCGTATTCGTAATGCCGATGGAATGGCCATGACGGGAAAACGTCTCCTCCGCATTGGCGCGCAGCGAAGCGAGCAATGCAGGCAGCTCCACCGCTTCGCGTATCCGGACCGGCAGTTGTTCTTTCCAGAGCTTCCACGCAAACCCGGCGGCATCGAATGACCCGCTGCGGGCTGCTTTTACATCGCTCAGCTTTTCGATATAAACCGATTTGTACGCCAGCAAAGCGATGACGACTACGACAATCGTGTATTTCAACAGCTTTTTGCGCATCGTTATTATTTTTTGCCGTAAGCAATATAGTCGCCGATGTTTTGTTGGGTGACCAGTTCCACCGCCACCGGTATCTTTTGGGGAAAATCACGCTTACCCCGGATATACTCATCGGCAAACTGTGCTGCTTTTTCCGCCATCACTTTGGGAAACTGCATGCCGGTGGCCGCCACTTTCTTTTCATTGATGGACGTGATCACGTCTTCTGCACCATCGAAGCCGAATACTTTTACCTGATCGGCTTTGCCGGCTGCAGCGAGCGCCTGGTAGGCGCCCATGGCCATGCCATCGTTGCCGCAAAACACCGCATCGATATCCGGGTGTGCCTGCAGGATCGATTCCATTACTTCCAGTGCCTTGTTGCGGTCGAAATCCGCGCTTTGCTGTGCCACCATCTTCAACCCCGGGTAATTGTCCGTCACGCTGTGAAAACCTTTGGAACGCGCCCAGGTATTGTTATCCCCCACAATGCCGAGTATCTCTATATAATTGCCTTTCTTATTCAGTTGCTGTGTAAAATATTTGCCGATGGCAACAGAACCGGAATAGCTGTCAGAAAGGATCTGTGAAGTAGCTGCATCCGGTGAATTGATCTCCCGGTCCATACAGAATACCGGCACGCCGGCCGCTTTTGCTTTCTGCACGTTCGCCACCGAGCCGTTGGCATCGGTTGGATTAAAGAGAATAGCATCGAACCCGGCCACGAGAATATTTTCAAAATGATCGCTTTCCAGCGCCGTATTATTTTGTGAATCGAAGATGCGGGCCTCGTACCCGAGCGCCCGGGCTTTGGCAGCAGCCGTCTCGGCGAGGAACACAAACCAGGGATTGTTGAGCGTGGATACCACCACGGCCATTTTCTTTTTCCCTTCCCGGTTTTTGCTTTTGCAGGCCGATCCTGCCAGGATCAAACCGGCGGCAAACAGCAGGAAATATGACAGGCTTTTTTTCATTTCCCGATCAATTGAAGGACCGTGTCCGCAATGCCCGCTTCGCTGATCCCGTAATGACGAAAGATATCCGGCTGCGAACCCGTAACAGTATACTCGTCAGGTATACCAATGATTTTAAAAGGCTTATGAAATCTGTTTTGTAATAAATAAGAAGCGCAGGCCTCTCCTAATCCCCCGTAAATGCTATGCTCTTCTACGGTAACGATCGCCCCGCATTGCTCCGCCAGCTGCTGCAACAGTTCTTCATCAAGCGGCTTGATAGTGTGCATACTGATGACCGTGGCCGCAATGCCCTGCCCTTCCAGTTTCCGCGCCGCCTGCAAAGCAGGGTACACCGTTTCGCCGGTGGCGATGATGGCTACGTCATGGCCTTGCCTGATGATACGACCCTTGCCAAACTGAAATTCGTCGTCGTTTACCTCCTTCAGCGGTTCCATCACCTTCTTGCCAAATCGCAGGTAGACGGGTTGGCCGGTAGCGGCGGCCAATAAAATGGCTTGCTCCGTTTCAAAATTATCGGCGGGCGCCGCCACGATGATATTATTGATGGCACGCAGGGCAGCATAGTCATGCAGGCTGTGGTGCGTGGAGCCCAGGGCGCCATAGCTCACCCCGGCGCTGATCCCGATCACGTTGACCGGGTTGTCCGAATAGGCCACATCGTTCTTGATCTGCTCCAGCGCCCGGGCCGTGAGGAAGCAGGCCGGCGATACCACGAATACTTTTTTGCCCGCCGAAGCAAGACCGGCGCCGATGCCAACAAGGTTTTGCTCGGCGATACCCACTTCCACCATCTGCTCCGGGAACCGCTTGCCGAAAGGCACCAGTTTTCCTGAACCGCGCGAGTCGCTGGTCACCGCCACGATATCGCGGTCTGCAGCAGCCAGCCGCTGCAGTGTTTCAGAAAACACTTCGAGGTTCGGTTTGGCACCGGTCCCTGCAGCCGTATTGATTGTTTCTCCCATTCTTTTCCGTTATACTGTTTCGTTCAGCAAAGCATCCAGTTCGCCGATGGCCTGCGCATACTGGTCTTTATCGGGCACACCGTGATGCCATTTCACATCATTCTCCATGAAGCTGATGCCCTTTCCTTTCACTGTATTGGCAATGACCAGGCTGGGTTTGTGCTTTTCAAAAGGGAGCCGGTCAAATACGTTTTTCAGGGCGGCAAGGTCATGCCCATTTACTTCCTGCACTGCCCAGCCAAAACTTTCGAATTTCTTGTCCAGCGGATCGGTATTGCACACATCGGCCGTGGAGCCGGTGATCTGCAAACAGTTTTTGTCCACGATGGCACAGAGGTTGTCCAGCTTGTAATGCGAAGCTGTCAGCGCTGCTTCCCAGTTGGAGCCTTCGGGCAATTCTCCGTCGCCCAGCAGGGTAAACACCCGGTAAGAACGCCTGTCCATTTTAGCAGCCAGCGCCGTACCCACGCTGATAGGCAGGCCGTGCCCCAGCGCACCGGTATTTTGTTCGATGCCATGCACCTTGCGTGTAGGGTGCCCGATATAATGCGAGCGATATTGACACAGCGTGTTCAGATCTTCTTCCGGGAAAAAGCCTTTGCCGGCCAGCACCACGTACAGGGCCTCGACCGAATGTCCCTTGCTCTGGATATACCGGTCCCGGTCAGGCGAAGAAAAATTCTCCGGCGACACGTTCAGCACCTGGTTGTACAATACGTTCAGGATATCGATGCAGGACAGGCTGCCGCCGGTATGGCCGGCATTGGCCGTCCTGATGTATTGCAGGATCTTTTTTCTGTACCCGGTGGATTTTATTGCCAGTTCTTTGTCCGTCATGTTCATTGATGTTGATAAACCTCCCATCCGAGGTAGTTGCCCAATGCTTCTTTTAAAATGCCCGCTGTTTTGCTGGCATTCATCACCACGTGGTGTTCAAAACCGTTGCGGCACACGTACTGCATCAGCCCCTGCAGGTCAGCGATCTTCGCCACGGCGCGGTTGCCGAATGTATTCAGCGCATCATTGGTCAGCTCGCCTTCACCCACATACACTTTGATAAGGCCTTTGCTGTCGTCGGTACTGATGCGGCCATAGGTCAATGGCGAAGCGGGCGTACGGCCTTCCAGCGCACCATAGGTATTCTCCTCGCCAACGGAAGTACCCAGGATCGGCGCCGTGCTGATCTGGATATCCGGCAGAAACGATTTGGCCCAGTTGCCGCAGTGAAACAGTACACACTTGGTGTCGTCATCCGCATAATTATTGTTCCAGTCCACCAGGGCGCTGGGCGTACCAGAGGCCAGCTGCATGGCATACATGCTCAGCGTACCCGTCACATCCACCTCGCATGCGCTGGGCAGCATGTTTTCGCTCATCATGCTCATGCTGGTGCATACATTGCAGCCATAATTTTTCTGCAGCGAGGTCCAGCACTGGATGGCCGTGGCGTCCAGTGCGTATTCGTCCATAAATTCCGCCAGCACCACATCCAGCTTCGCAATCTGCACCAGCTTGTCCGAAGGCGTTTTGCCGGTGGGTGAATAGGCCCTGATCGCTTCCAGCTTTTCCTTTACGCTCTTATCGTCTGCCGTCAACTTATTGGCATTGCCCAGTATCTCGGACAGGTCCACCGTCGTAACGGTAATGCCGTTACGCTGCAGTATCTTTTCGCTGTACCGGACGGTGTTGAATGCTCCGGGCCGGGCGCCTACAGCCCCGATGCGTACCTTGCGCAATCCTTTTACCACTTTGCAAACCGATACAAAGGAGCGCAGATCTGCAATAAACGATTCGTCGGAAGGGCTGGATACATGTTTTGTCGTGAGCGTGTATCTGATGCCGTATTGGTACAGGTTGTTGCAAACCGATATTTTCCCGCACCAGGCATCGCGCCTGTTCACCACATCCATTTTACCGAGATCATCGGGATACCCCTGCACGAGCACCGGCACATTTAGCCCCGCCAGCTTGATGGTATCGGCCACTCCCTTTTCGTCGCCGAAATTGGGCAGCACCACCAGGATGCCCTCGATCCGGTCCGCCTGTTTGCGAAACAGATCTGCGCATCGCTGTGCTTCCTTAAAAGTTTCCACACCGCCCAGTTTCGTCTCTTCATCGTTCAGCAGCACCGCTTCAATGTTCAGCCTGCCAAACAGCTCAATGATCTCCGTACGCGCTTCCGCCACCAGCTTATCGGGAAAGAAATCCCGGTTGCCGATAATCACGCCCAGCGTACAGTGTCTGTCTTTTTGCATACTTGCTTATTTACCGCTTGTTGTTTTCAGGTAATTGATAAAATACACGGCTTCCGGGTCCTGTTTCCCTGCACCCGGCAGGTCGTAGGATTGATCGGTCGGCGTATCTGCATCCGGGAACCGGCGGGTAGTCCCTGTCCGGAAAACGATCCGCTCCACCGACGCCACCGGCGCAAAACATAAATTATTATTTGGCGTTTTACCGTTGATGGCCACGGTATAAAATCGCGTGGTTGCATTCAGCTCCAGCTTTACGTTCAGCGTTTCACCGGCATTGTAGCGTGTCAATGTCTTGTTTCGGTAGCCTGCCTTGGTGTAAAATATACCGGCGGAGTCAAAGGCCAGCCGGAGACAGGGTGTTCCTTTGGCATCTACCAGCTCTATTTCCAATGTACCGTGGTCGTTTTGCTGCGGCGTTACCGAAAATTCAATGGAAACTTTCGACGCTACCGGGAAAACCCTTTCGGCTTTCGCATAATCAAAGGGATCGCTGTCTTTCAGCGCCAGCGCTTTGGCGTTTTTATTCGTTTCGATCATGACCCTGCACCACAAGGGAGAATAGATATTCCAGGAAGCCAGTTCGCTGCCCTCTTTCAGGCTGGCGAATACGTCATTGACATCCTGTGTTTCCCTGTCTTTTACCGGTACCGGTATTTTGGATATCCAGATATCCTCCTTGTTCATGCTGTAGGTGACCCACATATTGCCGCCGGGCGGCGTCCCATCCATTTCCTGGATGCCGCGCACATATTGCGGGCCATACGATTTATAGGCGCCGCCATAACGCAGGCTGGTTATCTCGCCATTCACCAGCAGCAGGTTTTTATAGTTCAATCCATCATCGCTCACGGACAGCGCCAGCGGCCAGCGAAATTCGGAGGGGTTATACACCGTAGCGTATTTGCCGTCGCTGGTGAGTTGTCCCCAGATCTTGGCATTGGCATTTACAAAACCCGGCGCCCGCAGCGGGTTGTATTGCCAGGTTTTGCCCTGGTCTTTGCTGATGCTGGTGAGCGCATACTTCCACAAACCCACTACATTCCCATTGGGTAACCGATAATAGCTGAAGGCCTTAAAATCTTTTTTCAACGGGATCAGGGCATCATCCCGGTCAGCTTCCTCCACCATTTGCTGCATGAGCAATGGCGTAGCTAATATCTCCTGGCAGGCAGCTACCAGGCCTTTGTCTTTCGAAGAAGCATAGAAGGGGTACAAGGTGTTTTTCTCATTGAAAGAATGATTGTATCTCAAAAAGTAAATGGGCCCCAGGCTGCCGTCCTGCCTGATCTCCCGGATCACCCGGCCGATACCGTTGCCGTCATTGGGATCATCGCCTTTGGCCAGTGCGATGCCATAATAAGCGAGCGCAAAGAAGCGTTTACTTTTGGCCGTATAGAACCCGATCCGCTGGTGCATCACGGCCTCCGCATTTCGTGCGGTATCCTTGCCGCCTGGTTTCACAAAGCCGTCCGGCACTTTGTACGGCGGAAAGATCACAACGGGGTTGCTCCAGGTGTAGCCGTCTTTGGACTGCAGCAATAGCGTTTGTCCGGGCGGCACATGTTCGCCAACCGGGTCGCTCAGGTACTCGAGGTAAAATGTATTGTTCCAGTAGGCCAGCATCGGCGCATGGTTATAGGTCCAGTTGTTGCCACCGGCTTTTTCAGGATGCTCCCGGTTGGCCCGGAATGCCTGGATATTATGCACGCCGATCGCAGGACTGAGCTGCCCGTGATGGTAATCCACGTTTACGAGCGCTTTACCGGTATAACGAACTGTATCCTGCGCGCACAATACCTGGGCGGTAATTAATCCGATAAAAAACAATCCTGTATTTCTGTTCCACTTCTTCATTAGCGTTCGGTGTATTTCAAAAGTTTCTTCAGCACCTTTTTCTTTGCCTTGAAAATAGTTCCGTGCTTATGTCCCTGCGGCACACTGACTTCCTTATTTACATCCGTAAAATTTATAAAGTCGGTGGTTCGTACAGCTCCGTATATCTTCTCCCGGTAAGCATCAAAGTAGATCAGCCAGCCGTCCTTCACCCTTGCCACCGAAGGGCCTTCGGTAAAGGCGGGGGTAAAAGGTATTGATACATTTCGATACGGCCCCAGTGGATTGTCCGAAAAAGCCACTTTGATATTGCGGTTGGGCCTGGTATTGTCTTTCAGCACCAGCACGTAATCTTTTGATGCCCGTTTCACGATCACCGCGTCGATCACGCTGAAACCGGGATCGAGAAACAGTTTTGCCGGCGAAAACGTTTTGAAATCAGGGGTCGTTGTCACATACATCCGGTGGTTATTGCTGTCTTCCTCGACGCCTCTTTCAAACCGACCGGGGATGGTGGAGGCCCAGATGATGATAAACTGCCTTGCTTCGTCATCGTAAAACAATTCCGGCGCCCATACATTCACGGTGGAAGGTTCATGTTCCATCACGGGAATAAACCGCTGGTCGCTCCAATGCACCAGGTCTTTGGAAGCAGCATAGCCAAATCCCTTATCGCCCCGCCAGCTGCTGGTCCATACCAGGTGAAATGTACCGTCGGGTCCCTGTGCAATGGAAGGGTCCCGCATCACCTGCTGGTTACCGATCGCCGGCTTCAGCAATACCGTATCCAGGTCCGTCCACTTATAGCCGTCTTTGCTGTACAGCATCCGCAGTCCCTGGTCGGCCGGCTCGTGAAACGAAGTGAACAGGTATACCTGCTTCGGGGACGAACAGGAACAAAGCCCTGCCAGCCCCACCAGGAGTATCAGCAACCAATACGATATCGTGAGCCTTTTGATCATATGCTTTCAAGCACCAGTACCCAGTCGTTGCCGGCCTGCTCTTCGCCGGGAGGATCGAATGTTTTAACGCCTGTATTTGAAAATGTGCCCAACCTGGCCAAATTGCCGGTGCGCGGATCATACCAGGAAGCTTTTACCTGCATTCCGGCAATTTTTCCCATCTGCACCTGTATGGTACGCCCGGTGTAGGTGTAGATAAAGGCATACTTCTTTCCGCGGGTGGCAGCCAGCCGGTCGTACCGGTCGCCGCTGTTCATCACCAGCGATTGATCAGGCATGCGTTCCCAATAAGGTTTTGACAACAGGAGCTTGCTGAGATACTGCATCTGCCCGGCGCCAGGTGCAGTGATCGTCTCTTTCCAGCCCTGGTTCACGCCAAAGCTGCCAGCTCCTTCGCTGACAGTATAAAACTGCATGATGGCGTTTTCTCCATAGGTAAACCCGGCCGCCCCGGCAAATACGCTCCAGTAGCCATACCGGCGCAGGTCGGCAGCGGTCCACCTCGGTTGCAGGCTGTCGTGCAGTCCGTGGGGGATGTTCTCATAAGAGGGTTCTCCATCGAGCGTGGGCCTCACAGGCCTGAACCCATAATCTGCGTTGACGAATTTCCAGTTGTCCTCGCCATAGTGATG
>JBEVLT010000310.1:0-3320 GCA_040509055.1 Chitinophagaceae bacterium
AGCACCCTTACAGGTTTTATTTTTTCATCCCAATCCATAAAACCGGACGGCATTGCCGCCGAATACTTTTTCCTTTTCTTCTTCGTCGAAATTCTCCATGTATTTTTCCAGCATGGTCCGCCACTGGATATACTGTCCCGAAAGCAGGATCACCGGCCAGTCGCTGCCAAAGAGGATCCTGTCCGTGCCAAAGGCGTCGAACACCGTATCCAGGTAAGGATAAAAATCGGCCGCACTCCATCCTTTCCAGGCGGCTTCGGTCAGCAACCCGGATACTTTGCAGCATACATTGGGATGCCCGGCCATTTCTTTCATCAGTGTTTTCCATTCATCGATCTTGCGGTGCTTGATGTCCGGCTTGGCGCAATGATCGATCACGAACGGCTGGTCCGGGAACTGCTCCACGAACTGCAACGCCGGCCGAAGCTGGTGATGGAAGATCAGGATATCATAGGTGTAGCCGCAGGACTGCAGGGCGCGCACACCGCGCTGGAACTCCGGGCGCAATAAAAAATCATCCGGCTCCGACTGCACCACGTGGCGCCATCCTTTGATGACCGGGTATTGAGAAAAATATTGCAGCCGCTCGTCCACATTCTCTTTTTGCAGGTCTACCCAGCCCACCACGCCGCGGATAAAGTCGTGCGATCTGGCCAGCTCTACCAGGAAATGCGTTTCCAGTTCCGACTGGCTGGCCTGCACGGCCACACAGGCATCGATCTCGTTGCGCCGCATGGTAGACAACAAATGCGGCGGCAGGTAATCCTGCTGCAGCACCTTCATGTCGTCGGTGATCCAGGCATCTTTTTCCTTTTCATAGTGCCAGAAATGCACATGTGTGTCAACCCGCATAGGCCACGCATTTTTGTTGGGACGTGCCCAGTCCTTCGATGCCCAGCTCCACGATATCGCCGGGCTTCAGGTAGACCGGTGGATTGAAACCCAGCCCTACTCCCGCCGGCGTGCCGGTAGAAATGATATCGCCGGGCAGCAGCGTCATGAACTGGCTGGTATACGAAACGAGGAAGGGAATGGAAAAGATCAGGTCGGCCGTGGTGCCGTTCTGCATCAGCTGATCGTTGACCTTCAGCCACAGCTTCAGGTTCCTGACATCGGCGATCTCGTCTTTGGTTACCAGCCAGGGGCCCAGCGGCGCAAAGGTATCGCACCCCTTGCCCTTGTCCCAGGTGCCGGCGCGCTCCAGCTGGTAGGCCCGTTCGCTCACATCGTTGTGCAGGCAGTAGCCGGCTATATAGTCCATGGCATCGGCTTCGTCCACATAGCTGGCTTTTTTGCCGATCACCAGGGCCAGCTCTACTTCCCAGTCGGTCTTTTCGGAGTTTCTCGGGATGATCACGTTGTCGAAGGGGCCACAGACGGCAGTAGTCGCTTTCATAAAGATCACGGGTTCGGCCGGCGGCGTGGCATTGGTTTCCCGCGCATGATCGGCATAGTTCAGCCCGATGCAGATGATCTTGGAAGGCCTGGCTACCGGTGCGCCCAGTCTGGCGCCGGAGGGTACCGCAGGCAGCATGCCCTTGTGTTGTTCCGCCATCCAGGCCAGGTGCGGCAGGCCGCCATTGGCAAAGAAAGCTTCATCGTAATCTTTGATAAATCCAGATACGTCGTAATATACATCGTCGATACAAATGCCCGGCTTCTCTTTGCCGGGCTCCCCAAAACGGATTAGTTTCATTCAGCAATTTTTATTTTTTTGACAAGAGCTATCAGGTTGCCGCTAAAGATAATAATCTATCATCAGCGAGACCTATCAGGTTTCTTTGAAAGCAGACTGTCTTTTTATAAGAAAACCTTACAGGTCTTATAGGAAATAATCTATTCCAGCGAAAATATCTTATCCATCAATACCCATTTTTCTCCCGGCTGGCTCCCCGGCAACGCCTGCTGGTAGGTCCACATCAGCTGTTCCCATTCCTGCACTTTGGCATTGGCTGCATCGGCGGCTGCTTTTTTTTCAAACGAAAAGCTGTCGTTCACATCCATGATCATGAACAGCCGGTTGCCGGTGCGGTAGATCTCTATTTGCCCGATGCCGGCTTCGCGGATGCTGGCCCTGATCTCGGGCCATACCTGCCGGTGATGCGCCTCGTATGCAGCGATCAGCTTCGGATCATCTTTCAGGTCCAGGGCCAGGCAATAGCGTTTGGTCATGGGTGAGCAATTTCAGCAGAAGGAGAAAGGTTACGAAACCGGTAGGCAAACAGGGCGATGACCGCGAAGCAGGCAGCCGGGATGATATAAGCCACCTGAATATTGCCTCCGGTTGCATCGGATATCCTTCCCATCAGGAGCGGAAAGATAGCGCCACCCACAATTGCCATCACGATAAAGGACGATGCGATCTTGGTCTCTTCACCCAGCCCGGTAATGCCCATTGAAAAGATGGTCGGGAACATGACGGACATAAAGAAGGGTACGCCGACCAGCGCATACACGGCAACAGCCCCTTTCATGGTAATGACCAGGGCGAGCAGCCCGATGCTGATCAGGGAATAGATCCCCAGCAGCCGCGCCGGTTTGATGTACCGCATCAAAAACGTGCCGGCAAAGCGGCCGATCATAAAACCGACCATGGCGATAAAGCCCCAGATAAAAGCAGCTTGCTTTTCCCCCATGTTATCGGTAAACTTCGCAAAACGGATAAAAAAGCTGAATACGCAGGTCTGCGCTCCTACATAAAAGAACTGGGCAATGACGGCCCATTTTAACTGCGGGTACCGGAAAACGGAAAATGAAAATTTCGAAGAGGCGGTGGCGTTCTTTTCCCTGACCTCGGGCAGCTTGGTAAAAAAGAAAAATACCAGCAGGATGAATACGATGATCCCGATCACCAAATAAGGCAGCTTGACGGTAGCCACTTCGCTATCGAGATAGGCGGCCAGGGCAGCCGGATCCATCTGCTGTAGCTCTTCTTTGGAATACTCGACGCCCGACAGGATCATCTGCCCGCCGACAATCGGTGCCACTACAGCGCCGATGCCATTAAATGATTGAGCAAAATTCAGCCGCTGGGTTGCTGTAGTGGGATCGCCCAGTTTGGTAATGTAAGGATTGGCCACCGTTTCCAGGAAAGTGGCCCCGGAAGCAGCAATGAACAGCGCGATGAGGAATAGATAATATTCCCGCGCCCCGGCTGCCGGTATAAACAGCAGGGAGCCGACTCCATAAAGGAGCAGCCCGAACAACACGCCTTTCTTATACCCGTACCGGTGCATGAACCAGCCGGCCGGCAGGGCAATGGAAAAATAGGCCATGTATACGGCTCCGTCCACGAACGAGGATTGCGTATCGGTCAGCTG
>JBEVLT010000311.1:0-10118 GCA_040509055.1 Chitinophagaceae bacterium
TACTGGCAGCAGGTGCCGGCAAGAAAAAGCGCTCAAAAGCAAAGGCTTCAAAAGCCGCGAAAACCAAACAGCCGCTTAAGAAAGAAACCGCGATGGCCGCCGCACAATAAGTATCCTGTCAGCCCGGCAGAACCCGGGCTGACACCGCAATGGCCGGCATTACCAAAAACAAATGCCTCCTGTGCCGATCCGGGATCCATGACCTGATCAACAACCCCGGTTATCGCTTTTCATCCATACAGAACAGAGATCCATTTGCGGAATGAAAAACATTTTATTTGGCACAGGCCTGGCCTGAGCCGTGAATTGGTTCTGCGAATAAAGGAACAATGTGCCTGGAAAGTGAAAAAGGAAAAGGCACTACTTTCTGTGTAGCGTTGCCGGGGCATAACGCAACGCCGCTCTCCTGTATCAATACCCGATAATTCCCTTCAGCTTTCCCCATAGCTCATTGTCAAAACTTGATAGCGCCAGCTGTACGTTCCCGGCCGGTTCACCCATACGCACCACGACCAGCTGCTGCGACGGCACCACGTATATTTTCTGGTCGTTCTTTCCCAGCGCGGCAAACATATCAGCCGGGGCATTGGGCGTCAGGTTACCGTTGAAAACAAACTGCGTTTGCGGCAGCATATGACTGCCCTTCCCGTTCAGCCACCACAGGTAGCCGTAAGATGGGTTAATGTTTTGCGAGGTGTTGATCATGCTGCTGAAGTAATCGCTGTCGGTCATGATAGCGGTCTGGTCCCATTTGCCCCTGTTCAGCATCAGCAGGCCAAACCGCGCCATGCTGCGGGCATTGCTGTAATACACGTTCAGGTCGCCGGTATTCAGCCAGAACCCGTTCATGCCGATACGGTTGCGGATCTTTGTATTGAAATAGTTGTTGTATGACTGCCCCGATGCATTTTCGATCACTCTGTACAGCAGGGTGTACGCCGCATTGTGATAGGCCCAGCGGGCGCCTGCATCGGCTTTGTACACCAGGCAGGAAGGCGATATGCAATCCACATCGGGCACCCCGTCATCCAGCCCGGTGGTCATGGTGAGCTGGTGGCGGATGGTGATCAGGTTTTCTTTGGCCGGAGGCTCCGAGGTCCAGCCATTCCCCAGGTATTGCGATGTCCTGTCGCTGATGCGCAAAATACCTTCTTCCTGTGCCAGCCCGGTCAGGAAAGCGGTCAGCGACTTACCGGCGGAGGCCCAGTACCAGAGGCTATCGGCGGTAAAACTGCCAAAGTATCGCTCGGCCACGATCTTCCCGTTCTTCAGGATCATGAACGCCTTTGTATGTTTTTCCTGCAGGTAGGCGTACAGGTCGTTGAAGCCCGCCTGGTTCCATCCCAGCGAAGCGGCTGCTGAAGTCTGCCACTCCGTACCGCTCAGCGGCGGGAAATATAACGAAGCGGAAACGGGTTGCGGCTCTGTTGAGCTCTTTTGACAGGCACACAGTAAAACAAGAAATGAAAGGATCAGGAAAGAATAGGTTAAGCGCATGGGGATGGTTTAAAACAGCCCATTGGATGCCGGAACGGCGATAAGGTTTAAAAGAGAGATGCCGCTTCGCGGAAGGATTACAACTTATCGATCTTTTGCCGGATCAGCTGCCGGTCGGTTTGTGTTCTGGCCAAGCCAGCCGCCTGCTCAAAATGTCGCTTTGCTTTTTCGTTATCGATGCCGGTATACAGCTCTCCCAGCAGGGTAAAATAAAAATGATTGTCCGGCAGGTCCAGCTTCTCCGCTTCGGCGATGGCTGCCTGCTTGCCATTGGCCCTGGCCAGTGCATAAGTACGGTTCAGCGCCGCTACCGGCGAATACTCCAGCTGCAGCAGCCGGTTGTAGAGCTGCAGGATGCTCTCCCATTTTTCGCTGGTGTCTTCTTTCCTGGTGTGCCAGTACGCGATGGCCGCCTCGAGGTGGTATTTGGACAGCCGGCCTCCGGTAGCCGAGCAGTTCAGAAAATAAGAACCTTTCGCGATCAGTTCCGTATCCCACAGGCGGGTATCCTGCTGGTCGTAGAGCACCGGTTCGCCCTGCTCGTTCACCCGTGCATCGAAACGGGAGGCGTGAAAACACATCAGCGACAACAGGGCATTGGCCGGCGGTGTATTGGTACCGCTGTTCTCCAGCAGCAGGGAACACAGGCGCATGGCCTCCAGGCACAGGTCTTTGCGCAAGGTCTGATCATGGCTGGAAGAATAATAGCCCTCGCTGAAGAGCAGGTACACCGTTCGCAGCACGGCATCGAGCCTTATTTCCATTTCGGCAGGCGGCGGCATCGCCACCGCGATCTTTTCCTGCCGCAGCTTTTCTTTGGCGCGGTACAGCCGCTTGTTGATCGTTTCTTTATTGGTCAGAAAAGCAGCGGCGATCTCTTCAATGCCAAAGCCGCAAAGAATACGCAGGGATAATCCTACCTGCGCTTCGGCAGCAATAGCAGGATGGCAAATGGCAAACATCATCTGCAGCTGGCTGTCGCGGATATTTTGCGGCGACAGGTCGATCTCTTCTGCTTCGGCTGCCGGTTCTGCCATACCAATGCCGGGAACGATCGTTGACCGGAAATGATGCTCCCGCTGCAAATGATTTCTTGCCTTGTTTTTCGCTACATGGTACAGCCAGGCCACCGGGTTGGATGGAATGCCTTTCAGCGTCCAGGTCTGCGCCGCAGCCAGGAAGGTATCGCCGGCAATGTCTTCTGCCGTTTCGATCTGGCCAAATCCAAAGCGGCGGCAAAGCACGGATACGATGTTCCGGAACTCGGTGCGGAATAAGTGGGGGATCAGTTCGGGTTGTTCCATACATCAAAAAAAGCCCTTGTAAGGTACAAAGGCTTTGCATTAAAAAATTTGCCGTTATCACATGGCGTTGATCTCCCTTACTTCCACGTTGCCGCCCATCGTCAGCACCGGGCAGCCTTTGGCCAGTTCCGCCGCTTCTTCACAGGATGCGGCCCGGACCAGTGAATAACCGCCGATCGATTCCTTGATCTCGGTATAAGGCCCGTCGGTAATGATGCCGTCCGTACCAACCACTTTTCCCGAGGGGTGCAAACGGTTGCCCCTGTCGATCAACTGGTCCTTTGCCGCCATATGGCCCATCCAGTCCATCCAGCGCTGCATCGTAGCCTGCATCTGTTCGGGCGTACGCTCCTGTATGCCCGCATAGTTCATCCGGTAGATAAATAAAAAGTCTTTCATTGTTGTAGCTGATTAAGCTGATGTAATAAGATTGAATAAACGGTTCAGTGCAGCCCGTCGCCCCTGGCAATGCGTCGTACCTCTACGGTGTTGCCATCGCCCTGCAGCACGGGACTGTCTTTGGCAAACGCCACGGCCTCTTCCACGGAGCCGGCTTTGACGATAATGTAGCCGCCGATGGTTTCTTTGATCTCGCCAAAAGGCCCGTCGGTGACGAGGTTGCCATGATGCACCACCTTGGCATCGTCAAAAGGAAGGCCGTTGCCTCCTGAAAACTTGTTTTGCGCCGCAATACCACCGATCCAGTCCATGGTTTGCTTCATCCAGGTCTGCATCTGCTCCGGCGAGGCCAGTTTACTGCCGTCCTGGTGGCGGAAGATCAGCATGAATTCATCCATTGCTTTACGTTTTGTGCCTGCAGCCTTCCGGGAGCTCGACCGGCAAACGGCAGGCGGTGTGACCGATATCCGGATTTTACAGGAATAACAAACAGGGTAAGACGGATTGGACAGGAACCCGGAAGTTTTTCAAAAATTTTACCGGTTATTGCACCAGGTCGGCATACAGGCGTTCCAGTGTTTGCGCGACATCGGCCGAGAGACCGGGATGCACCGGCGAGGTCTGCACGATGGTGCTGCGGGTAGCTGTGAGCCAGCGGAACCGGGAATCGATGGGCAGCCTGGCGATCGGCCCGCCCTCCGGCACGCCCCTGCAGATATGCATGAATACGCAAAGACGTTTTTCCAGGTCCTCCATGTCCAGCTCGCATCGGAATGCTGACAGGCGGTCTTTATCCAGTGCGATCTTTGCCTGCAGGAATTTTTGCCCGGCACAATACATGATCACGCCCACGTTGAGAAACTCCTGTCTCTCCACGCGGGGCATCACCCTGATCACTGCGTATTCAAACAAGTGTTTCTCTTGCATGTTTTGCTTCGTTGACGATAATTTCCGACGCAGCCAGCCGGTCTTCGAGAAACCGTATATAGATCTCCCGTTTTTCAGCTGGTGTTTCCGGCGCTTCATCGGTCAGCCATTCATCGGGTACCAGCGCTACGACAGACCGGATCAGGCCCGGGTTCAGGATAGCCCGGCAGGCGCGGTCAGCCGCATCCAGCTCGCTGGCCTGCGGCAGCAGCACATGGTCTTTTACCTGCACAAACGGGCGCCGGGCCTTTTCTGAAAAACCCTCCCAGGCATGATGAAAGTAAAGCGCGGCGCCATGATCGATCAGCCACAGCTCTTTGTGCCAGGTGAGCATATTGGTATTGCGCACCGTACGATCCACGTTGGTGACCAGGCTATCAAACCATACTATTTTCGAGGCCGGCAGCGGATCGATGGTGGTAATAGCGGGATCGAACATGACCGCACCGGACAGGTAATGCAGCGCCAGGTTGAGCCCCGTGCTGGCTTTGAGCAGGTCCTGGATCTCCTCGTCGGGTTCAGTACGGCCGAAGGCGGAATCGAGGCTGGCAAAAACGAGCTCCGGCACCTTCAATCCAAGCGCCCTTGCCAGCTCACCGCAGATCAGTTCGGCTACCAGGGTTTTTACCCCCTGTCCTGCGCCGCGAAATTTGATCACGTACATGAAGCCGTCGTCTGCCTCGGCAATAGCCGGCAGGGAACCGCCCTCGCGCAGCGGCGTCACATAGCGTGTTACATTCACGGTGCGTATTTCAGGCGGGCGGAGAGACATACCTGCAGCGAAAGTAGGGATGAATGCTCACATAGCCACACTGTTCCTTATGCTATAAGTTTGAGGTTCGAAGTTTGAGATTATCCTTAATGGAAGAGGTATTCATGCACGCTGACAACCGCAGAAGTTCGAAATTGGAAGTTCGAGGTTACTGTCCTGCATTTGTATAGTCATCTGTTACCGAGCCGGCTTACTATCGAACATTCAACGCTGATCAGCGCTATTTCGATACCGGGAAGAATATACAACTATAGGCGGCCAACATCGAACCTCAAACATCAACCGACAGGTTACAAGCTGCAACTAACCGATATTAAATTTCAACCCCAGGACCTCAAACATCGAACGCCGGTCGCCTACTGCTTCAATACAGTAAACAATGTACAGCCGCAGGCAACCGAACCTCAAACAAAATTATTGCTGCAACCAGTCAAGCACATATTGTGCATCGCCCTCCCAGCCCGGCTGGCCCAGTACAAAGTGATTGCGGTCCGGGAATTCTTTGTAGTCCAGCACGGAGCCATTGTCTTTCTTATACTTTTTGAAATTCCGGTTGTTCAGGTGCGCAGGTATGATGGTGTCGGTACTGCCCGAAGTAAGCAGCAGCGGTGCATGCGGTTTTTTAAAATCTACTTTGGCCGCCTTGGTCAGCCCGCCACGCGCCACGGTCTTCGATTCGGGAATGGTCAGCTTTTCCCAGGCTGCCTTTTGTGCTTCCAGCGGCATACGGTTCACAAATGCATACTGCCATGTTTTGAACGACATCAGGTAGGTCTTCTTCAGCGAGGTAAACAGGCCCAGTGCCCGCCAGCCGGCTTTCAGAAAGGAAAATTCGTAGGGAAAGATGCCCTGCGGCGGCACGGAATGAATGGCTACGCCCGCAGCAGCCAGTCCGCGGTTCACGATGATCTGGGTGATCAGGCCGCCAAGCGAATGGCCGATCACGATCGGCTTTTCCGGGAAGCTTTTTACAATGCCTGCATAATGATCCACCAGTTCAGAAAGGGTAAGCGCAGCCAGGTCGGTATCGTTTGGCTGGCGGTTGCGCAACGCTGCAGCATTGGCGGCTTCTTTGAAAGGCCATGCCGGGGCAATGGTGGTATAGCCCTTGTTTTCGAACCAGGTTTGCCATTCATCCCAGCAGCTGTTGTGTACAAAGGCGCCGGTGACAAAGACAATGTTTTTGGTGGTCAGATTTTTCATATCAGTTGGTTTTAATTGTTACCGGGTGGAAACGGTCAATCGTGCTGCACGAAGAAGCAGCCTGTTTTCTCTGCACAGGTTTGTGGCAAGCGGATCAGGAAGGAGAAAGGCAGTCGTTAGTTGCGTTTTCGCAGGAGCAGGAACATGATCAGCACCAGGTTCAGCCCCACGGACAGGATGAGCCAGACCGGTAGCTTTTTCTCAGGCTTTTCGGGTGTCGTTTCTATCGCCGGGTTGAGCGCAGCCGTATCGATTTGCACGTTATCGCTGCTTTGATGCGCCTGCCCTGTAGCCGGTAGCACCAGGTCCATATACGGTACGGTCAGATCGCCGAGCCTGTATAAAGATACTTTACCGGGCTGAATAATCTTTACGGCAGCAAAATTATTCAGCACAAAGGAGGCGACCAGCTCGTTCTTCACCGCATCGAAGTCCGGGATGGAATCTTCTGTCCGGATGACCACCGTATCAACCGAGACCGACAGGCTGCTGCGAAAGGTGTAGCGCTCCGGCGTTTCTTCCCGCAGGTGGCGGAAGATAGCATTGACCAGGTCCTGCTGCTCCGATCCAAACAACTCTTCAAAGGGTTGCGGGTGGAGATAAGCATAATCATCCCGCTTACCAAGCAGGTCGGCCCGGGTCCAGGGTCCCTGGATATATTCCTTTTGCACGTAGATGTAATACCAGGCCCATTCGGTGGCCAGGCTGCTTTTTGCGGCACCAAAGGCCAGCAACAGGAAGAGAACTATTTTTTTCATGGTAACCGGCATTTGCGGACTTCTCCAAAAATAGTCAAGCCGGAAGAAGTTTGTGTAAACCTGCCCTGCTTTGCATCTGTTAAAATTATGAATGCAGCAGTAAAAATATTGATCGCGGGACTGGCCTTCCTTTTGCCGGCCATCGCCCATGCCAAATGTACCAGCAGCGGCATCTACACAGTTTCCCAAAACCCCACGCTGAATCAGAATGGATGGGTGATCCTGGAGTTTTATGCTTCCAGCCAGCAGCTTGTTGCGGAACTGGATAAAAAATATCCTATTTATCTCCAGGCAGGAAAGGAAATCATAACGCTGAAGCCGATCGAGGTGCTCAGAGGAGAATTCCTGGTGACCCAGGTTGTTTTCAAACCCGCTTCCACGCTCAAAGAAGGACAGACCTATACCCTGCATATCGATAAGCTGCCGGAGTATGAAACGGAACCGCGACAATATAACAACGGGTCGGGAAAATGGGAAGCGGTCACCTTCCGGGTCAGGGGATATACCGATGAGCAGCCTCCTGCCTTTACCAGCCTGCCGGCAGAGCATAAAAAAACAATGGTCCAATTTGGCTGTGGCCCGGACCGATGGGTCTGTTTCAGCCTGGCGGTGCAGGATGAGTCGGAAACCTTTGTAAGAGCCCGCGTAAAAAATATCGGTACCGGCCTCGTCACAGAATATATCCTGGCCATAGAAAACGGCCAGGTGATGGTAGGGCATGGCATGTGCTCAGGACCGTTTCACTTCAGCGGTGGCAATGATTTCGAAGTTTCCTTCCGGCTCGTGGACCAATCGGGCAATAAAAGCAAACCGACAACACCTGTTTTGTTTACAGCTCCGGTATCGCCTACAGATGAGGGCTAAGCTGTTATCAAAAAAAAGCACGCGGTTGCCCGCATGCCTTTGGCAGCAGCTACCGCTGCCGCCGACTCCATAAAACAAATCGTTTATTGACCGTTTCCGTTGGTTGGGTTGCATTCCCACACCACCTTCACAAACGTGGCTTCTGCCACAAACTGGTCCTGTGTATAGCCGTCGGGCATAGCGATCGGCTTGCCCTTCTTATCGTAGTACTGGGGTACACCGTTGCAAAGCGGGCCATAGATGGATTGCAGATAAACCGGTTGCCCTCTCCAGGTGTACAGGTTGATATACGGGTCGCAGGTACAGCTGGTATAGCTATCGATGACCTCCTGGATGGTGACAGGCAGTTCGGTCTCTTTACTGCCGTCTTTTTTGGAGCAGGCAAACAGGGTTAGCGCAAGGGCAAAGGCGATCAGGGTTTTTGACATGACTGGTGATTTTTAACCCTTGATCACCCGGCGGAACAAAACGTTGCGCGGGGCAGAAAAATTAATACCGGAAAATTCCACTAACGGAAGCTCAGGGAGTAAAACATTTGGGCTGGCTATTGATCACACCGCCGACGGCGACACCCCATATGCCTTCTTGAAGACAAAGGAAAAATGCGACAGGTTCTCAAAACCCACGTCCAGGTACACATCGGAGGGCCGTCGTCCTTGCTCCCTGATCTGGTAATGCGCTTCGCTAAGCCGCCGCTGCTGCAGCCACTGCCCCGGCGAGGTATGAAAGATCTTTTCAAAATCGCGCTTGAAACCCGCCAGGCTGCGGCCCGTGAGCCGGGCAAAACGGCTGACCGGGATATTGTAGCGGTAGTTTTGCTGCATAAAGGCCTCCAAGTCTATCTTGTGCGGCTTGCTGAAGTCGAACAACCAGTTGCGAAGCGCCGGGTCGTAACGCAGCAGCAGTTCGATGGCCTCCCGGGTTTTCAGCTCCGCAATGGCCGGTGTCAGGTATTGGGGCGCGTCGAAATAAGGCAGCAGCGAATTGAAATAGCCTTTGAAGAAGGGATTATCATGCAGCAGCAGCAATGGCTCGCCGGTATAGGCGCCGGAAGCCGCCACGCCGGTATCGGCACTGTATTGCCGCAACAAATCCTGGGTAAGCAGGATGTTGATGGAGCGGAACTCGCCATCCGGCGGCGGCACTTTCACCGATTTCAGCAATTGGTTACGCCGCACCAGCCCGATCGAACCAGGTGCATATACCCGCGTACCGCTATTGGTATGGATATGGCTTTCGCCGGCGATCATGTAGCCCAGCGCATGCTCGGCCACGAACTGCTCATGGCCGCGCTGCCGCTCGTCCACGCAGGAATATAAAATATTGCTCAGTAGCTGGTGCATGGTTGCTATTTTAGCTGGCTCATCCACAGGCGGTCCATCATCCGGTCGGACAACACTTTGCGCAGGAAGAGCAACGGACCTGCCAGGTAGCCGCCCCAATACCTTGTTTTAGGTTTGCGCACTTCGATGGCCTTATGGATCAGCCGGGCGATCACGAGCGGCTCCGCTCCTTTTGGTCCTGTCTTTTTCTCCACTTCGATGATCTTGTTTGCCATCTGCCTGTAGGGGGAATGCGCCGAAGCTTTTTGCAGGTGATCCGCCATGATCCCGCCCCACTCCGTCTTTACGCCACCAGGTTCGATCACCACCACCCCGATCCCGAAATCACGGACCTCGTTGCGGAGGCTGTCGCTCAGCGCTTCCAGCGCAAATTTACTGGCATGGTACCAGCCGCCCAACGGCACGGCAAATTTGCCGCCGATGGAAGAAATATTCACGATGCGGCCGCTTCGCTGCCGGCGCATGTGCGGAATGACCAGTTGGGCCAGGCGGGCCGCGCCAAATACGTTCACGTCGAGCTGATACTTTGCATCGGCGAGCGGCACATCTTCGATGGCGCCGTATGACCCAAACCCGGCATTGTTGACCAGCACATCGATCCGGCCTTCGGCTGCAATGATATGGCCGATACCCGCTACCATCGACGCATCGTCGGTCACGTCCATCGACAGCACGTGAATACCCCATTGTTTGAGTTCTTCCATTTTATCCACCCGGCGGGCGGCTCCGTACACGGTATAGCCCTGCTGTGCCAGCAACCTGGCGGTTTCTTTGCCCATCCCGGCTGAGGCGCCGGTGATCAGTACTACTTTTTTCATGTTGTTTGTTTTGAGAATGTAAAAGTAGAGCGGTAATGAGCGGCGGGGTTTGTTGTGGAGCTCAAAGGTGGTTTGGTGAGGGGCTCAAAATACCCGTTTACAAACAATTAATACAAATTTTATACTTTCTCATTTTGTTTTAATACTTTAATCCTGTTATTGTTAATAACCGTGATAATGGCAAAACGAAAAACTTCCAACGAAATTATTGTTGCAAGAATCGGACTTTCGGG
>JBEVLT010000312.1:0-3221 GCA_040509055.1 Chitinophagaceae bacterium
GGAAAATGGCCACGAAATACTGGCGACCATCTCTGGAAAAATGAGGATGCACTACATCCGGATATTGCCGGGTGACAAAGTGGGAGTGGAGATGTCGCCATACGATTTGTCAAGGGGCAGAATCATTTTCAGGTATAAATAAGCCACAGGCTTTAAAACTGATAGTATGAAAGTAAGAGCATCCATCAAAAAACGCAGCGCCGATTGCAAAATCGTTCGTCGCAAAGGCAAGCTGTACGTGATCAACAAAAAGAATCCCCGCTTCAAGCAAAGGCAGGGATAACGCAATGTGCAATGAGCAATGGGCAAATTGCCTGTTGACAATTGCCGGTTGCTAATTTGAAACCAGGACATTTAAAATTGAAATAAATTATGGCTCGTATTGCCGGTGTTGATTTACCCAAAAATAAAAGAGGCGAAATCGGCCTTACCTATATCTATGGTATCGGCCCTTCCACAGCTAAGTATATTCTGGACAAGAATAACATCAGCCGTGACAAGAAAGTACATGAGTGGAACGATGATGACCTGAACGCCATCCGTACCACCATTACCGAAGAAATGAAGGTGGAAGGTCAGCTCCGCTCTGAAGTGCAGATGAGCATCAAGCGTTTGCTGGATATCGCCTGCTATCGTGGTCTTCGCCACCGGAGAGGGTTGCCGGTTCGTGGTCAGCGTACCAAAACCAACAGCCGTACACGGAAAGGTAAACGTAAGACGGTAGCCGGTAAGAAGAAGGCGCCGAAGAAATAATAACCGGGAGTTCAGGACCTGTATATCGGGTCCTGAACTCTTTGTTTATAGACTTACTGTTATGAACCCGTTCCGGATCGCTTCGTAAGTCAGCAGGAGGGCAGGTTCAGTTCCGCTACCGGCGGAATATTTTTTAAAATGTAAAGATTACCTCAGTACAAGAATTATGGCAAAAGCACAACAGCAGGCTACCAGCGCAAAGGCAGCCGCCAAGAAAAGAGTGGTAAAAGTGGACGCCTACGGCGATGCCCACGTTTCAGCCACCTTCAACAACATCATCATCAGCCTGACCAACAAGAACGGCCAGGTGATCTCCTGGAGCAGCGCCGGTAAAATGGGCTTCAAAGGTTCCAAGAAAAACACTCCTTATGCAGCCCAGATGGCTTCGGCCGATGCGGCTAAAGTGGCTTTCGACGCTGGCCTGAAAAGGGTAGACGTTTACGTAAAAGGTCCCGGCGCCGGCCGCGAGGGTGCTATCCGTTCCCTGTCGCAAAGCGGTATCGAGATCGTGATGATCAAAGACGTAACTCCGCTGCCGCACAACGGCTGCCGTCCGCCGAAAAAGAGAAGAGTTTAAGAAGCTGAAGCAGGAAGTCTGAAGTCAGACCTCCTGCTTCAGACATACATATTGAGCCAGAATTGGTTTCATTTATCAAAGGGTGCCCGATTAATTTTTTACGATTTTTTACCGATCGTAGCACCGTTTCAAAAAAAATCGAAATGAATAAAAACTATGGCACGTTACAATGGTCCAAAGACCAAGATTTCCCGCATTTTCGGAGAGCCGATCTTAGGCAATGGTAAATGGCTGGGTAAGAACAGCAACCCTCCCGGACAGCATGGCGCACAGCGCAAGCGTAAAACGCTCGGCGAATATGCCCTGCAGCTCCGCGAAAAACAAAAAGCCAAATACACTTACGGTGTACTGGAAAAACAATTCCGCAAAACATTTGAAGAAGCAGCCCGCCGCAAAGGTGTAACCGGTGAAAACCTGATCAAGCTGCTGGAAGCCCGTCTTGACAATGCCGTTTTCCGCATGGGTATCGCTCCTTCCCGCCCGGCTGCCCGCCAGCTCGTGAGCCACAAACACATCGAGGTGAACGGCGACGTGGTGAACGTTCCTTCTTATCAACTAAAACCCGGAGATGTTGTTACATTGAAGGATGGCAGCAAGGAAAGAAGCTCGATCACCAGCGTGGTGCGCGGCAAAAACCCCAAATTCAACTGGCTGGATTGGAATGAAACCGAGTTCAAAGGCACATTCATTACCTACCCCGAAAGAGAAAGCGTTCCGGAAAACATCAAGGAACAGCTGATCGTCGAGTTGTACTCCAAGTAAGAGGATGACGGGTATCAAATTGTAAATTCAAATCTAAAAGTCAATATGGCTATTTTAAATTTCCAGAAACCGGATAAGATCATTCTGCAAAAGGCGACTGATTTCGAAGCCCAATTCGAATTTCGTCCCCTGGAGCCTGGTTACGGTGTAACCATCGGCAACGCACTGCGCCGTGTGCTGCTGAATTCACTGGAAGGCTACGCTATCGTAGGTGTAAAGATCGAAGGAGTGGAGCATGAATTCGCTACCATCAAAGGTGTAAGCGAAGATGTGGTGGAAATTTTCCTGAACCTGAAGCAGGTTCGTTTCAAAAAGATCGTGGATCATGAAGTGGCAAATGAGAAGATCATGCTGTCACTGAAAAATAAAACAGAATTCACTGCCGGTATGATCGGCGAGGGTACCCATTCCCTGCAGGTGATGAACCCTGACCTGCTGATCTGCACGCTGGATTCTTCAGCCCGGCTGGATATCGAACTGACACTCGGCAAAGGCCGCGGTTATGTTCCTGCCGAAGAGAACAAGCCGAAAGAAGCGCCCCTGGGTTATATTCCTATCGACTCGATCTTCACGCCGATCAAGAACGTGAAGTACACGATCGAGAATACCCGTGTGGAGCAGCGTACAGACTACGAGAAGCTCATCATGGAAGTTTCTACCGACGGTACCATTCATCCGGAAGAAGCGGTGAAGCAAGCTTCCCGCATCCTGATCCAGCACCTGATGATCATTACCGACGAGAACATCACTTTCGATAACAAAGAAGAGAAGAAAGAAGACCTGGTAGACGAGCAAACACTGCAGCTCCGCAAGGTGCTGAAGACCCCGCTGGAAGACCTGGACCTGTCCGTTCGTGCCTTCAACTGCCTGAAAGCGGCCAAGATCAACTCCCTGAGCGAGCTGGTACAGTACGAGCAGGAAGACCTGATGAAGTTCCGCAACTTCGGTCAGAAATCGCTTGCCGAGATCGAGCAGGTACTGACTGAGCGCGGCCTGCATTTCGGTATGGACCTGCTGAAGCTGGGTGTGGATGCCGATGAACTGTAAATGTGCCGGTGTGGTAATTAGCCGACGTGCTGATGCCGCAACGGCTTTTGATAATGTAGGTTGTAATTCCTGACACGGTACA
>JBEVLT010000313.1:0-8838 GCA_040509055.1 Chitinophagaceae bacterium
CCTTACAGTATTTTCTCAGATCGGTTTCCTGCTGACCGTTGAAAAGATTCACGATCTTCTCAAAAATCAGCTGGTTCGCAGCATCAAACAGCATAATATAATGGTAGTCATCATAAATGCCATCGGGTGTAAAAGCCCTGCCGGTTTCGATACGATAGCTGCCCGACATCTCCCGCTCTACCAGCACAAAGGATACCGCACCATATTCAGACCTGATGGAATTAATGACAGGAAGGTCATCTTCCCCAACAGATTTATAGAAAACGATATTGTCCAGTTTCTTTTTTGTGTATTCCTCTTTCTTTTTAACCGCTCCATCTATGGAAAATACTTTTGTATAGTTTTCCTGCAACAGCGCCTCCTGGTCTGAAAGCAGTTTGCCGGAATAATAATCCTCGAACGATACCGTCCGGGAAGAAGCCGGATCGTTCAGGCGGCCGTAATAGACCAGGTCTACCAGTAGGCCCGAGGTGGTTTTATAATCATGGCGCAGCACGCCCTCGCGTTCAAATCCGCAACGTTCCGCCAGGCGTTTTGCAGCCGTATTGCTCTCATGTGTCCGCAGAAAAAGTTTCCGGAAGCCCAGGGTTTCAAAGCAGTACGTACAAAAAAGTTGAAAAGCCCGGGTACCTGCTCCTTTGCCGGCCAGGCTGGTGTCGATATAGCAGCCGGTTTCGGCTTTGGGAATGGACCAGTCGATATTTTTCAGGTCCAGGAAACCGGCAAATTGCCCACTGAGCTCATCCACAATCACGTAAGGCATATACGTCCTGTTCTTCGCCCGTTCCACCATTTCGGCCAGGAAATCGGTTGTGTCTTCCAGCGTGCGTGTCCTGGACACCGTGCCTGTAAAAAAATCTTCGAGCTGCTTGCGGTTGCGCTCTACCATATTGAAATAGGGTGCCAGGTCGCCGGCCGTCAACTGCCTGATGTTATAGTGGTCAAACTTCATTTTATCAGCTTTTGGCCTTTTTGCTTTCAACCGAAACAGGATAAGGCTTCGGCAACGGAAAGCGGCCGCTCATCCTCCACCAAATAAACTTTACGTGCACCGGTTAGTTCGCCCAGGTCGCGCAGGGCTCTTTTTTCGATATCGCTTAGCCCGCCTTCGCTGCCCTCCTGTTGCTGCACCAGTACTTTCAGCGATCGCCAGAACGAACGCGTCGTACCCAGCTCACGAAGAACGGCTGCAATCGCTTTTTCCACATGTTGAAAATTTCCTACTACCTGTCCCGCCGATGAAAAAGGCAGGGTTGCCTGCTGCGTGACGGTTTGCCCGGTTTCCAGGTTGGTGATCTCCACGGTATCATGCCGCAATTTGATATAGAGCCGGGTAGATTTGAACATTTAGATCCAAAATACGAAGTTTTGCAATAGACTGACCGGCGGAAGAGCTGTTACAAGTGATGCGTGGCATAAAAATGTTTATGCTTTTCCTTTCCGCCCGAGCAGGTGTTTGACAATGCCGCCTGCGAGGTTTACCACGAAAGCTGCTTTGCCGGCGAGAAAGACAATTGTAAAAAACAGGACGGTGGCCTGCTGTTTATGCCTATCCGTCCAGGTAATACCTTCCGGATCCGGTTTGTCATCCCTGATCATTGCCCAGGAAAAAACGACCAGTACAACAAGGGTGACGATCACATGAAACCAGGTCAGGTACTTTGACCATAAAACATTCCCGGCCAATAAATAGATCAAGGCGATCAGCAGCGCAAAAAAAGACAAGACCAATAGGGCATGGCGTGCCGCAATCACAAACATGGTATCATGTACATGAAGGTCTATCCCCCGGTCGCGCGTTAAAAAAGAAAAGACAAAAAGCAATACAGCCGTAACAGGAAAACTGTTTGCGGACGGACACCGGTATATTTTTTTGTTGTCATCAGTCGTTGTTTTCCTGCGGGTAAGCGTGGACCATATCAAGCTAGGGCAGCGCAGGATTTTCATATTTCCTGCCTTTTTCCAGCAGCAGGATTCCTTTTGCCGTTCTGAATTTGGTCCGCACAAATGAGTCCTTGTTATAATTCAGCCTGCGCTTTACGGCAAAATGCAGGTGAGGCTGTAAGGCAAACCCGGTACGGCCGCTATAGCCGATCAGCTGTCCTTTGGCCACACTTCCCTTTTTGACCACCACGCCATTCTTCTGCAAATGCCAGTAACAGCCAAAGCTTCCATCATGATGCCGGATGATGATATAGTTGGCATCGTTATTCGCGGAAAAAATGCCTCCTTTCTCACTATCTTCCCGAAAGCTATACACCGTACCTTCTCTTGCCGCATATATGCCTGTCCCTTCCGGCAGGTCAAAGTCCAGTGCTGCTTTATGATTATGGGAAAACCGGCCGCCATAGCCCTGCACCACTTTATGGGTTGTACCGGGTTTGAAAGGCAGCTCATAAACGTATGCATCCAGATTGCCGGTGACCGTGCTGGCGGATGAAAAATAGACCACCAAGGCCGTAAGCAGCAAAACAAAGAAGAGAAGGACCTTCTTTCTCATATTGATTCGTTTACGCGGCAACATATCTTACCATTGCTGGATCACGATGCCGATCTGCTCATCCATCAGGGCAAACTCCTTTGCTTTCCATGGCCGCAGCGTGATCTGGCTCAGGTTGGGATGCAACAGCTCCGGGTGGGTTGACTTTACCTTTTCATACACCTCCTCAATATTGGTAGTCACCAGCCGGAATTCGGGATGGTCCTTTGCCGCATATTCCGCATTCTGGAAAAGATTGATACGCAGCCCGTCTTTTTCCACCACGCAGAACGGCTGATGTGCGTTCAGCTCCTGGTGGCCAGGGGTAAACTCCAGGCAGTCGACAAAGATCTTCAGGCCCGACCGGATGTCTTTGTAAAAAATATTGGGGACAAGTTTGGTGAAATGCATGTTGATCTGTTAAAGATGTTGGTGTTCAAAGCCTGCTTCAAATGTAACTATTAGTTGTATACGGCGCCGGCAGTCACCCGGTTGGGCAAGGGAGAACGGCCTGCCCGAAAAATAATCGGATATATTTTTTTGGAACATTCATTCCGTATTTAGTAGATTTGCGGAACAATCATTCCAATATTAACTGATCTATCATGCCTAAACTACAAGACAAGATCGCCGTGGTCACCGGCGGCACTTCCGGAATTGGCTTCGCCACTGCCAAACAATTCATTGCCGAAGGCGCACAGGTGATCCTTACGGGCCGCAACCAGCAGGCCATCGATGCTGCCGTCACTGCATTAGGTCCCCGGGCTACGGGTATCCATGCTGATGCTGCAAAAACCGCCGATACAGCAGAGCTGGTGGAGCAGGTAAAATCCCGGTTCGGCAAAGTGGATATCCTGTTCGTCAATGCCGGGGTATTCTTTGCCGAGCCTGTCGGCCAGATCACAGAAGAGACGTTTCACCTGATCATGGATGTGAATTTCAAAGGCGCTGTTTTCACTACTGAAAAATTCATTCCCCTTCTTTCCGAAGGAGCATCGGTGATTCATTTGTCTTCCGTCAGTGCTTTTGCTGTCGGAGCAGGCACGGCCATCTATGCGGCCAGCAAGGCAGCGCTGAATGCCTACAGCCGGACGGCAGCCATCGAACTGGCCGGCCGTACAATACGGGTGAATGTGCTCTCGCCGGGTATGGTCGACACGGAGCTATCCGTCAAGGCAGGGTTTCCCGAAGAAGTGATCCGGCAAATGAATGCTTTTATGCAAAGCAAGATGCCGTTCAAGCGCTATGCACAACCGGAAGAAGTGGCAAAACTGGCGGTATTCCTTGCCTCGGACGATGCTTCATTTATTTCCGGCGCGGAGTATACGATCGACGGAGCAGCGGCGGTGAATGAACCGTTCAGGGCTTAATTTCCGCCTTCATACGGAACATTCATTCCGTTATTCTATCTTTGTGGCGCAATTTCACTTCACAACTATTTAGTATGGCACGGACCAAAGTATTTGACGAGCAGCAGGTGCTGGACAAAGCCATGAACTTGTTCTGGCAGAAGGGATACAATGCTACTTCGGCACAGGACCTGGTGGAAGGGCTGGGCATCAGCAGGTCCAGCCTGTATGACACCTATGGCGATAAGCATTCGCTTTTTATCAGGGCGCTGCACCAATACCGCAGGCAGCGCATCGATGATGCGGTTAGCGAAGCCGGCACCACGCCCGATCCCGAAGCTTATATCAGGAGCCTTTTCGAATTTGTCAAAACCGAAGCGCTTGATGAAAACCATTCCAGGGGTTGTTTCATGGTCAATTCAGCCGTGGAATTAGCCCCTTTCGACAGGGAGGTCGCCACTATCGTAAATTCCATCATGCACGATTTTGAAGATGCAGTATGCCGGGCTGTCAGGAAGGGCCAGGACGAAGGAATTTTTACCGCAAAATACCCGGCCCGTTCACTTGCCCGGTTTATCTTCAACTCGCTGTGCGGGCTGCGTGTGACGGTAAAATTCGACGCCAGCAAAAAAGCCTTTGACGATATCGTCAATGTTTGCCTCTCGGCCCTGAAGAACTGATGTTTAAAAATCAACAGCCGGTTGCATCTTTGTTGTTACCGGACGGTTTCAAAGAACTGTGCCAGAAGGCACCTGCATTTAACCAGGTTATTTTCAACCGGCAGCCAGTGGTTCCGCCTGGTAGTCGCTGCTCTCCGGTACAGCCTGTTTTCTGGTCTTTGCCGGCAACGGCGCGGCTTTGCTCAGGTCCGTTCGCCGGCTCATGTCGATCGGGTAATTTTTCCGGATCCGTTTATAAGCATAAAACGAGTTCATAAACAACGACAGCAGTAACGCGCCGCTGCGTAACGTAAACAGCCCCTTCATGATCCGCCTGAACGCATAAAAAGGCGAAAAAGATTTTTTCCACAGCGTCCGGTGCGCCTGCAACAGCTGATCCTCGTCCATCTGCCGGGGCCGGAAGGCAACATTATACCCATTGTAAAAATTCCAGTTCCGGTCCTCCGCTATTCTGCCTTGCTGACTCAGTTTGGTATAAATGGCGGTTCCGCGGAAAGGCGTCATGATGCTGAGGAACGGCACATCGATGCCGATCTCCATCAATTGGTCCGCCATGTTGACGATACTTTGTTCATCGTCATGGTCAAACCCGGCGATAAAACCGGCCATGACCGCGATACCACGCTTGCGGATGGCTTTTACCGCCTGCTTATAGTTCGTTATTTTATTTTGCCGCTTGTTGGCATCTGCCAGCGACTCCACGCCAAACGATTCGATACCCAGGAATACGCCGATGCAGCCGGAAGCTTTCATCAGGTCCAGCAGTTCGGGATCTTTGGCAATGTCCATGCTGGCCTGTGTCAGCCACCATTTTTTCATTGGGATCATTTCGGTTAACAACTGCCGGATATAGGGCCGTTTGATGGTCAGGTTATCGTCCCAGAACCAGACGATCTTTCGCTGCCACCAGTACGGGAACCGGTCGTAGGCTGCATCCCTGATCACATCTTCTACCGGCCGCAGGCGAAAACCTGGATTTAACGATGGCACCGTGCAGAAGGAACAGGAAAACGGGCAGCCGCGGGTAGCCTGGATCACTTTTTTAATAAAAAATTTATCCGGCAGCAGGTCGTATCGCGGAGTGGGCAGGTTGGTCATGTCGCAGGGCGTACCGGTGTAGATGGATTGTAGCCGTCCTTCTTCGAGGTCCTGCAGCAGCTGGGGCCACACGTTTTCCGCTTCCCCGGTTACGATGGCATCGAAATAAGTCAGGGCTTCTTCCCGGCAATAGGTAACATGGGGGCCGCCGGCAATCACGGTCTTTCCTCTTTTCTTAAATTCAACGGCCAGCCGGTACGCTGCCATAGCAAAGCCGCTGAAGAACGAGATAGCGATCAGGTCCGCATCGGTATCGGGATCGATGCGATCGATCTGCTGGTGAAATACCCGCACTTCGTGTCGGGCGGGCGTAATCGCGGCCAGGTGGATACCCGTGACCGGCGGCACGAAATCACGCTCGTGCCCGAACTCGTAGCGCTGCATATAGGCAATGATGATATCTATTTTCATTGTCGGGGATTTAGCATTGCTGATACAGGAAAATGATCGTGTCTTATGGCGCAGGCCTGGCCTTCTTCAGCGTCTTGTGATATTCCTCCAGGCATTGGTCAAGCGGGCGGCCCTGCTGGTGAATGCAATCACAGAAATCATGGCAGGCCCCGGGGTCCTTGCTGCCGGCACATTGCTCCCTGCATTCGGATGGTGTATTGCGGGGCTTGATATCGAATGCGAATACCACCACCAGCGCCAGGATGGCAACTGCCGCAAGCACACCGCCGAAAAACCTGACCGGGAACCGGTTATCAGGCGGGCCCGGCCGGGGTTCAATTACTGCACGGCGAAAAGGAAGAACTAATTTCAGCTTATCGTAATCCCAGCAAAGCAGGTACAGGTTGGCCAGTACCATCAGCGGGGATGAAAGAAAAGAACCATCAAAGCGTACGGCCCGCGACAGGATGCAAATGTTCAGGATAATGGGAAAATACAACAGGGCGCCGAGCGTGGCCGTACGCGGAATGAGTAACAGGATGGCTGCCGTCACCTGCAGCACGCCGATAAAGGTGTAATAATAACCGGTATGGTGCAGCGCTTCCAGGTAATGCCCCATGGGATGATTGACGGACAAGGACGTAAACCGCTCCCCCATGATCTTTACAAATCCGGAGGGCAGGAAGCCAAGTGCCAGCCCCATACGGCAAAAGATCGTAAAGTACCTCAGCCACCTGTTTTGCTTTACCTGTGCGTGAAGGCGATCCAGCCTGGATGAAATTGCCATGTGTTTCAGTTGTCGCTACGATCTCCGTCAATTCCAGTATGTGCCGTCAAGCCCCAGGATAGTCCCAATCCACAACCCGATGATATAGGCAATCACGCTCACGATGATCACCACGATCCTGTTCCACCCGAAGCGGGGGCGCCAACGATCCATCAGGTAATAAAACAGGCCGCCCCCTGCCCCGGCCAGCGGTACGATGAGCAGCGGCCGGATCATCCAGTACTTACCCCAGGCCGGGTCGGCGTTGTTGACGCCAAGGAGAAAAACGACGATCAGGGACAGGGCAATCCCTGCGCCGGTGAGAATGGGTTTGACGGCGGAAACCCGGTGAACAGGCCGGGCTGCCGGATACTGTGTCTGCATCATATTCATTATGTTTATTTGTTGTGAGTAAACCCAAAGCAATCTTAATATAAAAGCACTTTGTATTTCAAAGTTAAAGTAAAAAAAATCATTTCTCCAAGCCTTGTCAAAAAATTGATCAGGATTCAGGACAAACGGTTGGGAACAGGAGCGGACAAGCGTTCTTGTCATTTACAGGCGGAAACCGGGTCATCGCTGGCCCCGCCTTCCTTCGTCTTTACGAAAGAGGTCTACGTAATATTGATGGTGACGGTAACACTGCCGGTATTGTCGGTTAGACCGGCCCCGTATAATCCTTCCAGGTCATCGTCGATACAGAGCCAAAGCACGCCGCTCACCGGAGCTGGCGCGGTATAACCATCACCGATCAGGAAAGCCGGGGACGAGCCATTGCCGGCAGGCTGGCTCCCGATAAAACCGCACAAAGCACCCATATTGGCCCCTATCAGGGTGTAACCGGGCTGCGTCACAATAATGCCCGGGCATCCGGCAGCATCATACAAATTACCGCCATTCGTTTGCGGATCGGCTGTCCACAGGCCATTTTGATAGAATATGGAGAGCGTCTGACCCTGCGTTATGGTCAAACCGGTATTTAGCCATGCCTGGTTGGCCTGAACTGTAAACATGCCCAGCCCGGTTTTTAAGGCGTTCATATAAGGGAGGAACTGGCTGCCGGCTATGGAAGAATAAGCCCAGATGAAACCGCCGCCTATTGCCTGCGGGCCTGTGTTGGGTGTACCCCACCAGCATTGTTGCGACACGCTGCCCGTACCGGTTCTCCACAGTGTAAAAAGAGCCTGCATGTCGGACGGGCTGCAGGTGGTTTGCGGGCTGCCACAGCTTGTACAGCTTCCGGCTACGATCGGCACCCCGATAAAGTTCCAGGCGCCGGGATTATTAGACTTGCCGCCGGCATAGCATTGCAGGTTCAGCCAGCTCACCGTGCCGCCCAGTCCCTGCACATATTCCACCCAGGCCTGCCAGTCGCCGGGAGAAAAATAAGGTGCCGCCGTCAATTTCAGCCCTGCAGCGACAGCTGCTTTGGCCACCGGGTACATATTGCTGCCGGAAGAGGTATCGCTTTCGTAGTCCAGGTCGATGCCATCGAGCCCCAGCGTGTTTTTCAAATATACAAGGATATCCATCGCTGCTCCGTGATTCGTTTGCAGCAACCCGGCCAGCCAGTCGGTGCCATTGGTTGAAAACGACATGTATATTTCCCGGATGGCATTGTTGCGCAGCACGGATATGGTCGCTGCCCATGCAGTAGGTCCGATGAAGTTCCCTGAACTGTTGAACATGGGGTTGGTGCCATCGTTGTACACCAGCGTATCGTTGCTGGAATCATGATTGAGCAGACTGAGAATGGGGCTGGTAAGCGGGCTGTCCTGGAGCGTATCAATGGTTGCTTGCGGAACAACATTATTTGTTGGGTAAAGGTCATTGCCGATGTACAGGGCAATGCGGGTTGTCGTGGTTGTCATAGCATGGAGGTTTGGGTTAAAGGATAAAGAACACTGTTTGCCGAAAGAAAATACAAATATGCCGCATATGCAAGCGCCGGGCTGAATAATGCAATCATTCCATCCTTAGCCGCAGGCAGCAATCATGATATAGTTTCCTGGAAAGAGTATCCTGCAATCATTTACATATGCAGATTTATTACCCTCTTCTGCATTGAACAAAACT